>NZ_CAUQHQ010000138.1:0-5819 GCF_963517995.1 uncultured Campylobacter sp.
AAAACGTCCTGCCGTAAAATCCGCCCGCGACGTGAAATTTATCCATCGAATTATCAAGCAAATCCGTCACGAAAAAATAATCGTCCCTGGGCGTGCGGTCGAATTGATTTTCGGGAAACGCGCTTTGGGCGACGTTTGGCGTATACGGCGGCGGAGGCGTAAAATCCTTTATCGGCTTTATGACGTCGGGATTTGCGCCGTTTGCAAATAGCGCCGTCGTAGCCGCAGCCAGACTGATAGCTAATCTCATTTGAAATCCTTTATGATAATTTTGATTTTTCGTATCACAATTATATAGAAAGGTATTTGAATATTTCCTGATTTTCATTAAGATAAGATTTATAAATTTCGCGCGGTTTTGTTTGTAGACGGCGACAAATTTTACGCACCGAGACCCGCACCTTTAAGATGCTAAATTTGGTTTGGTTAAATTTGGCGTTATGCATTAAATTTAATCTTTTTTGTTGAGAAGAAAGGGGCTTGAATTACGCTGCGCTAGCAGTTGCGAGCGAAGCTAGCAAAATAGCTCCCTTTTTCTTTTTTTTCGGGAGAGGAAGGGGATTCTACTTACGAAGCGTCGCCCCTTCCTCTCCCAAGCCCTCTCTAACCCCACTGCACGTGAGAGGTTGCTGCGCTATGCGCAGTTTTATCTGGTGCTGGAGCGCCGAAAATTTAAATTTGACGTTTTCAGGGTGCGGGTTTGGGTTGATAAAATTTGAAGCCGAAATTTACAAATTTATCTTCAAATTTGAACGTAAAAAGTTAAGGCGAAGTATTTTTGTTCTAGACGAGGCGCTTTTGAATTTGGCGACGAGAGTTACCTTGTAGGTAATGACCGAGCCAAATTTAAAAGTAACGAAGTATAGGGCAAAAAGACAAGCCGTTAAGGGTAAAAAAAGTTAAGTATTTGCGTCGCCGCCTTTTCTTCTATGTATGGGATTATGTAGCTTGGCGAATAAAGATTTTGGCCGCTTTCAATCTCGAGATTCGTCCTTTGTTCGCTGCCGTTTGCGCGGATCATCACGCTGATAAAGGCTCTGTAAAGATAATAATCCGTCCTGTCGTAAAAATCATCGTCAAATGGGTCGCCAAAAAGCATGCCAAAGCCCATACTTCGTGTGCGCCCGTAGCTGCCGAAACCATAACCCATATTCATATACACTCGCGGGCGTTCGCGTCGCTCAAAGCGCTGCAAGCTCGCAAAATCGCCCATTATCACCACGTCGGCGCTTTTTTGATCGAGGCTTTGCGTAAAGCCGTTTTGCAGTAGTTTGTTTCGCACGGTGTTTTCTAGCGTATTTGCGTAGCCGCAGGAGTTTTTAAAGTAAACATAGACGCTACGCGAGGCTTTTTTCACGTCGCCGTTTGTTATAAAAATAGGCACCGTGCTTCTAGCGTAAAGCTCGGGCGTGCGAGGCTCGCCGCAGCCTACGAAAAAAATCGCAAATAACAAAATAGAGAAAATTTTTAGTTTCATTTCGCGTCTCCTCGCCTAAATTTGACCGCAGCAAATTTAACGCGGTCGGGTCAAATTTAGGATCAAATTTAAGCGTATTTTACTACTAAATCTTTACTTTTGAGTAAATTTATAATACCAGCTTGATCTCGTTTTCTAGAGTGGCTTTTGGAGTGAGCCCGATGAAGCGCTTTTTGAGATTGCCCTCGCCGTCAAAGACGAAGATAGCAGGCACGCCCATCACGCCGCCCACTGCCTTGCTGAAATAATCGACCGAAATTTTATCGCTAATGACATCGTAGGCGATGCCGTGGTGCTTCACCATGTCGATATCTTTATCAAAACCAAGGCTGGGTCCAAATATCCCGTAAACGCCGAATTTATCCTTAAGCTCGGAGTAGATTTCATTTACGATCGGAGCTTGCGCTACGCAGGCGCCGCAGGATGTGCCGAAGAAAAAGAGCATATAAGGCTTGCCGTCCGTTTTGAGCCGCCTACCCTCGGGGAAATAGTGCGTATCTACGCCCTTTGGCGAGTTTAGGCTAATGTGGTGCTTGTCAAAGCCGCTATTTCCGCAGCCTGCTATCATCGCCGCCGCAAAGGCTAACAATATATATTTTTTTATCATAATTCTCCCAAATTTAAGCCGTCGCAAAGGCGCTTTGGCCGCTTGGCTGAGCAGCTAACCTCTCGCATGCCTCCGCGCGCTCGCCGTCGCTTACGTAGTGGATGTTTTCCATCTTGCCGTGCCTTAGATAGACGATCTTGTCACCAAACTGCCCAAGATCCGGGTTGTGCGTGATGAGCAGGATCGTTTTGCCCTCGCTTCGCAGCTTTTGAAACAGCTCCAAAACTACGCGTTCGTTTGCTTCGTCGAGGTTGCCCGTCGGCTCGTCGGCTATCAAGATATCAGGATCGTTTATCAGGGCACGCGCGATGCACAGACGCTGCTGCTCGCCGCCGCTAAGCTGACTCGGACGGTGATCTAGCCTGTGCCCCAGCCCCACTCGCTCAAGAGCCTTTTTAGCGTCCTCTTCGTCCACGCTGCTGTGATAGTACTGCGCTATCATCACGTTTTCGACGCAGTTTAGGTAGGGGATGAGGTGAAACTGCTGAAATATCAGCCCGATCTTTTCGCGGCGAAATTTGAGAGTCTCCTCGTCGCTAAGCCTGCTAGCGTCGTCTCCGCCTAGCGTGTACGTGCCTGCGGTCGGCTCGTCCATCAGCGAGAGGATATTTACCAGCGTACTTTTGCCGCTGCCGCTTGGGCCCATTATGCTGACCCACTCGCCGGCGTTTACGTCAAAGGTAATGCTCTCTAGCGCCTTTACTTCGCCGAATCTTTTTTCTATCCCGTTTAATCTTATCGCGTACTGCATATTATTCTCCTCTTAAAATATCGGCCATTTTATTTTCTAGCGCCCGTTTGATCGGATAGATCGAGGCCGCGCCCGCAAAAACGAGCGAGATCGCCATCGCTATCGGTATACTCATAAATCTAAAATCGATGCTCGAATCAAAAATCGCGTAACCTAAAATTTGCGCCAAACCGTAGCCTAAAATCGCGCCTACAAAAGCCGCCGCAAACGCCGTGACGAAGGTCTCGACGCCGAACAAATTTAACACATTTTTCTTGCTAGCGCCCAGCGCTCTAAGCAGCGCAATCTCCTTTGAGCGCGAGAATAAAATCGCGCTTAGCGTCGTGTTTACGCACATCGAAGTAATCAGCAAGATAACAAAGCTAACAAGCGCCATCAAAAGCTTAATCTTATCCAAAATCAGACCCTCTGATTTTGAAATTTTAGCCACTGGCTTAACGGAAATTTGCTCGTCGCTAAGGCTCTTGCCAAGCTCGCTTATGTAGTCAAATTTACCCGTTACTACGGCCTCGGCGTAGTTTAGCGTATTTGGCTCGTTTGCTATCTTTTGCGCTAGAGGTAGCGAGATGATGAGCAGCGAGTCCTCCTTGTCGCCGTCTTGCACGATGCCGCGGATCTTTACCTTTTCGCCCGAATTCGCGCCGATTTGTCTCACTTCGATCACGTCGCCGACCTTAAAGCCGCTTTGTTTGGCTAGATCGGTGCCGATTAGCGCGTTTCTCTCGTCAAAATCAAGCGTTATGCCTTGCCCCTCTTTAACCTCCAAAAACGGCTTAACCCGCGTTAGATCGCTAAATTTGACGCCCATAGCGATCGCGGTCGTTGGGCCAATATTTACCTGCGTAAAAAGATATCCGCTCTGTCCGAGTAGCTTGTCGCTTGGGATTTTGGCGATCTTTTCGTTAAATTTCGCCTCGTTTACCGCGTCGCTAACGGGGTCTGCGGGAGCGAAAACCACGTTAGCACCGTAGCTTTTTAGCTCCTTGGTTACTTTTGAGTCGATATCCAGATACACGTTTACAAAAGCCGCCGTCACGCACGCGCCAAGCAGGATAGAGACGATGATGACGCCCACTCTAGCCGCGCCAAAGCGCAGGCTTTTAAAAATGACGTTATAAAAAAAGCCTTTATTTGCGATCATATAGCACCTCCGCAGGCAAGAGTTTAACGACGCTTCTCATCGGCACGAGCGAGCCCGCGATCGAGATAAGAAGCGCAAAAGCGATACTAAGCGGGAGCACGATCCAAGCGATGCCGATGCCGTAGCCAAAGATACTGTAAGCGATTATGTAGCTAAGCGCATAACCCAAAAACGCTCCCAAAATGCCCGCAAAAAACGCCACGACTAGGCTTTCGCTCGCAAAAAGGGCATAAATTTCAAAGTTGCTAGCGCCTATGGCTTTTAGCAGGCCGATCTCTTTTTTGCGTCTGTAAATTTCGCTAGTCATCAGCGAGGTAATGCCGATAGAGGCGACCGCAAGCGCGATGACGCTAACGATACCCATTAGGCTTTGGATTTTTTTCACGATATTACTCTCGGCGTCGCTTACCTGCATCATCGCCTTTGCTGCAACGCCCGCGTAGTTCTCCTCGATCTGATATGCGATCGAGCTAACGTAGGCCGAGCAGTACCACATGTCGTATTCGGCGCTGTCTAGGTTATCTAGGTTTCGCCTAGCCTTGACGGAGAGGTCGTTTTCCGGGATCGTCATCGCCGAAACCTCGGCTTTTGAGTACTGTCCGGGCTTATTTAGAAGCTCCTGAGCTAGCTTTAGCGAGGTTACGATCTTATAGCTCTCTTCACCGGCTCCTTTTAGGATGCCCGCAATTTTTACGCTACGTCCGTTTAAATTTAGTTCACCGCCGACGCTCAAATTTCGCTTTGCGGCTAAATTTTCGCCCACGAGTACGTTTTGCGTATCGTCGTCCTCTATCCATTTGCCCTCAACCGCCCAAAAGCCAAATAGCGTTTTTACGCCCGTTTTAAACTCCGGCTCGTCAGCCACGTTTGCAAATTTATCAAACCAAGTGCCCGTGATTTGGTATTTTTCGCCGCTAGCGTCCTTTACCTCTCCGTTTAGAAACGGCGCAAACGCCACGATGTTGTTTCGCCAAAAAATTTCCTTTACCTTATGCAAATCCTCTTCGTTTAGGTAGTTTTGCGATTTTAGCGGTGTGAAATTTTTACCCTCGATCTCGATAGCCAGCGCTTCGCCCTTTGGCAAGACGACGATGTTTGAGCCGTAACCGCGCAGCTCGCTAGCGATCTGATCGCCGATTTTTAGCGTGATATTTAGCATACAAGCGATCAAAACCGTCGCCAAAAGTATGGTGATAAAGGCCATTCCTTTTTGCACCTTCGAGCCGGTGATCGAGCTTTTTATAAGCCTTAGTTGCATATTTTTCATTTTAAAGTCCCGTTTATATCGACGTATTTTTCAGGGTTGGCTTCAAATTCCGCCTGAGTTTTTTCGTTTTCAAAGAAATACGTCCTGTTGTAGTATAAATAAGATTTCGAGCCGATGTTACTTACTTTTTTGCGGCTTACCGGATCTAGCACCATTTTTTCGACGACTTTTGAGAAGTAGTTTGCGCCGCTTTGGATGGTGTCAAGCGTTACGGTTACGAATTTGCCGTCAAATTCAAAAGGCATAGGTATCGGGTTGCAGCCGCCCTCTTTGCCAACTGATGGCAAGAAAATGCGTACGTTGCACGAGATGCAGATGAGATCGCCGCCCTTTTTGACATAGCCCATATCGCCGCATATCGCGCACGCATCAAAGACGATGGTCGGCGAAGCGCGGTCTGAAAAGCGGTTTAAAAGAAAAAACCTTATCTCCCTGCCTTCGTCGTTTATATAGGCGTAGCGATGAAGTTCGTTGTCGGCGAGTTTTTCGACGTCAAATTTAAACTCGTTGTTTACGGGTTCTACGATGATAGGATCTGAGATCTCGGGCGGTTTAGATGCGTGCAGATCGTAGTAA
>NZ_CAUQHQ010000139.1:0-5814 GCF_963517995.1 uncultured Campylobacter sp.
GAGTTTAGAGTTCCGGCTACCAGGCCGCTACCTAGATGAGCGTTTGAGTTTGCCGTTAGCCCGCCGCCGATGCTAGCGCCACTTCCTTGTTTTTCCACCACTTGCTTTGTTGCAGCTGCGGCATTAGTCTGGCCATCTGCTTTAGCGGCTCCTGGCTGCTCCACTTGCTCATCGCTCTGGGCTGGCCGCTTTGTCTGGCTAGCATTTGCAGTATCCCGTCGGCCTTGGCGTAGTATTTGCTCATCGCTTGCTTGTCGTCCGCCTGCTCGGCTTGCATTATCGCCGATACCAGAAACGCTATCTCGTAGTCCGTTAGCTTCTTTTTCATTGACTAAATTTCCTTTTTGGGATATAATTTCATCAGTAGCGCTAGGAACTTGAACGCGCGAATGGGGGTCGAAAGTCCTAGCAAGCCCCCTACGATCTTGTTTATAATCTACAAAATTTCGGTCGCTATAATAATCAAAAACTTTTTTTCCGTCATTGTATTCGTCTATTACTACCCTAAATTTAACGCCGTTTTCTTTTAAGTCGTAGGCATATCTTATCCTATCGCTAAATTGCTCAAAGCTATCCTCTGCGATCCTTCCGCCTCTAACAACATCCATTATGCCTAGCAGCTCCTCGTTCGTTAAGCCTCCGGTTTTCTCTATGCCTGCATGCTTTATCATGATTTTTTTGACGCCAGCATTTCTACTACCACGTTCAAGCATGTATAGATCGTTTAAATCTTTGCCTTGAAGCGTCACCTTGTCTTTATTGCCGACAAAAACGTCATAAACGTCTTTTTGTTCGTCGTTTAACTTATCTACGTTAATTTCGCTTGCCAGCTTTTCTCTTGCGACCGTCAATTTATCCCTTTTTAAGCCTCCTTGCTCTATACTAGGCCCATCGGGGCGGATCATAGGGTGTTGCCTATACGCCTCGTCTTTATTTATATTTACTCCGTTTTTTGCATTTATCTCAAATTCTCTCGTCAAATTTTTCCGTATTTGCTCATCGTATACTTCGGCTACTTTGCCGTTTGCGTACTCTTTGGCGATATTTATATCTTTTTTTGCGTAGGCTTGCGTAAAAGCTTGCGCGCTCTCGTCAGAAAAGCCCCTTTGTTTTAGCCTTGCGGCGTAAATTTCTGGAGTATAGGCCTGCGCCGCGATATCTTTTTCGATCGCGTAAAATATCCCTTGCCCGGCAAGCCTAGGATCTACGTCCGCACCGCCATTATAGGCTCTAGTGTAGTTTATCTCGTCGGCTCCGGGTTTAAATTTAGCGTTGATTAACTCTCTAGTCGCACTTATGGACATACCTTGTTTTTGGTATTCATTGATAGCTTTTTGAGTCTGGGCGTATCTTACGGCAGATTGCTCGCGCGCGCTCTCTAGGCTTTGTTTTGCGGCTTCTATTTGCTCACCGTAAGCTCTAGCGTAGTCTCTTTGATTTTCAAAGTTTTTAAATTTAACTATATCCGCGTAAGTATCGGCATCTACAAAGTCGCTTTTTTCTTTGCCTTGTGCGGCTTCTTTGACTACCTTCGCCGCCGTCTCTTCATCTAGCCCCGCTTCGCTAGTCGCAAACTCGCGCGCGGTCATCGTCTGGACATCGACTTCGCGTTGCGACGAGGAGCTTTGCTTTATTGCACCGTCCGAAGCTTCGCCGCCCCGTGCCGAGGACTCCGTATTTACGGCCTCGTCCGCTCCGCGTCTAGCTGCGTCGCTATTTCCGTCCGCCGCCTTTATCTCACTTCCGCCCAGATCGTCCGTAGCGCGCAAAAACTCGCTATTTTCGGCCTGGCTTACCGCGTCCGCTTCGTTTGCGACTCTGCTTGCGCGGCGCTTTGCTATGAGTTTGCTTATGCCTTGGACGCTCTGATCTATCGCGTGTCCTAAAACAAAACCTCCGGCCGCGCCGTAACCCATATTTTTTAGCGTCTCTTCGTCGTTTTTACCCTCACCTAGAGCCATCACGCCGCCGCTTGCCGCGCCCGTTCCGGCAAAGTATAAACTTTTCTTGCCAAACTGCGCCAGCTTGCTTCCTTTGCTAAGCAGACCTATGCCGCTGAAGAAATTTAACGGATCGGCAACCATCTCCGTGCCTATTTCGGTTGCACGGCTACCCCACGACGTCTCGCCGGTAGCCTTTTCGTAGTCGTCTCGCAGCTTCTCCGCGCTTTTGATTTTAGGGCGCAAGCCTTTTTCTATGGCGTTTTGATAGACGTAGTCCCCTTTTTCGTCGCGCTTGCCTTCATAAAACGGATTAATAAAATCGCTCACGCGCTCGGCGGCGTTTGCAATGCCGGCTACCGCTTTAGCCGCGCCAAGCCCCCAGCCGTGTTTTTTAGCGCCAAAGTCTTCAAATTTTTGAGCGTTTCTCGCCTCTTCTTCGCTAATCTCGCCGCGCATAATACCTTGAACTAGCTTGCCCTCTAGCCCGGCGTCAGATAGCTCATTTCTTTTGGCTTGCTTGTCGGACATATATTGACGTTTGGCCATATCGGCGATTAAATTTGGCAAAAATCCCATATTTTCTAGCTGCGTTATTTTATCATCGCCCAAATATTCGCGTATCGTAATCATTTTTACTCCTCGCCCGAGCAAAGCCCGAGCCTGCGGGCGGGGATTTTATCCCCTGCACCCCTCTGAAGCCCTGCCTTACGGCGGGGACCCGTTTTATCTCACATTGCTCCGTCATCGCCGAAAATAAACGGCTTTTCCCTCGCTAGATCGCTTTTTCTCTCTTTATATCCGGATTGTTCGCCTTTGGCTTCGCGCTTAGCATCGGACTCCTTCGCCAGCTCGTCTACGAAATTTTTATTTAGATAGTAGCCGTCTTTGGAGTTTTTTGCTACGCCAAGATGCGCATACTCGTTATATGTAGCCGCATCGACTTTCACCCAGCTTTCATCGCCGGGCGCGGCCTTGTTTGAGCTAAAACGCTGCATGATGTTTCCTATAGCCAAGACTTCCGCGTCGCTCTTGCCTTTCGTTTCATTCGGGAAAAACTGCCTATACGCCGCTACGTTTGCCGCATCTTCTTGTTTTTGGCGGTTAAGTTTGTCCGTGCGCTCCTGCGCTAGCGAGCCGTAGTAACCGGCTTGCGCGTTAGCGCGCGCCCAATCAACAGCTCTATCTTTATCGGCCCTTAACATCTCCATGTCTAACTTTTTTTGATTATAAATACGATCTTTTTCATCTTTGTCTTTTTGATACACTAGTTCATCAGCCTTGGCTTTCATCGTCTCGGCGTGCGAGTTTTTTCTAAAATTTAACTCGTCGTTTTTAAAAAGCTTTTCCTCTTGATATCTTTGATTCTCATCGTCTATTTTTTGGCGCTCTTTGCCGATCTGCCCTATTTTCATGAGACTATCGCCAAAAGCCGCGAAGCCCGCTCCGATGCCTGCGCCCTTGCTATATTCGGGCGCTCTTAGGTAGTCGATGTTAAATCGCATTTTCCTCGTCCTTTCTCTTACTCATCGCGCTTATCCACCCCTGCTCCAAATTCTGCTGCGCCTGATTTCGGCGGCGCTTCTCTTCTTTGAGTAGATCAAGGTTTAGTTTATAGGTTTTATCCGCGGCCTTGCCTTGTTTGTAGGCGCTATATGCACTGCCTAAGCCGCCCACCAAAGCACCCGCAGCCTGCAAGCCGTCGGCGTTGTTTTTAATCCCGTCTGAAAGATTTTTCCACCAATCCCACATATTTTCTCCTTTTATTTTTTTTACTCCTCGCCGGAGCAAAGCTCCGCCTGCGGCAAGTTTTAGAAAAACTTGACTAAACTAAAGCCCTGCTTCGCGGGGACCCGTTTTTTACTTATATTATTACTCTTTACCGTCCTAAATTTCGTATATTATTTCTTACCGCTCTTGTTGCCGCCAGAGTTTCTCTCGGCTTGCCTTTCCCTACTTTTCTCTCCGCGGCTCGTTTTGCCGTATCCGGTCGTGCCGCCGAT
The DNA here is from genome assembly GCF_963517995.1 of uncultured Campylobacter sp. GTDB lineage: Bacteria > Campylobacterota > Campylobacteria > Campylobacterales > Campylobacteraceae > Campylobacter_A. Next base: position 3,944 of record NZ_CAUQHQ010000139.1, read on the forward strand.
GTTGCCGCCCCTACGGTTGCCTGAGCTGTTTGCGCGACCCGAGTTCATTGCCGAGCTTACGCTGCCGCTTTTGCCGGCCTTATCGGCTGCCTCGGCCGCCATTGCGCCGCCTCTGCTGTGCGCTCCGGTATTATTTATCCCGCCGCGCGAATCTTTGTTGCCATAATTACCGAAAAATCCGCGCTCGTAATCCTCTTTAAATTTCTGCATTCCAAGCGTCTTGCCCCACCTTGAGTATCCGTGATACTCGTATGCCGTCTGCCCGAATCTAGACCCGGCAAATCCTTCAAACGTACTTTTATTTACTCCTACGGTTCGCGAGCTTGCGGCGCCGTATTGCATTTTGGTTATAGCAGTCTCCACTGCATCCATGATGTCGTCAAAGGCTGCGGAGTATAGCTGCCTTCCAAACGGCGAAAAGCCGTCTGGTTTAAAGCCTGCCACCGAGCCAAACGTGCTCTTTTCTAGCGCAGTTTCTATCTGCGAACGGCTAAAGCTTTGATTCATTCTCGACATTATGCTGCCCGCATCCATAAATCTATTTGCGCGCGTTAGCCCCATGTCTCTTGCGGGCGTGTTTAGGTAGTCGCTAAATTTCTCTATCGGATGCGCGTATTCAAATTTCTTGCCTCTCCACTCGTAGCCCACCGTTTGGCCGTACTGATTTTCTAGCTCGATCCTGCCTATATCAAAACCAAGCGCCCTTTTTACCCCGTCTAAAAACCCTATCTTTTGCTCATACATCGGTTCTCCCCTACTCGTAAATCCCGCCAAATCGCCGCCGAAGCCGAAATGATTATCAAGCCCGCTCATTACCTCAAACGTCTCCGTAAAAAGGCTATTTAGCGCAAAGCCTATGGCTATCGTACCGAAGGCCGAAGTTATGCCAAACGCCTTTGATAGCGTCTGCACGCCTAGGCTTACCATCTCTTTTTTTATGCTTGCGGTCACTACGTCGTGGATAGTGGCTACGCTTATTTGCCCGTCGTACGCCCAGCCCGCCGCGATCGCCGCCAGCGGCCCCCACTTGTTCATGGCATACCCTTGCAGCGCCGCTCTTAACGCGCCCTTTTTCCTCTCTTCTGCCAGCTCTCTTAAGAACTCCCCGCTCACCGCTCCGCTTCGCCCCATCGTCCTACCCTCGGGTCCGGCAAAGTCTTTGTCTCTCTCGCGCAGTATATCTCTTGCTTTATCTACCGCCTTGCTTACCGCATCCTCTATCTCTTCGCCGGCCGCTTCCGCCGCCTCGTCCCTAGCTCTTTTACTCCACTCGCGAAATATCAAAATTTGCATAGGAAGCAGCGCCAGCTCGGCATAGTCTTCATTGAGGTCGAGAATCGAAAGCGTGAGAGAATAGCTTTGAGAGATAAAAAGCGAGGCGAGATTTGGCATAGGCTCGAAGCTCGGGCTATACGCCGAACCTCCCGCAAAGAGATAGTCAAACGCCGGGGCGCCTGCCATAAAAGAAAATACGTCGCTATCTTCGGGATTTGTAATATTTAAAATATCATTAAACGCGATATAGGTATTTATTTTTTACTCCTCGTCGGAGCCAAGCTCCGCCTGCGGGCGGGGATTTTATCCCCTGCACCCCTCTGAAGCCCTACCTTACGGTGGGGACCCGTTGTTCTCCTCGGCAAAGCCGATGCTTGCGGTTGCGAGCGACTGCGAAACAAAAAGCCCGCTTTTTAAGGCAAGGGCTAGGCGCCCTTAGCCTACGCTCAAGCACGCCGATGCTTGCGGCGGGAGCGTATTTCTTTGCCGAAATGCTATTTTTTGGATTAAGAAAATTTATGTATAATTTGATTAGAGGTCAAAGCCGGAGGGTGAGGCCTTCGGCTTTTAGTTTTGCCTCTGAGAGGAGGTGAGAT
>NZ_CAUQHQ010000140.1:0-5601 GCF_963517995.1 uncultured Campylobacter sp.
AGTCAAACGAGACTAAAAACAAAGTGCTTTTTATAGATGCTAGAAACTACTACACGGTGGTTGATCGCACTTTAAACGAATGGTCTTATTGGCAGCTAAAAAACATCAATGCTATCGTATGGCTATACCGCGGCGAGATAGATAAGTATAGAGCCTTACTTGATGAGTACAAAGATACTCTTGCAAGCACCAAGCCTTTTGACGAGCAAATTCATGAAATTTCAGAAGAGATAAAAGCTCTTAGACTAGAAGCCAAAAAGGCGGTTGAAGATGCTCAAAGGCGAGAAAAGAAAAGAGTGCAAGAAGAGTATGACGCAAAGCTTGCTAAGCTAGACGAAAAGCTAACGATAGCTAGAGAGGCAAACTGGCTTTACGAAAAATTTAAAGACGGCGTTTATCAAGATGTGCTTGGTCTTTGCAAGATTGCCTATACGACCCACGCGGCGCAAGGAGATGATGAGGGCGTTAGTATAGAAGAAAAGGGCTGGTCGCTCACGCCAGGAGCTTATGTGGGCGTTGCTCCGGTAGAAGATGATGGGGTAAATTTTGAAGAGCGAATGATAGAGATACACCGCGAGCTACTATCTTTGCAAGCCGAGTCAAATTTAATCATGGATACCATCTCGCAAAATTTAAAGGAGATGGGATTGTGAAAATCAAAGATGTTGCAACATACATAAAAAGAGGAATAACGCCAAAATATGTTGACAAAGATGGTCTTATTGTAGTCAACCAAAAATGCATAAAAGACGGAACAATCAACCATGAATTCGTTAAATATACGAGCAAGGATAAGAAATTTTCCGACGAAAAGAAAATACAAGTAGGTGATATTCTTATAAATTCCACTGGAACTGGAACACTCGGAAGGGTGGCATATGCAGATAAAAAATTAGGATTTTTGTATGTTGATTCGCACGTGACTATTTTAAGGTGCGAAAATTATAACCCCAAATTTTTATTTTATTGGCTGAGACCTTTAGAAAAATATATAGAAACTCTAGGCAAAGGATCTACAAATCAGATAGAGCTAAGTAGCGACATAATATCTGAAATCGAAATACCAGCAATCGACATTATCAAACAAAACAAAATTACTGAAATAGTGTCCACATACGATGATCTTATTGAAAACAATCAAAAGCAGATCAAGCTTCTTGAAGAGGCGGCGCAGCGTTTGTATAAATTTTCGCTTTCCAGGATACGAGGATACCAAATTTATCGACGGCATTCCCGATGGGTGGAGAAAAGAATTAGTAGGCAGTATTATTGATAATATTCCGCGTAGGAAACAAATCAAAGCAACCGATTATTTAGATGCTGGAGCTGTTCCGATTGTAGATCAAAGTAAAAATTTTATTGCAGGATATACGAATAATATTGAAGCTATCATAAATATAGAAAAACCAGTTATTGTTTTTGGTGACCATACTCGTGTTTTAAAATATCTTCAGTTTCCGTTTGCCAAAGGAGCCGATGGAACACAATTAATAGTATCTAACGAAACAAATATGCCACAATCACTGTTTTATTGCTCATTGATTGCCGTTGATTTGTCAAATTATCACTATGCAAGACATTTTAAATATCTAAAGGCAGAAACTATTTTAGTACCCACTAAAGATGTTGCGGATAGATTTGATGTGTTGGCAGTACCTATGTTCTCTATGATTCAAAATTTAAGAGATATATCTAACAAATTAACTCAAGCTCGTGATCGCCTACTACCAAAGCTCATGAGCGGCGAAATAGAAGTATAAGGAGAGCGCTTTATATGAGTTATGATTATTCTGAAAATATCCTTGTGCAAGAGAGTGCCGGAAATTTACTCCGTGATGAGCTGGGCTGGGACGTGCAGTTTGCGCATAGTAGCGAGACTCTGGGCGAAAATGGTACCTTTGGTAGAAAAAGCTATAAAGAAATTCTCCTAACTCGCTTTCTTGTAGAGGCGCTTAAGAAATTTAACCCTTGGATAAATGAAACTCAGATCACCGAGGCTGTAAAAATTTTAGAAAACAGGCTATCCACATCTTCGCTCTTACAAGTAAATGAAGAAAAATACTACCTTATCCGCGACGGGATCCCGGTAACGATAAAGAAGCCAAACGGCGAAACGCAGGCTAAAAAGGCTACGGTGATCGACTTTTTAAACCCTGAAAATAACTACTTTTTAGCTATAAAAGAGTTAAAAATTCACGGAGAGCTACATAGAAGAAGAACGGATATCGTGGGCTTTGTAAACGGCATACCGCTACTTTTTGCGGAGCTTAAAAATAGCTCGGTAGATGTGCGTAACGCATATGAGGATAACTACACGGACTACCAAGACACGGTACCGCATCTGTTTTACTACAATGCCATTATTGTGCTATCAAACGGCATGGAGGCAAAGGTGGGCACGCTTGGCAGTAAATTTGAGTTTTTCCACGAGTGGAAAAGGCTTGCTGAAGATGAGCAAGGAAGCGTGGTGCTTGAGACTATGCTACGCGGAATTTGCAAGAAGGAAAATTTCCTAGATCTTTTTGAAAATTTTATCCTTTATGACCACTCAAACGGCCACACGGCAAAAATTCTCGCTAGAAATCACCAATATCTAGGCGTAAACGAAGCGATGAAAGTATACGCCGCAAGAAAGCTAAACGACGGTAAGCTGGGCGTGTTTTGGCATACGCAAGGATCAGGCAAGAGCTACTCTATGCTATTTTTTGCTAAGAAGGTGCGCCGAAAGATGCCGGGAACGCCGACCTTTGTTATCCTAACCGATAGAGACGAGCTAAATACTCAGATAAGCGATACATTTGAAAACTGCGGACTGCTAGGCAAAGATATAAAGGCTTCGCAGTATATCGCAACAAGCGGCAGCGATCTCGTGCAAAAACTAAAAGGCAATCCAAGCTTTATTTTTACGCTTATACAAAAATTTAACAAACCAAATGAAGAGCCTATCTATCCCGACCACGATATCATCATCATCTCAGACGAGGCGCACCGTAGCCAATACGGGATATTTGCCGATAATATGATGAAACTACTACCCACAGCCGCTCGTATAGGATTTACCGGCACACCCTTACTCTCTAGCGATAATATCACGGCTAGGACTTTTGGCGGTTATGTCTCGGTTTACGACTTTAAAAGAGCGGTTGAGGACGGCGCTACGGTGCCGCTTTATTATGAAAATCGCGGCGAAAAAATCGTGGATCTGCAAAATCCGGAAATAACGGATCAAATTTTAGACGCCATAGAAAACGCCGATCTTGATATAAATGAGCAAGATAAGCTAGAGGCTAAATTTGCAAAAGAGATACACTTGCTAACGGCAGAGCCTAGGCTAAAATCCATCGCACGTGATTTTGTTAGGCATTATTGCGATCTGTGGACGAGCGGAAAGGCGATGTTTGTTTGCCTAAATAAGGTAACGTGCGTTAGGATGTATAACTTCGTGCAAGAGTGCTGGCAAGAGGAGATAAAAACTCTAAAAGAAAATATAAAAAGAGCCACCCAGCAAGAGGCGCAGGAGCTAGAGCGCAAACTAAAATGGATGCAAGAGAGCGAAATGGCGGTGATAATAAGCCAAGACCAAAACGAAATTCAAACCTTTAAAAAGTGGGGCTTAGACATCAAGTATCACAGAGAAAAGATGGAGAAGCGAGAGCTTGATAAAGAATTTAAAGATAGTAAAAATCCTTTGCGAGTAGTCTTTGTCTGCGCTATGTGGCTAACCGGCTTTGACGTAAAGTGTCTATCTTGCTTATATCTTGATAAACCGCTAAAAGCGCATACGCTTATGCAGACGATAGCCAGGGCAAATCGCGTAAGCGAAGGCAAAAGCAATGGACTTATAGTTGACTATATAGGTATCGTAAAAGCTCTTAGGAAAGCACTTGCCGACTATACCGCAAATTTAGGCGCTAGTAGCGGAGCGGATCCAACAATAGATAAAAAGGAGCTCATCGCGCGTATCATAGAGGTGATAGAAAAGACGAGGGAGTTTTTATCGCAGAAAGAATTTGAGCTGAAAAAACTTATCGGTGCGGTTGATTTTGCAAAGCTTGCTAGTTTGCAAGAGGCGGCTAATGCAGTGTGTGGAAGTATCGAGGATAAGAAAATCTTTACTACTTACGCTTTGGAGCTTAGCAGACTAATAAAATATACAGACCGAAACGACGTAACGGCTCAAACGCGCAAACAATATGAAGCTATCGCGGCTATCCACTCTGAGCTTCAAAAAAAGCGCAAGCATACAAATACGACCAATCTAATGATCGAGATACATAAAATAATAAACGAGCATGTAAAAATCGCCGATGAGCCTACTATGAATAACGAGGCTGCGCGTAGATTTGATATAAGCGCCATTGACTTTGAGCTGCTACGCAGTGAATTTGCAAAGGTGAAAACTAAAAATTTAGCCATGAAAGACCTAGAGGAGATCATCAAGCAAAAGCTAGATAGTATGCTATTTAGCAATCCTAATCGCATAGACTACTATGAACGCTACGGGCAAATCATCGCAGAATATAACACCGAACAAGACAGGGCGACCATAGAAAAGACGTTTATGGAGCTTATGGATCTAGCAAATCAGATGAGCAAAGAAGAGCAAAGATACGCCAGAGAAGGCTTTACGAGCGATGAGGAGCTATCGTTTTATGATATGCTTTTTAGAGATGATCTTGGTAAAAACGACATAAAAAAGATCAAAGAAGTGGCAACTACCCTGCTAAGCAAGATAAAATCAAAAATTTCCGAGCTAGATCACTGGAGCGACAAACAAGAGACGAAAGCCGAGGTGGATAATCTCATCCGCGATACGCTCTGGGGCGAGCTACCTGAGTGCTATGATGATATAAGTATCTCGGCGTGCAGAGAGAAAATTTACGAGTATGTCTATATGAGATATAGGAGCGCGGCTTAGAATATAGCATATATCTGGAAAATTAATATATGAATATTAATTCGTAATGTTACTCTTTTACCGCAAGCTTTTATGTAGTTAAAGAATTTTTTATAATTTATACTATACGCCCAGTTTTCTATTCTAGCTACGGCTAACTAATTTTTTGGGTTAGTCCTTATCTGTTTGCAAAATTTAAAGATTTCCTCGCCGGTATTTTGCCCGAGAAAGAGAGGTAGACTCTAAAACTTCGGACATCTGTCGCTCTATGAACGGGCGAGTGATACCGGCAGAGCATTTAGAAAGACAAGCAAACGCTATCACCGCAGCAAAAAGCATGGCGGCTAAAAAAGCGGCCGCTACGTGGAGAAACGAGCCCTATCTTGGCAGAAGCGACAAGATGGATGCAAACTTCGGACTTCCGCCCTATCATTTCCGCTGCCGCACCGAAGTAGTACCTGTTTGGGTAGACGAATACGAGATCGAAGGCGTTAAGATGAAAGCTACGCAAGCGCCTGGTAAGGACGAAGTCTTAAGGCATATCGACAAGATGGGAGTGGAGAGATACTATACTAAGGCTAATATGCAGTCCAAGCACGGGCTTAGCAAACGGCTCAAGACAAAAGAAGTATCTTTGCAAAACATGATCGCGGCGCTAAATTCGATTATAGAAATAGCTCCGAACATCGAGCGCGGTAATAGGC
>NZ_CAUQHQ010000141.1:0-5572 GCF_963517995.1 uncultured Campylobacter sp.
TATTTGTAATTTAGCCCCTCTAGTTAATTCCTACACGCTTTAAGCGAAAAAACGACCGCAAAGGCTAGAAAAAGCGATAAAAACAGATATTTTTTCATTATCTAAAAAGCTCGTAAAATTTGCTCTCGCCGTTTAGATCAAAGCGTAAAATTTTAGCTATCTCGTCGTCATTTAGATCGTAGCCATAGAGCAATTTGTAGCTCTTTTTCATCTCGTCTTTTAAATTTATATGCGCCTGCCCCGAAAACAGCACGCTAAACCACGCCCAGCCCAGGTGCGATTCGCCCGTAGGCGGCTCCCACATATCGCCTCCCAGAGGCATTTTATAGACGGCTTTTTGCTTGACGGCTTTTACGTTTTTTAAAATTTTGTCGTTAAAAAAGTCCCGTGGCGTTAGCTCGTCGAAGTTGCTAAGCAAGATAACGTCCGGATTTTGCGCAAGAATTTCTTCTTTATTTAAAATTCTAAATCCACCGAAATTCGCCGCATTTACTCCGCCGCTTAGCTTTATCTCGTAGTCAAAATACGTCCCGCCTCCTGCGGCCTCGTAGCTTTTATCTCGGCCGAATATAAAAAGAACCTTCGGTTTTTTGCTAAGCCCTTTTACGAAATTTTCGATCTTAGCTCTTACTTCGGCTCTGTTTTGTAAAATTTGCTCCGCCTTTTGCTCTTTTTCGTAAATTTTACCTAGCATCCCAAACCAAAAAAGCGGGTCTTCCTCCGTGCCGCTTAAATTTACCAAAGCTACGTTTAGCCCTACTTTTCGCAGCGGCTCGATGATCTTTTCGCCTCTCATGCCCCACTGCACGACAAGATCCGGAGATAGTTTTAGTAGCTCCTCGATATTTGGAGTAAAATCCTCTCCGATACCGCCTGCGGGGATACTAGCTGCGCCTTTTATCATTTTTCCGAGCATTCCGCGCCCAATATTTTTCTTAGCCATAGGATGAACGGAGGCTAGGCGAGATACGTTGTTTTCGACGCTAAGAGAAAACGAAGCTAGCGGCACCGGAAATAGCGCTACGCTTTTAACGGAGCGGTCGAAGTAAAGCCTGTTGCCGTTTTGATCGGTAAATTCAAGCGCGCCTAGCGTCGCTGCCAGTAGCAATAAAGCGAATATGATTTTTTTCAAATTCGATCCTTAAATTTGTAAATTTTAGGGTTTTTGAGCGGGCCGGCTTAAAACCCGCTCGGCAAATTTAAATTTTAAAAGCTAGCCTTAAAGCCTAGTTTGAAATTTCTGCCCGGATTTATGAGCGGGTTGCTAGCGCTTCTAGGCTGGCTGATTAGCTCGTAGCTTAGGCTTGGGGCGTATTCTTTGTCAAAGATATTTTCGACGCCGAAATTCAGGCTAAAATCTTTTAAGAAGCCTAGCTTGCCAAGGCTCTTGCCAAAGTATAGGTTATGCACGAAATATCCCGCTCTCTCGCGCTCTACGCTGTCGTCTATACGCGTCTTTCTCGCCGCCCAGTCGCCGCTATACTCTATGTAGGAATTTGCCAAAAACTCCGGCGAATAAGAAACGGCTACGCGTCCGCTAAGCGGAGCGATCTCTGGAAGCGGTTTGCCGGTTTGCTTATTTTTGCCGCGCGTGTAGGCGAGATTTGTTTTAAACTCCAAATTTGATAAAATTTTATAAGCGAGGTCAAATTCGGCTCCGCTTATCTTGGCTCTGTTTACATTTTGCGACTGGTAGTAGGTCACGCCGCCGCTTTGCCAGTTTCGCTCGACGATTAGGTCTTTATAATCTCCCGTGTAAAATATCAAATTCGATCTAAGCGCTTTATCCGTATAGCGAAGTCCAGCCTCGTAGGTAACGCCTTTTTCGATATTTAGATCAGGGTTTGGCAGATACGCCTCGCTGCCTGAAAACGTAAGTATCGGAGCAACCTCGCCGCTCATAGGAGCCCTAAACGAGGTCGAGAAATTACCTACAAACTCAAGTCCTCCGACGACGGGATAAATAAGTCCCAGGCCGTAGCTGGCTCTGCCGTCTTTTCTATCGTTGGCGTTTTCGTATAGGGCTTTTACGGCGGGACTCATCGAGCTATCCATATCAAAGGACGTTTTTATGCGGTCGTAGCGTAAATTTGCGCTCAAAATCGCGTCGTTGCTAAACGCGTATTCAAGCAATCCAAACCCGGCGACGTCAAGCTGTTTGGTTCTTAGCCTGTTGCGTACGCTAGGGCCTTTGTTTACGCTTTGATACACGCTATCCCAGTCCTCGTAATAAAAATCTACGCCGTAAGTTTGGGTTAGGTTGTCGCCTATAAATTTACCGATAAATTTGCCGCCGTAGACCTTCGGACCGTTTACGTAGTTATCGACTTGTCTAGGCGAAAACGAGCCGATGTAAGGCCTTATATTTAGGTGCGTATAAAGCTCTCTGTAATACAAGCTAGAATCTAATATAAATTTGTCGGGTATGTTGCCTTCGTAGTTTAGCGCTACGTATTTTTCTCTAAGAGGCGCCTCTTTTATGTATTTTTGAAAGCCTTTTTTATTCGCCGTTCCGGGAGCGCCGACCGCCGTACCGACTACGCCGCGCTCGGACTCCGTATATCTGGTCACGAGCTCAAGCCTGTGAAAATCGGCAAAGCTATATCCGCCTTTAAAATCAAGACTTTGGTAATTATACCTTGTGTTTGGGATTTTACCAGCCGGAGTGCCGTAGTCCTTGCCGTGCTTGTAGTTTAAGCCCAGCAATGCGTCAAACCCGTGTCCAACTACGCCGAGTTGTAGGCGGTTTTGTACGCCTTTGTTTGCGCTTTGATACTGGGTGCTTAGATACGTATCAGATAGCGCCCAGTCGCCGTGCACGTCCCCACTAGCTCTTTTGGTGACTAAATTTACTATGCCGCCAAAGGCGTCCGTGCCGTAAAGCGTGCTAGCAGGGCCTCTTATTATCTCTATCCTTTCGATTTGATCGGGCGTAAATATCGAATACTCAAACGCCGGCCTACCTCTAAATCTAAGCCCGTCTACGAACATCGGCACGCGGTAATCAGACGAGCTAAAACCTCGCACGTTTACGGTGCCTGAGTCCATGCCTTCGTTTACGATTGAAACTCCCGGCGCCTCGCTGATTAGCTCCGGTACGCTTTTGCCGAGCTTTCTTTCTATCGTCTCTTTATCTACTACCGAGACGCTTTTGCTTATCTCGTCTACGCTTTGAGACGATCTTTGCGCCGTGACGGTTACGCCTTCTAACGATTTTAGCTCTACTTCGTTTTGCGCGGCAGCCAAAATACCGACTAAAGCAAGACTAAGCACGATTTTTCTCTGCATTTAAACTCCTTTAAAAATTATTAACGGGCAATTATACAGAAATATATAATGATTTTCAATGATTACAAATAAGGTTTTTAGTAAATAATTTATGGCACTCTTTAACTTAATCTCACACAAAGGAGTAGTAAGTTACGATAATAGCTATGTTCTTGAAAGTAACGAGCGTAGCGAAGTAGAGCAGAACAGAGCCAAGAGAGTAAGAGGCAAAAGAGGTAGAGGCGCAGCAAATAAAATCCGGTATTTCTATTTCGCTACGCTCATAGCTGTAAACAGACGGTATGCTAAAGCGTGACGGCAAAGTTTATACCCAAATAGTTAAAAACTGTTCTGAAAATGAGCTATTGACGATACTGAAGGAATTTAGCGAGCTTGATAGCTCAGATTATCGAAGGGCTTATGACGGATTGGTTGATTACGGAGCCAAAGCCCATTATAGAGTAAAGCATTCTAAGAATGAGTTCAGCTACGCTACGCTTACTACTTTATAAGAAGCTGTAAGCAAAAACCATAGAAACTTTTGGGGATATGCCAAACATAGTTTATCTGAATTTAAAGGGGTTTAGATATAATAACAGTAAAAATATAAAAAGATCTCTATTAAATTTTAATAAAATTGATAAGAATCTTTATGAGTAGCAAGATGATGTCGCGGCTAAAAATCCACTCAGGTTCAATTTGGTAAATATTATTTAAAACTCAAGGATCAAATAGTGTCTAATTTAAAAATTTATAGAGGAACAATAGATAATCTAAGAACAAATTTGGAAACAAATGTTAGCGGTAGCGTAAGAAAGGGCAAGGGTGATATATCTACATCTAATACATATAGTTCGACTTTTAGGATAGATGGTAGGCAGTTTATTCTTAAAACTCAAAACAATACTTTGTCGCAAGGTGATGATATGGTGGTATGCGCAAATGGTTATAAAGTAATCAACTATAAAAATTTAACTACAAATGAAACGGGAACTTTATCAAAATTGTTATGGTCTATTATAAGAACTGTTGGTAATATTGTGGTGTTTATTCCTTTTTTTATAGCTTTGCTTTTTATTGGAGAGACTCGTACTGGATCTGGATATACAATGATTATTATAGTAGTTGTTTTAAGTTTACTTTTTATGTATCTTCTAAATAAATATGTTTCTATGCAGCAGGATGCTATTGATATGTTAAAACAATATTTACAAGACAATAATTAACTTAAGTGGATTTTTGGGATTCTTTTGCCAAATATTATAACAAATTGATTTACTGCTAAAGCCAAATTTCTAAGGCTCTGTCAAATAAACTGTATAAATCCTAGTATTATGTAGCATCCGCACAAGACTACTAGGAAATATAATGTAGTTCCTGTAAGGTTTTTTGAAAAAATAAAATTCAAAAGTTGCAACATAGGACGAGCGCATATTAGGTTTTCTGTTGGAGCTTGGCGCTGTTCGTGATTATATTTCTCAAAAGACATTAAGTCTTTTTTAGCGAACCAGCCGATAATTGCAGAGTTATTTAAGCTAGAAACTTTAAATAGACCTATTGTTGCAAGAATACCGATGATTATTGCTATTATTGTTGAATTATCTGTCATTTAATTTCTTTCTATGGTTATTGAAAATATTTTTGGCTCAAGATAAGTTAAAAACTTTCAAAGGAGTTTTTAACTATGATTTTGTCGATGAAAAATAAGTATATCTATCATTCCAGAATTTCAGAGAAGAAATTTAGAGAAATTCTAAAGTATTTTGCGCAAGATATAGAGGCTACTAAAATAGCAAATTTAACCGGAATCTCTAGAATTTCCATTAATAAAATTCTAAAAAGCATTAGAATTTTAATGGCTAAAGAGTGCGAAAAGATATCTAAGTTTTCAGGTGAAATAGAAATAGATGAAAGTTACTTTGGATCTAAACGAGTAAGAGGCAAGAGGGGTAGAGGAGCAGCAAATAAAACTCCAGTATTCGGAATGCTAAAGCGTGACGGTAAGGTCTATACCCAAATAGTTAAAAACTGCTCTGCTAATGAACTGATACCGATATTACCCAAATTTAGCGAGCTTGATAGCTCTACTATATACTCTGATTGCTGGAAGGCCTATGACGGTTTGGTAGATTATGGAGCTAAAGAGCACTACAGGGTAAAACACTCAAAGAATGAATTTTAGCTACGCTACGCTTGCTACTTTACAAGAAGCAAATGGTAAAATCATATCAATGGTATAGAAAACTTCTGGGGATATGCTAAACATAGACTAGCTAAATTTAAAGGTATAAAGAAAGAGAATTTC
>NZ_CAUQHQ010000142.1:0-5461 GCF_963517995.1 uncultured Campylobacter sp.
TACAGCTATGAGCGTAGCGAAATAGAAACACTGGAGTTTTATTTGCTGCGCCTCTACCTCTTTTCTCAAAGAGAGTGCAAGCACAAGACCTATTACTCTTTTAGCTCCGTTCTGCTCGCAGTTACGAGCAAAGCGAAGTAAAAGTAACTTTCATCTATTTCAAAGCAAAGCTTCTAGGCGAGCTTGCGAGCTGGAAATCTCGCCTGAAAACTTAGATATCTTTTCACACTCTTTAGCCATTAAAATTCTGATATTTTTTAGAATTTTGTTGATAGAAATTCTAGAAATTCCGGTTAAATTTGCTATTTTAGTAGTCTCTATATCTTGCGCAATATGCTTGAGAATTTCACTAAATTTCTTCTCTGAAATTCGGGAATGATAGATATATTTATTTTTCATAGCTCTCATCGTAACTTAATACTCCTTTGCGTGAGCTTAAGTTAAAGAGAGCCAAATATTTTTACAAAAATCGAATAACCAAAAATCCTTAATATTTTTAACAGCAACCGCTTAATCTAAATTAGACAAACGGATAATTATTATATAAATCTCAAATTTTTATTCCGGAGATATGGCTAATAAAATGGTAACAATCAAAATTTTCTTATCTGGGCGAGGATACTTTTTGTATGACAGATCAGACAAAAACACCTCGTTAGGGATAATCCCTAAAACCCTTTTAAAAGCCCATCACAGAATATATTAATCTGATAAATATAATCGCTACGATATCCAAATTTAAAATATGACTTAATCGCCTAAAACAAATCAACAAATCTAGTTTAGCATTTCTATCGAATTTATTATCGCTTAACATATTTATCATTACTATTCTTTTAGATATGTCATGTACTTGGGTTGCTTCTTGTAAGTCGCGCTCGTTAAAATACCTATCGTATATGCGTAAAATTTTATGAACATCTTTAATGACACTAGCAAATTCATCTATCCATTGGGCATAATAAATCTTTTTCCAACTCTTCGTTTGATTATCTAGTAAAGTATAGATATCTTGCATATCTTTTTTCGCGTTAGCATCTAAAGAAACCACTGAGATATCGGCTTCATTTAATTTACGCCCCAAGGAATAAACTAAATTAAAAAGATCGCTTCTAGCCATTTCATATCTTGACATGGCTATATTAATGTTCATATCGCCTATGCTTTGATTATCAAAGTCGTACATTACAGTTTCCAAATTTTATCAAAAATTTCATTTAACTTTACGGTTCCCTCATCACCTAGTATAATTGCATATAAATTTGAACCGTTTGATTTTATATTTTTTGATATATTTCTTATCTCGTCGTCTATATCAAACAATGCATCAGAAACAACTAAGACATCGGCATTTTTATCATTTTTGATATGTTCCAAAGCCCTTTTGATAGCTATTTTAAAGTTTGTCCCATCGTCAAATTTAGTAAGGCAAAATTTCATCAGTTCGTCATGCCATTTATGACCGCTTAAATCATAAGCTTTTATCTGAGTATTAAAACACACAAGATAGCAAGCTCTTTTTTCGCGTTTGGCGATAGTAGCCACTAAAAAGGCTATGCTTTTTGCCGTATTTTCTTTTTCCTGCATAGAATAACTACCGTCCACCACAAGCATCACAGGTCCTTTTTGTCTTACATTCGGCATTTTAAAACCGCTGTTTATATTTTTGACCTCGCTTTGACTTTCAAAGCACAATAGTTTTTTCTCAATAAATTTCATATCAAAAATAATATGTAAATCTTCACTTAAAAATGCAAGTTCAGACGGTACAATATTTTCGATTTCATTTGAAATTTTAATGCCGCCAAATTGTTCTTTAAAGTTATTTAGCTTTGAATTACTATTTGAAAAAGTTATGTTTTCATTTTTTATGCCTTCGCCTCTACCGATAATTTCGCATATTTGCCTTAATTTATTTGATGAACCTATTATATTCAAAAAAGTGGTAAGTTTTCCTATTCTATCTCCAGGATCATGATTTTGTAAAAATCCTTGTGGCCTAAATTTACATGGCCGACAAATTGCATACATTAGTTTTAGCTCATAAATTTTTTCATTTAATATATCGGGTATGCTTTGTAAATTTTTATTTGCACATCTTTGCCACCATATCTGCTCGCATCTATCAAGCATATACTTTCTTATTTCTAAACGTTTATATCTTCTTCCAAAATCTATTTCAGGAAGCATATTTAACTGTTCTTTAAAATTTTTAGCCTCCTCATTTCCTAAAAGAATTCTGACTAGTTCAATATCGGTTTGAATATCTACGGTATCTTGTTGACCATACATTATGCTCCTTTTTATATCCATTATCCTTGGATCTAATGTTTTATAAGGATTATTTTCACATGCAGACTTTATGGCATCAAGTTCGCTAGCTAAATAATTATTTATATCTGCCATTATGACATCATCTAGCTCGCCTACGTCTTTTCTAAAATCTTCAAGCAAAGAGCTATAAAATTCTTCATAATTACGCAATTTTATGTCCTTGTAAATCTTTTATAAAGCGTGAAATTTTTAGCCTTATATGCTTTTGCTTATTAAGAAGGCTAATATTTACCTGAATAAAGCTATCTATCTCGTCTTTAGCCAAAAACATATAACCGTTAGTTCTAATACTGGCAAGTTCACTATTCGTACCAGCTATCATCTGGTCCATCTTTTTAAGAGCAGTTTTTGATATATTCATTAACTGCTTCCTTTTGCTGTCCTTTATGGCTATCATATCGCCCTTTTTATACAAGATAGTTGGGCAAAAGGTTCTAACTATGCTTGTATGATCGTTGTAAGCCGCCCCAGAATCCCATCCGCATTCATAAGCGCCTCTGTCTATTCCTACCTTAAAATTACCATCATGATAGGCATAAACTAGTCTCCTTTGCGGCTGACCGCCCGCATCCAGCGGATTTTTAATGCCCTTATGTTCGTCTATGGGAATATAAAATTTGACATTTACCTTATCATTCTCATCATTAAATCTATTTATTAAAAGCTCAAATTCGTAGCAAATTTTATCATTAACTATTTTGGTTTTATATATATCATCTTGATAGAAAAACAACTCATAAAAAGTTTTATAAATTTCATTAAATTCATCTAAAAATGTATAATCTATATCTGGACAAACAACGGTATAAACGCTTTCTTTTACTATACGCTTAACTTCTTTGATTTCATCTTTATTATTCCATAAACAATCCGCAAGTATAAACGTATCAATAGGTAAAATTTCATCCCTATCTGATAAAATAGCTGCTATTTTTAATATTTGAGCTAAATTTTTATATCTTCTATCAGATATATAAATAGGATTACTTAAATCGTTTAGTTTTGATTTTATTAACTTTATAATTTCTAAACTTTGATAGGAAAATTTAATGTTTTTAGCTTTTTGCCGCAAGACATCAAGCTCCTCTACGGTAATTTTTAAATTTTCATCTATATGAGGCTCATCATTTTCATCGCTTATTAGCTTTACAAAGTTATTCCAGTCTTGCAAAGGCTCGACAAAAAGTCTCATATTTAATCTATCGTATAAAGCCTCTAGCCCACTACCGATATTTGGTGTTTCGTTGCTTGCTGTAATAAGAGTATACAAGGGCACCCTTACGTTTTCGTTGCCGTTTTTAAAAAGTTTTTCGTTTATGATAGTTAAAAGTGTATTCAGTATAGCTGGCGAACTTTTAAAAATTTCATCTAAAAATGCAAAATTTGCGCTCGGTAGATACCCTTGAGTATTTCTTACATACTTGCCTTCTTTTAGAGATTTTATGTCTATTGGTCCAAAAACTTCGTCTGGCGTTGAAAATTTTTGCATAAGATATTCAAAATACGCCGCATCCTTAAAAGCTAAATTTATACGTCTTGCTATTAAGCTTTTTGCAGTGCCTGGCGGTCCATATAAAAATACGCTTTGTCCGGCAATAGTAGCCAAAAGAGTTTTTGCTACTATATCGTCACGCTCGTGTAAGCCTTTTGAAATCGCTTCAAGTAAATTAAAAATTTTTTCTCTCATTTGCTTTCTTTATTATTTATTTTTAATAAAGCTTAGCAAAAAGAGATGACAGGTTATGTCATTTCAAATAATCCCTAAGCAAATTTTCAAATTTATCCTTCAAATTTAAAGGCTCGACTATCTTTATAAACGGTAGCCAGTATTTTACGACCCGTAGTATCTCGTCGTCGTAAGCTACTTCCGTACTTATGATGATTTTGTGCTCATCCTCTCGCACTACTTCGTAATTTGGCAAAAACTCTTTTCTCTTAAAATACTCCATAGCTTCGTTTTTGATTTCAAGCGTAACCTTAAATTTATCATCCGAAAACCAGTTTGTATCGTTTTTCTCAATACGTTTTAAAAACTCGGCGTTTACAGAGAAAGTATCGCCCTTTATCTTTATGTGTTTTATTTTAGAGAGAGTGAAGTTTTTTAGTTTGCCTTCGTCGTCTGCTAGCAGATACCATATACCGCTATTGTTTATCAGTTTATACGGGTTTAGTTTGCGATCTTTACCGTTATATTCACACTCTATGATACGGTTTTTTACTACGGCCGCACTCACGGCTTCAAAATCATTCCTTGAAATTTGGATACTTTCAAACCATAGGTTGTTGATTAGATAGGCCTTGTTTAGCTTATAGTTTAAAACGTCGCTGATAAATCTATCGTCTAGCTCGGGAAATAGCGATCTTGCACCGATTAGCGCGGCAAAAGCTTTTATGTCTTTAAAGCCTAGTTTGCCAAGAGCGCACTCCTCTAAAAAATATTTGCCGTTTTCTTTTTGGATAGGCAGGATACTAAGCCGCTCAAAGTCTCTTAAAATAGTCCTTTTATTTACGCTAAATTCCTCCACGAGCTCTTCTATGCTTAGCCTTGCACCGTCGTTTAGTCTGGTTAAGATACGAGATAGCCTAAATCCGATTTTATCGTGAGAGCGCATTTTAATCCTTTCTGTTTCAATTTGACGTATTTTAGCTAATTTTTTCCTTGCGACGCAACTTGTCGCAGTAATACGTTAAATTTTCTAAGATCTAAAAAGGAAGCCGATGTATAAAAACAAAATTTCAAATCTCATCGTTTCGATCTCTAGCGGACTTTTTGAGTGCGAACATATCCTATCAAACGTCCTTTTGGCGGTTATTCGGTCAAATTTAGCCCCCAAAGCCTTGAAGCAATAAAAGAAATTAGAGAAAATATAGAAAAGTTTAATACCAAAAAACGATCAAGACGAGAATATGGACTATGACGGGCAAAGCTTTCAAAAAGCAAACGACAAGCAAACTTTACAAGAAAATCAAACCCCTATCTATATCTCGGATAGACGCTGGAAAAATTTAGCCCATATCTTAAAAATCGCCGCATTTTTAAACGATAGGAGCGAGGTTTTACCTGCGGACGTTTTATTGCTGGCTAATTGTCTTTGGAGCGAAAAAGAGCATATGGAAACGATCAAAA
>NZ_CAUQHQ010000143.1:0-5385 GCF_963517995.1 uncultured Campylobacter sp.
GCTATCGCTTTTGCCGCGATGCCGTCGCCTTTGGTGATAGCCGCAAGCAAATTGAAAAAATGCTCGTTCATAGATGCCGGCGGGTTCAAATCGCGCTGGGCGAGGTTTTGTAAAAAGTCGCCTAGGATGGACGTAGCTTTGATGATACGATTGTCTTTTACCTGCCGCTCGATGGCCTTTTGCTGCTCTTCGGCCAGCTTTTGCTCGGCTTTGATCTTTTCTATCTGCGCGGTCGTGAGATCGTTTTGCGCTCTTAGCTGGTCCATCTCTAGCGGGTGTTTTTCTTTCATGTATTTATTTTTTAGCTCGAGCGCTTCGAGCTCTTTTTCTAGCCCTTGGTTGCGTAGTTCTAGCGCGCGTAGCTCCTGATCGAAGGTCAGCTCTTTTTGCGCTAGCTCCATTGCGTTTTGCATAGCGTTTTGAGTGAAATTTATAGATAGATCCGCGAGCAGTCCCGAGATCGTTCTAGCCCTTACTTCGTCGTTTATGTTGTAGCTATCAAACTGCTGGTCGATATACTGCGTGGTTTTTACAAACGGCGAATCTACGCAAGTCGCCGCCGCCAAAATTTTCTTAAAATTTTCTATATATTTTTCATCATATTTTATTTTGATTTTTTGCGCCATTATAGTCCCTTCATCTGCCGTTTGAGTTTGTTTAGGTTCGATCTTGCAAGGCTAGCCTGCGTTTCTAGCTCGCCTATCTCCTTTCCGGCTCCGTCGAGTTTTTTTGAAACGGCGCTAAATTTCGCGTCCGTAGAGTTTTGCAGGGCGTCGATTCTGCTTTCTATCCCGCCGATACTCGCTTGAAACGTATTGATTTGATCCGCCAGAGCGCGCACGCTATTTTTGAGAGCGTTAAAGTCTTCGTCGCTTACCGGCATAGTTCTATCTCGCTGGTTTTTGCCACGGCCAAATTTAGCGCCTCTTCAAGCTCGTCCGGCGTTATTAGCTCGATCTTGCCGCCTGCTAGTTTCCACTCCAGAGTCTCAAGCTCTAGCCTACGCGCACGCTCTAAGGCTAGGCTCATTCTGTTTTGAGACTTTTCGTCGCCCTTAAATTTACGCCCGCTACTCGTCCTTACGACGATACTCGCGATCTCTTCTTCTTTGAGCGCTTTTATCTGCGCCTTTTGCTCAGCCTCTGCTGCCGCCCTCATGCCATCGCTTGGCTCCCATTTGCCGTTTTTAAAGGCGTAGCCGTATGGGCTTTGCCCATTTGGGATATCTACTTTGTCCGCTTCGACGTTTTTGTACGCGCCGTGTTTTTCGGTGCCGCTGCCTATAATTACTCCGTCTTCGTCCAAAAAATAATACATGTTTTACCTTTTATTTTTACTCCGCGGCGGAAGTAAATTCCGCCTTACGGGCAAAGAGCTACGCCCTTTGCAAACCCCTAAAGCCCTACCTTACGGCGGGGACCCGTTTGTTTTTACTCCGTAGGGAAGCATAGCAAGCAAACAAGCTACCTATCTACTACGTCTTGCTGATTTAGATATAACATCACCGCCGCACTGTTTGGCCCCATCATAAATTTATCATTTACCGCGCCGCGGCTTGATCTTCCTAGAAGCGCCACGTGCGACTGCGACAGATCAGCTACATTGTAAAGCAGGATGCATGCGTTTGTCTTGGAGTTAAAATTTGCTTGAATGATTTTGTTGTTTGCCGAATTGTTCTCAAAACGCTCTATTTTTATGATCGTGTTGGTTTGCTTAAACTGATCAAACGCCACGTCGCCGCTAAAATATATCTTACCGCCGATGATCTGAAACGGCGTATACGTTCCGCTCGAGTTTGCGATACGAAAATTATCGGCCATGATTTCAAATTTGCTCTGCTGCCCACTCCCATCGCTAAACTGCCAGCCCGTGATTCTGCCGCGACTATCCGTGATTAGGGATTTGACTTTGGCTAGATACTCTTTTGCCGCCGTTGCGATAGCCGCGGCGTTCGTAACCTTCGCCAGCTCGGTTTCGGCTCTGGAGACGAGATTAGTCATATCAGCCGTCATAGACCTGATTTTGCCGTCCAGCCCCTTTTCTACCCTAGTCTCGACGTTTTTTGTGATTTGGGTTGTAAGCTCCCCCGGCAAACTCGCCTTAAGCTGATCGAACTTTTGAGCTATCGCGCTATTTTCGCTTGCATAGGCTTGCTTGAGCTGATCTATGCTAGCGTTGATTTCGCCAAATTTCGCATTGACTTGCCGTATCGCCTGCGCCAAAGCTTCGTTATCGGTAGTTACGGCGACGTCTTTATTTTTGACCATCGCCGAAATTTGGCCGTTGATCGCCTTGACTTCGCTTTTTAGCTCTTCAAGAGCTTTTATCGTGCCTCGCAATTTGTCGCGCAAATTTTGATTATCGAAGGTTCTCTCTTTGGCTAGATAGTCTTCTATGATACGTTCAAGCTCGCTGATGTGGTCAAACGGGTTAAAAGGCACGGGCGCGTTTGTGCCGCCGCCCTCATCGCCCTCGCCGCTTCCGGCGCCCGCTTCCGGATTAAACCCAAGAGGCCTAACCTCGAGATAATCGGGCGTTATATAAGCTATAGTTTGATTTTCCGCCATATTTACTCCTTAATTACCATGCAGCCTGTACGAGTTTTGCCTTACCGCGCATTACGCACATCGCATCGTTTCCTAGCGGCGGACGTA
The DNA here is from genome assembly GCF_963517995.1 of uncultured Campylobacter sp. Classification (GTDB taxonomy): domain Bacteria; phylum Campylobacterota; class Campylobacteria; order Campylobacterales; family Campylobacteraceae; genus Campylobacter_A. The sequence goes on from NZ_CAUQHQ010000143.1 coordinate 2,655, forward strand.
GCCATACCGCATACGCATGCCATGCTCCGCCGTAGCCGAAACTATCGCTGATGTCGTTTTTGAAAAATCCTTCCTGCGCGTTATCCCAAGCGCTAGCCTCGGCAAACATCACGACGTGATTTTGTTTTACCATGCCGATGTTTTTTAACTCCAGCTTTGCGCCGCTTTTGATGTTTTCAAACACCAGATCTACGATGCGAAATTTGGCGTCAAAAACCAGCGGTTTGTTGAAACGATCAAAATACGCGATATCTAGCCCAAACGCGCTGCCGATGATAAAGGTCTTTTCGTAGTATGCATTCACTTTTTACTCCTCATCGGGGCTTGCCCCGGACTTTCGCCCCCGGCGCGTCATACCGCCAAGGCTCTGTTTCTCCACCCGTTGGCATAAATCTTTAGCTTCGGATTTTTTTGCATCAAGCGGTTGTAGTATTCAAGCTCGGCTCGGTCGAATTCTTTGTCAAATCTCGCCTCGTCAAAGCGGTTTATCGCCGCTAGCGTCTGGTCGCCGAAGACGCCGTCGGCATCTACGCCTACTACCGTCTGCGCCGCGCGCACGGCGGGTTTGACACCAACGTTCACGGCGAAGACGAACATTTCATTCGCCTTGAGTTGGCTTGCGACTTCGTCAAGGCGCATACGATCCCAATAAGCTTCTTTGTAAAACTGGCGCACTTGCGCACGCAAATTCTCGCTAGCGTATAGCGCGCGCGATATTTTCTCGATGTCGCTGCCGTGAGCTAGCGCGCCTAGTATCTCGTCCCAGCCTTCCCAGTGTGGATGAGCGTTTTGGTAGATACCCATAAACGTCCAGCCGCTTTCGGTCGGATTTTTATCAAGTGCGTCGCCCGGCCTAGAGAATTCTAGTCGCATTAGAATTTGAAACGCATCGTTAAAATTTGCCATTTGCTATCCTTTCGTATCGTCAAAATTTTCGTGTCTGAAACTTCCGCCGTAGTCGTCATAATCCTTGCTATAACCTCCATACCCATTGTCGCCAAGCCCCTCTATTTTCTTGTCTGCTGCTTTGTTTATTTTTCGTCTAGCCCATTCGGCCCCCATAAAAGCGATAATACCGCCAAGAGCTAGCGCCCCCTCAACCTCGTGTATAAGGAGTTTTGAGATAGCAAACGTAGTCCAGCATAGAAACATCGCCGTGATAGTAGCTACGGCAAAAGCCCTTTTCGTGCGGTGTTTTCTGGGCTTGCCGTCATCGTCTAGTAGCCCCAAGACGCCGCCGATCGCGCCCACCACCAATACCCAAAGCAGGTATAGGTATTCTTGAAAATTCATCTTATCGCCGCCCCGAAAATCAAGGCGAGCAGGACCGACAAAGTTATTTCCAGCGCTCTTTTTTTGCTGATTTTAAAGCCCATGATTTTTTTGATTACCATTTCGCTCATCGTGCGCTCCTTACGCATTGTTTTAGCAAGTCCTCGCAGGTTTTAAAATACTCGGCGATTTTTCTTTGATTGTCCGGATCGCTTCTGTCGCGCTCCGGTTTTTGCGGCATCTCGTCGATGCAAGGCACGGCGATATACACGTCTTGATATTTTGTCCGAGTGATCACCTGCGGCTCTTTGCCTGCGCAGCCAAAAAACAATAGGGCGACGCAAAAAAGCCCGATCTTAGCGCGCAAGCTCATCAAATATCCTTTCGCATCGCTCCAGCTTCTCCTCGCAGTTTTGCGTAGCAAGCGGCTTTATGCTCTCAAATTTGCGTTTTGCTTTTTCTTGCGTCTTTTTTACGTCGGGCTTTTTTACTTCAAGCTCCTTAAATTTAGCGTTTTGCAGGTCTATTTTTGCATTGCACTCGCTTAAATTTGCAGCCGAGATTTGCAGGCTTGCCTCTTTTATAGCAAGCTCTGTTTGCGCCTGGGCAAGCCCCGCTTTTGCTTCTTTTATGTCGCCTTTTAGTTTCCAAATTTCAACCCCAAGCCCCAGCATTACGCCCGCAAGAGCGCCGATTACGATTAGCCAAAGCTTGTTTGCGATTAGAAAATTCATCACGCCCCCTTTAGCATTTTTAGGACAAGTACGGTGGCTAAGATTATCGCCGCAATGATTGCAAATTTGACCGTCGAGCTCATTGTTTTATCCTTTTAAACGGATTTACCGCCCAAACCGTCTGAAGCACCTTTTTATCGTTTTCGTCCATATACTCGGCTTTGTTGTCCTCGCGCATACCGACTACGTCCATTAATTTCCAGCCGAGGTAAATTCGGCAATACCATTTTGATTTGCCGTATCTGATCTCGCGGTAGTACCCGAAACGCTCGCGTCCGTCTTTCATCTTGCAGGTCACTAGACACTCGGTATTCTTTCGCCCTTTGTTGTAGGTCGCTAGCGTATCGCCGATCGCGCGCACGCTGTTTGCGTCTATGTCCTCGACTTTGACGCCCAGATACTTCGCGCTGAATACGCCTATTCTATTGCGATACAGCCAACAAAGGCGCGCGAGGTACGTTCTATTCTTGCCGCCTGAAAAGTGTTCGCCCTTCCACCCGTCATCGCCATTGACCCCATAATCGGGGTCATCGAACCACGCCGCCCATCTCGGCAAATTTTCGCTTTTTTCGTCGCAGGCTAGCAGCGCAAAAGGCACGATTAAAAAGTGCAAAATCTCGATAGGGATTTCAACCGCAAAATTACGCGCTACGGTTAGTTTTTGTTTTAGGGTTAGGTTCATTTTAGTATCCGTATTTGATTTTACTCTCGCCGATAGAGTTAGC
>NZ_CAUQHQ010000144.1:0-5368 GCF_963517995.1 uncultured Campylobacter sp.
AACAACGACGGTACCCTAGATCTAGCTAACGCGCAAAGCGTGAAGAGCGTGACCGTAGCTAGGGATAGCAACTACGTTAGCGCGACTAACTCGGCCATAGATACCTTAAACGTAGATACGAATAAGGGCGAAGCGTTTGTGACGAACATAACTACGCCGGGACTAAAAACGATAAATTACGTAAATTCAAATCCTGACGAACATCATTATCTTAATTGGAGCGCGGGCACGACAAGAGCGGTTGTAGCGAATGAAGCTACAAAAATAGCTCTAAAAATTGACGCTCGCTCAAGCGTGAATCATATCGGCATGGACGGCCCTCCCGATACTCGCGGTGCGTCTGAATACCTAGAAGCCTCTAAAATGAAAAGTATAGATATCAATATCGACAAAAGCGCTGATATAAACAAATACCAAGCCGTAAGTTACTGGCTCAAAGACGCCGTATCGCTCGAGACAATAAACTACGTAAATAAAAACGACGAAAACTCGTTTACGATCAAGGTTAAGACGATGAACGACGATAAATCAAACGATTTTGATAAAGTTCATACGTTAAACGTAAAAACCGGCAATGCTTTCGGTATTTTTGAGACGTATATCTTAGATCCTAAGAGAATAGCTTTAAAAAATATATCCGAGATAAATTTGGAGGGTGTTGTTCAAATCGACGGCACTTCAAATTCCGATATCGCATTGGGCGAATTAGGCAACTCTAGCTCGCTACGTGGCATAAATTTAACTGCAAAGAATTTAAATGAGCTTAGCACTTTCAACGTCATTACAAATACGCAGGTAAACGCTAGATTCAATCTAAATTTAGAAAATATAAAAGGCAATGTAGCCATAGGCGAACAAGACGCTACCGAAAACCCGACCCCGCTCATAAAATCGGGCAATACCGTAGTTACGGCTAAAAATTTGCAAAAAAACTTTACCTTTGCCAACCTTGACGCCGATACTATAGCTACAAATAGCACCGATAACGTAAGGCTAGTTTTTGACAAGGTAAAGGGCGATGTCAAATTCGGAACTATAAAAAATTTAAGCTCGCTAGACGGAGATTTTAGAAATATAGACAAGACATTAGTTATCGGTCATATGATAAATTCAAAGAGCAACTCTGCGGTTTCTTTAAATTTAGAAAACATTAAAGAAAATGTAAGTCTAGGCGGAATAAAAAGTAGCCGACTGGATATAAAAGCTAAAAATTTAGATAAAGATTTTATGGTTACAGGAGTGTTTGATCTAATGGGGGCGACGAACTCCGTGGCTCATGACGCTAGTTTTTCTTTTGACGGCATTAAAGGTAGCGTAAGAATAGGCGATATTTTTAATTTTAATAACGTAAAATTTGATGCTAAGAACGTAGACGGAAGCTTTGATTTAGATACTTTTGATAACGTTGCGGACAATGCTACGGTAACCTATAATTTTAAAAATATGAACGGTAACGTAAATGCGGGCGATGTAAACTACGGCTCAAGCAATGCAGTAGGCCTAAAATACTCATTGACTGCCGATAATTTAGCTCAAAGACTACAGATAGGCACTATCGGTATAAAAGAATCATCGCCTACGGATATACATGAGGGTTCGGTAAACATCAACGCCGGCATAACCCAAGGACAAGTGGCTATTGGTACGATAACGACAGGTGCAGACTCTACTGTAAAAATCGATCTAAGCCAAAGCTTGCAAGCAAATAACGTAGGCAATATAACTGGCGGTAACGTAACGTTTAAAAGCTCGGTTATAAGTCCGACCGTTCAAGCCGTAAATATAGCGTTAGTCGCAAGAGAGGGTATAAATGTAGCTCCGAAAGCTCACGTAACGGGCTCGGTAGGACAGGATGAGTTTGTTTTCGGTCTCGGTTCCGGCGGCTCCGACGATGCTAAAAGCTATACTGTAGCCGGAGACTTAGGGGATGGCTGGGATAACTATCTCTTTGATATATCTACCTCAAGTATTGCAAAGCTAAACAAGGTGGACTTTAGCGGCCTAAAAAACGTGGAGGAGGGCGTTATCAACCTAGACGGAACGGTTTTAGCTACAAATACGCAGTCGGACTCTAAGTCATTAAATATTATAGGTACGGACGGAAACGATACTTTTAATGTTTCTGGAGCACTGGTATCAGGTACTACAAGTAAGCCTTACGTCTTGATCTTAGAAGGGGGCAGAGGCTTGGATGAGTATAAACTCATAGCAACTTATACGGATACCGACGTAACCAAATATGTAGCTATAAAGGGTATTAAAAAGTTAGATAAAATAACCCTAGGCGCGGCCGTAACCGATAATGAAATAAAAAAATATCCACGTATCTAGACAACGAAACTAGCCTTAAAAACGCCGTCAATAAAGTTCTAAACGCCGCCGATGCGTCTGCGACGGCTAACACTATGTACGCTTTTATGTATAAAAACGATACGTATTTGATCCAAGACGCAAACGGAGCGCAAGACGATATTACGGTTAATGATAGCTTAATCAAACTGGCCGGATATCACATCGATAACCTAAATCCATACGTGTCTGGTACGGAGATAACTATATAAATTTGAGCTAATCGTTTGTCGCCGATTATAATCCGAGGTCAAATTTCGGCCTCGGTATCCGTCTGATATATACATTTTTTCTGTGAGCGGATTTTTTAAATTTTCTATTTTCCGACTTTTTTATGATATAATTAGCGATAGTATTCTGTAAAGATACCCAAAAAACTCAAGAAAACACTAAAAAAGGAGTCCTTAATGGCAGTAACACAAGCGCAAGTCGCCCAGCTTTATGTGGCATTATTTAACAGAGCGCCCGAGGGCGCGGGCTTTAATGCGTGGGTAGCAGCAGGCGCTACCAAAACCGTAGCCCAGATGGCAAACGAGATGCTAGCATCTCCTGCTACGCCGCCTTATTTCGCAAGCATGGGCGTGGATGTAAGCACTGATAGAGGCTACGTAGAGCTTATCTATAAAAATATCCTAGGTAAAGACTATACCCAAGACCCGGACGGCATCAACGCATGGGTTAGACACTTGCAACTAGGAAACTCAAGGGGCGATACGCTAGTAAAATTATTTGAAGTAGCAACCTCGGCTGAGGCTAGAGCAGCTGATCCGGTAGCAGCGCAAACCTTTGCAAACAAAACAGAAGTATCGGCATACATGGCTCAAAAGATCGCTTCTATAGATAGCGACGGCAACGGCGGATACGACTATACTCCGTTTCAAGAGATCATCAGATCTACGAACTCTACGAATTTAGCCGCGCAAAAAGCTAGAATCGATGCGATGGCTACCGTTACCACTCACACATTGACCACCGAGGACCAAACTATCACCGGCGGCGAGGGACTAGACGTGTTTAGCGCGGTTTCTAGCTCGTATGCGGATAGAAACACTCTAAAAGTAAACGATAAGCTAGACGGCGGTAGAGGTACCGACGCGCTAAACGTCGCGGTAAACGATAGCTTTACGGGCTTTGTGGACGGCTATGCGAAAAATATCGAAATTTTAAACCTAACAAACACTTCCGACTCTCAAAGAATTTTTAATGCCGCTAAGATTGATGGATTAAAATCGGTATCTACTACCGGAACAAACGGTATTCGAATAACCGATCTTGCAAGCATCGTAAATTTAACGGTAAACGGCCAAAAAGATGCAACCAAAATAGGTATTATCTATAATACAAATTTAACTAGCGGCTCTAATGATGTGCAAAATCTAACCCTAAATAATGTGGGCAGAGAGACCGCCGTTGCCGAGGCTACAGCCACCGATAGGCATGTAAAGTCAATGAAGGTCGAATTTAACGGTATCGAAACGTTAAACATCACCACAAAAGACGCTAAAAGCTATATAAAAGAAGTTCAAAATAAAGCTATAACGGTAAAAGGCGCAGCGGATCTAGATATCGCAACGAAGGATAGAGATACGACCCCTGCTAGTACGGATTTCGTAAAAAACCTTGATGCCTCTACTATGACTGGAAATTTAACTGCGGATCTAAGCGATTCCCGCAAATATAGCTCCGTAAAAAGTGGTAGCGGCAACGACACTATAGTGGTTGGCGAGCTTACTGTTAATTCTTCCTCTATCGACGCTGGCGCCGGCACCGATACTCTCCAGGTTAGAAGTCTCCAAGGCCTAAAAAAGATGACGTTAAAGGGCGTAGAAAATATCGAGTTATTGGATAAAAACCCTAGCGGCGTAACTAGACTAGACTTGGTCGGACAAAACGATATAGAGACCCTAAAAGTAGGTCAGCTAGACAATGAACTAGTCGTAACCAGCTCAAGTATTAAAACGGTAAATTTAACTAAAAAAGTCAGCCCGTATGCTACGGACGCGGAGGGTAACGGCGCAGGTAAAGTCCACGTAAACGATACCTCTGTAGAGACTGTAAACTATAAGATAGATAACGCGACTTCGCCTACGGCTATGGCGGGCAAGATCAGATTATCAGAATCTAGAAACGTTACCGTAAATTTAGACGCTTCAGTCATAACGACTGCCGGCTCTACTAACTCAGATAGCATACTAGAGTTACCTAAAGCTAATACCTTAAATCTAAACGTAAACACTACGGTAGATTCAGGTATAAGTCTAGATAACTCGACCTTGCTAAAAACCGTAAACATAGTTAGCACAAACCCTAATAAATTTACTCTAAAAACCGATACGAATTCTACAAATATTGCTAAACTAAATTTAACAACTTCTGGAAGCTTTGATCTAGGTAATAACGATACGCTTAAATTCGTCTCTGATATAAACGTAAAAGGAGGCGCGCCTTTAGCAGTAGGTTCTCTTATCGACCTTAAAAATTTAGGTTCTATAAGCTCCGAAAACGGCGTAAGCGTGAAAGTAAACGACCTAACTACTAGTACTCTAGGCGGCGCAACGGTTAAAAATCTTAACATTGGCGATATTACGACAAAAGAAGCCAGCAATGCGGGTGCAAATATTAATCTAAAAAATATCACTAACGGCGTAAAAGTAGGCGTAATAAAAGTTGGCGGCGAAGTGAATTTGGTGGCAAATAACGTAGGATGGTTAGAAATAGGCGGTGACATAACCTCTAAAAAAAGCGGGATTACCTTTGACGTTAGTTCGGTTAGACATGACGTTAAAATAGGTGTCGGCAGCACTCTAGCGGCTCAAAACGATATCAATATCACAGCTAAAGATATTGAAGGCAAGCTTGATATAGGTAAGCTTATAGCTAAAAATATCGTAATCAACGCTACTAATATCAAAAGCATCCATGATAGAACCGCTACGTCTACGACTTTAAAAATAGACGACATAGACCACTCTACTCCTGCTGATAGAGTCGTCGATAGCCTAAAGATTACTCTAAAGGA
>NZ_CAUQHQ010000145.1:0-5329 GCF_963517995.1 uncultured Campylobacter sp.
TTTGTATCTCGTCTCGTCCGTGCCGTCATCTTTGAGATCTATTTCGACCTTAAAATGATAAGGCTCGCCGCCGTATTCATGCCACTCCTTAAGGCGCGCTCCGCTAAAAAACGCCTGCAGTGCCTTTCCGAAAATATAAGACGTTCCCTCAAAAAAGTAGGTTTTTAACGGCTCGTCTAGGAGCTTCTTTGTTTCCTCTAGGCTCTGAGATGCCGGCTCGACATCAAAGGTCTGCGCCAAAAAAGCGCGGTTAAAATCGTCTTGTTCGTAGAAAAAGCGCTTATCGAATTTAAGCCATTCGCGCATTTTTTCGCCCAAAACCTCATCGACTCGAAATAAAGTATCGTCGTAAGTTCTTAAATCTATCATCAATCAGCCTTCAAAATTTGCAAGCTATTTAGGACTATGAGACTATCTCGGTTTGAGTTTGGGATCGGCGTTTTGATCTCCACCGCGTGAGTGTTTTCGTCAAACGCTATCTCAATAAGCTGCGAAAAATGCGGCGTAAATCCGATGTCTAGGTTCGCAAAATAATCCCGCAGTTTCTCGTCGGCATTTTTGAGCACCTCGGCAAACATATAATCCTGCTTTAGCCTGACTTCGATAATGAGGTCAAATTTGATCTGCGTCGCCTCTTTCATCAAGACGTTATCGGTAAGAGGCACTCTATCCTTTAGCGCTTCTGATATTTTCGCTTCTGCGATATTTTTTTCATATCTTGAAAAATACACGATTTGCACTACGCCAGGACTTAGCCGATAAACGTTTGCCTTCGTGATGCCTTCGATGCTTAAGATGTAAAAAAGATAGCTTTTTTGGCTTCCTGCGGTGCTAAAGCGATGCATTGCCAGTAAAAATCTATTTCTTAGCTCGTCGTCGTTTTCGCGCGCTTTAAATCCGCTAAATGGTTTTGTCATTTTGATTGTTTTGATGTAGATATTCGGGATCTCCAGCGTCGTCGTTTCGTAGTTTTCCTTAAAATACCCGCCCGCTTCAATCTTGACCGTCGCCTCGTCTGCGATATTTGCGTCTTCAAGCAAAAATGCAAAGTGCCCCTTGCCGTCGGTAAATTTGCTGCCTTTTGGTAGAAAAGTAGCCGAATTTACGCTTATTTCAAGCTCGGCGATCGGCCTTACCTCCTCATTTCGTTTGATGCCGATTAGCGCCACTAGCTCGTCGAGATATTCGCCGGTGCTAAAATTTAGATAGTTATTCGCCACCTTGACGTTAATCAGCTCAAAAAAGTTATTGAGCCGATATAAAAATATGTCTATGAGCGTTATGTAGTCGTCGCCGATTAGCGGGATATAATCAAGCTTGCCGCTCTTTTTCTTAAACTCCTCGATTATGCTTGCGCGCTCTTTTTCTATATCTAAAGGCTTGATAAACTGCGGCACTCTTAAAGGTTTCATAAACTTAGCCTCACTTCATTTTCATTAAATTCGCCCTTTCTCGTGTATCCGATTTTGACGTCTAGAATATTATCCGCTCGCGGCGTGAGTTCGATTTTAAGATTTTCCGCGCGAGGCTCGAAGGTTAAAATTTGAGATTTTATATCGCGCTTTAGCGCCAGGAGCTCGCTTAGCGTCATCTTTTTATCGATATACCTATCTAGTCCAAACGTCGGGCGCAGTGTTTTTGTGAGCTTTGAGGTTTTGCAAATACGTCGAATATTCTCAATTTCGTTTATTTGATACATCATTTATCCTAAAAAATTAGGCGGCGAAAAGGACAAAACGCCGCCTTGCGGCTTTAACGAGGACATAATATAAAAATATCGTTTTCTTTTATACAAGGGGGTTTTAGGGGATTAGTGCGAGTGGTGAGGAGTATTTCCGCCGTCGTCGATGATCGTTCCGGTGGCGTGAATGTTGCCTTTAACGTTCAAATTTCCGTTTAATGTCACGTCGGCCTTTATCGTAATGCGATCGGCGATTATATTGATGAGTTTTGGAGATAAAATTTCAAGAGTAGAGCTTGACGTGTCATAGCTGATTATAGTGCCGTCTTCGTATTGCGTTATCTCTTTGGTTTGGGAGCTTCCTTCGGGCTCGCGGCAAGCTTGATTAAAGATCGCGCCCACGGCGTATTTGATCCCGCCATCTCTTAACTGATGGACGATCGCCTGCTCTCCGACTCGCGGCGGCGAAAACGTGCGTTTAAATGAGTTCGCATTTTGGACGTAGGGGATGAGCTTTGTTTTCGTGCCTAGGTATTCAACCCTTACCAGGCTTTTGTTTTCGCTCACTTCGCAGATCGTGCCGATAAATTGCATTTTAAACGCTCCAAAGCTGCGTATGATAAACGATTTTTAGCCTTAGCTCGGTAATAACGTAGTCCTTATCCAAAACCTCGATATTTGAACGATTTACGGCGTTGAGTTCCATAAAGTTAAATTTACCCTCAAAGCTTTTTAGCTTATCCAGCACCTTTAAAAGTAGCTCGTCATTTTTGCTATATGATGAGTCGATCAAATTTATACTCACGCTTAGCTCGTGTTTTATTCGCTCAAAGCTCACCGCTTCCACTGCATCGTCGGTGTCTTTTATAATGATTAGCGGCAGGTTGTCTTTGTCAAATACGTAAATTTCAAAAACCTCAACGCTAAAATTTAAGCTCTCCAGGTGCTTCTTTAGCGCGTCTACGATTTGCGCCCGGATGTTTTGAGGAGACGGGGGCGTGTTGCTCTGCGTTGGAACTTGTAGCTCTTCTATAAAATATTTTTTTGACATCAAATTTCTCTCAAAAATAGTCTTTTTAGCACTTGACTTTCGAGCACGCTTTTTGTGATCTCGTATCTAGCGCCCAGTATCTCGATCTCGTCTTTTAGCCTTAGATTTTTCGCATCTTCAAGCGTAATAAGGGCGGTTATTTCCGTGCCTACCGCCCCGTTTTCGTAAATCACCTTAGAGTTTGCGTTAAAATGGCATTTGATGAGCTCATCCGTTCTCGTGCATTTCAAATTTATGCCAAAGCTTTGATTTAAGATGCTCTTGACGTCGCTTCTCACCATATCTATATCAATCATTTATATTGCCGTTTTCGTCAAGTCCTTTGGTATTAGCGTCCTTGTCGTCCTCGGGCGGTTTTTTATCGTCTTTTTTAGTATCCTTGCCTTTGTCAGCTGATGATTTCTTATCATCTTTAGCATCTTTTTTCTCGTCTTTTTTGCTTGTTGCCGCATCGTTTTTACCGTCGTAAGGCGCGATCGCTCCGATAGTTTGCATGCGTGCGATAAAATTTCTATCCGTTCCATCCGGTAGCTCGATGATGTCGCCCTCTTCACAAAAATCAACGCCGATTAACGTGGCGTATAAAACTATATATTTGCTCATTTTTTACCTTTCTTTTTTATTTTGCAGGCGAGCCGAGCCCGCCTTTACGCTAAATTTAAACAGATGTTTTTGAGATGGCAAAGCTCTTCTCGCGTGCTAGCTTCGCGTCGATGTCGTAAAATGCCTGGAGCAAGACGTTTCCGCCCTCTTGCATTAGCGGCAGGATCTCAAGCGATCCAAACGCTCCGATCCAAATATCCTCAAAGTTTCCAAATATCACGTCGCCCGCTTTTAGGTTGTTGTTTTTGTAGTAGGCGTATCCTTGAAGGTCATTGTCTCCGACGTCGATTAGCATGCGCTCGGTGCTGTTGCCGCGCTTCGTGCTTCGTAGCTTGCTGATGTCCGTTCCGTTGATAAAAAACTTTGAGTGCTCGGTATCAAGCCCGGCCGCGTCTAGCTTATCGCCAAAGGCCAAGGTAAGCTCCAAAGTAGGCGCAGTCATGTATCCGGTGACGGTCGGCACTCCGCTTGTGGCAAATAGCCCCTTTACGACTCCGTTGCCATAAAGCAGCGTTTGCTCTATCTTTTTGCGGATCGCGTCTTTTAGCTTTTTAAACGCAAAGCTCTCAAGCTCAAACGCGTTCATGTTTAGCATCGTTCTAGTGATGATGATATTTGCGTTTAGGGTGTGAGGGCTTAGCGAGATGTTGTCAAACATCATCTTTTCAGCGTCGCGTCTTTTGCCCTCCTCTACGAAGTCCGCGGTGATGCTAGACGTATCGCGCGGGATAGTCAAATTTGCGCTTAGGTTCGGTAGCCACGTGCAAAAATTTAGCAGTTTGCTATCTTGCTTTAGTTGCTCGATGAGTAGATCGCCGCGGTATTCTCTATTTACGGCGTCGGCTGCCGTCGTCGTGCTTGTTACTCCGTCGGCGAAATTTGCTATAAACTCGTCCGGCAACGCAAAACGCCCGATCTCTTTGCCTCTGTATTCCATCTCGCGCGACAAATCGACGTTTCTATCTACGGCCGATTTTATGACGTTTGCAAGGCTAAAGCACGCGCTATTATCTCTTTTTGAGAGGATATTTACGGTTTTTATCTCGCTTTTTGCATTTAGTTCGGCCATTTCTTTGCTAAATTCGGCGTAACTCTTGCCTGCGCTTATCGCAGCGAGCGCCTCTTTTTCGCGCCCTAAAATGTGAGCTAGCTCGATGATGTTTGCTCTAGTCTCCTCGCTTGATCTTACTTGCTCGTTTAGTTTGGCAAGCTCGCCAGCGCTTGGCGTTGCGGCTAGTTTTGCGCCCTCTTGCGGCGCTGCTTGTTCGTTCATTGGCATTTTTTCTCCTTTTGGTTGATTAAATTTTGATATTTTTGCGTTAGGATCAGCTCCTTGCCAAACGGCCGAGAGTTCGATGATCTCGCCCTCATAAATTTGGTAATGCTCCACCCCTTCTATTTTGTCCATTTCTTTTACTTTGTAGTTTCCAAATCCAACGCTCACGCTGTCGCTAAGCCCGGCTTTGTATTTCGCGTAAGCTTCTTTTGAGCTAGCTACCTCATCGCTAAATTTAACCTTGGCTTTAAAATCTCCGTTTTCAAATTTAGTCTCGATTATCGAGCCGATTGCATTAGCAAACGTCGGATCATGATCCAAATAAAGCGTTTTGGCATTAAATTTAACCCCGCTAGTATCTACGCTCAGGTAATATTCGTCGCCCCAAAATCCAACTCTTTTGTGTAGATTGTTTTTTGAGAGCGCGATAAAGCTAATAGTTTTTGCTTCGTCGTCAAACGCCGCATTTTTGCCTAAATTTACGCTAAAATTGCGCGCGTCTTTTAAAATATTCTCATTCACGGCCGCTATTTCCTTTCTTGATTTTTTCTATTTCTTGCAGTTTTTGCACGATTTGCTTCTCTTTTTCCAGCTCGTCGAGGTAGGTATCGTATTCGATCCCTTTTTCTCTCAAAACCTCGATGCGCGTTTTAAATCCACACTCGATCGCCTTGGCATTGGCGCTTACTTCCTTGTTTGGGTCGATGTATTCCCAGCC
>NZ_CAUQHQ010000146.1:0-5309 GCF_963517995.1 uncultured Campylobacter sp.
ATGTAGGGTATGCCTACCACGCCGCCAAGAGCCTTAGCAAATCGATAATTACCCTCGCCGTAAGCGACGTCGAAATTTATCTTATATTTTTTCATAAACGCGTCTATTTCATCCTTTGATTTATCTTCCATTAGTACGCTTACGATTTTTAGCTTGCCTTTAAATTTATCGTTTAGATTATTTAGATGCGGTATTTCGGCCTTGCACGGCGGACACCAGGTGGCGAAAAAATTAAACAAAATCGCCTCGTCGTTGCCCTCGACTTTAAAGCCTTTGTCGAATTTTTGCAGAGTCATCTTGCTCTCGTCCATTAGCGTTAGATCAAAAGGCGCTTCTAGGTTTGCGCTTTGACTCGGAACGGAAACGCTCTGGCTTGCTTCGCTCGTTTTAGTCTGGCCTGCTTCGCTTTTGTTTTCATCGCCGCAGCCGCCTAAAAATAGAGCTAAAAATGGTATAATCAGAAGAGTTTTTTTCATATTTTTCCTATTTTGAAATTTGGAAGAAATTATACATAAAATTTATGAAACGAGCGTTAAATTTGACAAAAGAAGATTTTAGGCGCGACGCCAAACGGATTTTAAAAAAAGAGGTTCAAATTTCGGCGCGGGCAAAACATTACAAGATGTTTAAGCCGCTTTTAAATTTGCTAACCGAGCTTAAAGCGAAACGGATTTTGATATTTAATCCCCTTTCCTATGAGCCAAATTTCTACATTTTGAGGCGCGAACTAGCCAAAAAGTATGAGATTTTCGTTCCGTTTATGCTTGGTATTAGTTTAGAAATGGTAAAATCCAGGCTACCGCTTGTATCTCGGACGAAATTTGGCGTAAAAGAGCCACTAAGTACCAAGATATTTAAAAAGCGTATAGACGTAGCTATAGTTCCGACTCTCGGGGTGGACGGAAATATGGCGCGAATAGGACACGGTAAGGGTTTTTATGATAGATTTTTTGCAAATTTGCCCTATCGACCTACCTTGATATTCGTTGAAATTTTAGACAATTTTACAAATGAAATCATATCCGAAGATCACGACGCTACTTGTGATTTTTACCTGACCCCGAGCAAAATTTACGTAAAAAGAGGAATCTATGATAGAAATTTTAATCGGCTTAGGAGCAGGTGCGGCGGGCGTTGGCGCAGGCTATCTCATTGCTAAAAAAATCAACGACGCGAACTACAATATATTTTTAGAGCAGGCCAAAGCAAAGGCTAAAGCGATAGAATTTGAGGCTGAGCGTACTCTAAAAGACGCTAAAATACAAGTCCAAGAGGCTGAATTTGAAGCCAAGAAAAAATACGACGACAAAACCGTAAAACTGCAAAAAGAATACACTCAAAAATTTGAAGAGATCGGTAAAAAAGAGCAAACTCTGCTAAACGAGCAAGAAATTTTAAACGAAAGCAAGGCTGAACTAGAAAAATCCCGAAATGAAGCAAAAAGCGTCTACGAGGAAGGAATCGGGCTAAAAGCAAGCTATCAGGCTAAGCTGCAAGAGGCGCTAAAAGTACTCGAACATGCCGCCGGTCTCACGCAAGAAGAGGCGCGTGAAGAGGTGCTAAAAAAAGTAGAGGAAAAAAGCCGCGCCGAGATCGCTCACATCGTGCGAAAACACGAAGAAGAGGCCAAACGCGAGGCTAAAAAACGCGTGAACTACATCCTGGCGCAGGCTACGTCTAGGTTTGCGGGTGAGTTTGCCGCCGAACGTCTGATAAACGTCGTAGATATCAAAAATGACGAGCTAAAAGGCCGCATAATCGGCAAAGAAGGGCGCAATATCAAGACTCTGGAAATGGTGCTCGGCGTAGATATCATCATCGACGATATGCCGCACGCTATCACGCTAAGCAGCTTTAACCTCTACCGAAGAGCGATTGCTACGCGCGTGATAGAGCTTTTAGTGCAAGACGGCCGCATACAGCCAGCAAGGATAGAGGATCTACACAAAAAAGTGTGCGAAGAATTTGAAGCCTCGATCCTAGAGGAGGGCGAAAATATCGTCATCGACCTAGGCCTTAGCAAAATCCATCCCGAGATAATGAAACTAATCGGTAAGCTAAAATTTAGAGCCAGCTACGGACAAAACGCTCTCGCGCACAGCCTTGAGGTGGCCCATCTAGCCGGCATCATCGCCGCTGAAACGGGCGGAGACGAAAAGCTAGCCAAAAGAGCGGGCTTGCTGCACGATATCGGCAAGGCTTTGACACATGAATTTGAGGGTAGCCACGTCGATCTGGGCGCCGAAATTTGCAAACGCTACAAAGAACACCCCGTTGTCATAAACGCCATCTACGCCCATCACGGACACGAGGAGGCTACAAGCGTAGAAAGCGCCGCCGTTTGCGCTGCGGACGCTCTGAGCGCGGCTCGCCCCGGAGCGCGCAGAGAGGTGTTAGAGAGCTTCCTAAAACGCGTCGAAGAGATAGAAAACATCGCAAAAAGTAAAGAAGGCATCAAGCAAGCCTATGCGATAAACGCGGGCCGCGAGATTCGCGTCATCGCAAACGCCAAGCTCATCAACGACGACGAAGCGGTGCTCGTAGCTAAAGAAATCGCCGCAGAGATCGAGAGTAAGGTGCAGTATCCGGGCGAGATCAAAGTAAACGTGATTCGCGAAACTAGAGCTATAGAAATGGCGAAATAGGTCAAATTTAGGTAGAAAATGAGAAAAATTTTACTAGCGATTTTTTGCGTTTTGGCTCTAGTGGCAAACGATGAGCTCGTGCTAAACGCTTCAAATTCTTTTACGACGACAATGCGTAAAAACGCAGACGCGCCGGTTAAGGCTTTGCTTCAAAACGCAAAAGCGGTCGTTGTTTTTCCAAGTATTACTAAGGTCGGCTTCGTTCTGGGCGGTATGCACGGCAAGGGTGTGATGCTTGTTGGAAACCCGTACGCGCCGAGCGAAATGATGGTCGTGGATATCAGCGGCGGCAGTATCGGGCTGCAGGTGGGTTACGAAAATAGCTCGCTAGTGCTTTTTATCCTAAAAGATAGCCTCGTAGCCGATATAAAAGACGCTAAAATCACGATAAACGCCGACGCATCGTTTGCATTTGCCGATACGGGTAAATTTTACGGAAAAGTGAGCGATTTTAGCTTTACGAGCGATATCTACGCATATACGGACAACGACGGGTTTTTTGCAGGGGCGAGCTTTGGCGGAGCGGTGCTAGCTAAAACTAACGACGCGCCTCTAAGGATGGATAGCTATGGATATAACGCGCTAATGGGCGCTATCTCAAAATACTAAAGGCCAAATTTGCAAGAGATGCTAACCTCGCTATCGACCTACGGGTACGTGATAGTATTTTTATATTCGCTTGGAGGAGGCATGGTTGCTATCATCGCAGCTGGCGTGCTAGCTCATCTAGGCAAGATGGACATAACCGTAAGTATCGTGCTAGCAGCCGCCGCCAACGCTATTGGCGATACTTTGCTTTTTTACGTCAGCAGGTATAACCGTGCGGCCGTGATGCCGTATCTAGCAAAACATAAACGCAAGCTTGCCTTTTCTCAAATTTTATTCAAGCAGCACGGAAATAAAATAATATTTTTCAAAAAATTTATCTACGGACTAAAGACTCTAGTGCCTCTTGCTATCGGGCTTACGAAGTATTCATTTGCTAAATTTAGCGTCATAAACATTGTTAGCGCCGTAGTTTGGGCGGTCTTGCTAGGGCTTGGCAGCTTTTATGCCGGAGAGGCGTTTGAGCGGGCGTGGGATTTTATGGGCGAAAACGGCTGGCTGATGCCGGTTGCGATGTTTTCGCTACTGACTCTCATCTGGGTATATCTACAACAAGCGACGAAAAAGAAAGGAAGGTCGGAATGAAAAAGGTACTGATTGTATTGGTGATTATAGCCGCAGTGGTTTTTGGCGGGCTAAAATTTAACGCAAACAAGGTGGAGGAAAAATATAACGAGGCTTTGAATCTAATCAAAGCAAGCGGTATGGAGGTCAAAAACAGCGTATTTGAGGGCGGTCTGCTAAAATCGCACGCAAACTATGACGTAGTTTTGTCTAAAGGTTACATAAACGAAATCATTTCTCTTGGCGAAGAGTACGGCGCGCCCGAGGATCTGGCGATAAAAATCGACATGAATATATCGCACGGCTTTGACAGTTTGCTAGGTAAATTTGAGGTTGCGGGCGATGCCGAGTTTTTAAACGATCCGTATAAAAATTTCATAAAAGAGATATTTGATACTACAAGACCTATCAAATTTCACGCGGACGGCGCTTCGGGCGGAGATAAAAAATTTGTCTTTGAGCTAGTCGGAGTGCAAAAAGAACAAGACGGTAATAAGCTAAATCTGGCCAAATCGTTTTTAAATTTTGATTTAAACGGCGAAAAGAAAATAACCGGAGCTACTTTTGTAAATGACTTCATAGACTTTGCTAGCAAACAAGGCGTCGCTATAAAGATAAAAAATATCGACTACGACGTGAAGTACGAAACTCCGATCGAGCCGAAAATGATCTCTAAAGCGCTCGTAAATAGCACTTATAAATTTGAGCTTGGTGGCATAGACGTGATTTCGGGTGCCGAGGCTCTGCAAATCGGAAAGATAACGAGCAACTCCAAGCTAACCGTGCTAAGCGATACTCTAACGCAGGATGATACGAGCACGATAGAGAAGATAAAATATGGAAAATATGAATTTAAAGACTTTTTGATCAAAACGAAATTTGCAAATTTAGATAAAGGTGCGTTTGAGGATATTATTAATGCAAAGGGAGAGCCTGAAGCTCAGCTTGCGGCGATAATGCAAGCGCTTGATAAATTTATAAAAAGAGCGCCAAAGCTTACCTTTGAAAATTTTAATTTTAAAAATGCGGCAGGTAAGAGTTATGTCTCAAATTTTGAGATTTCTATCGATCCGGACGGCATAGATACTCAAAATCTGCTTGAAAATATCCCGACTGCTATAAATTTTAGCGGTAAAATCGAGCTTGATACGACGCCAGGAGAGTTTATGTTCGGCAGCGGCGAGGAAAAAGAGGGGATAAATGCCATGCTCGTAAACGGCGGACTATTTAAAGAAAACGGCGGCAAATACGTAACTATTTTTAAATACAATAAAAGAACGCAAGATTTGATCTTTAATGAAAATTTATCCTTAAAATCTCTTCTTCAATAAAATTCAACATGCTTAGACAAATTTTATGTTTGTTTAAGCATGTTTTCTATATAATTCAATTTCCGCTTCAAAGAAAGCATGTTTTTTAAATTAACACTGTTAAACTAATTAGTCAATCTTTGAAATCTAAACAAGTGATCGATTGAGCCAATCTTTTATCAGG
>NZ_CAUQHQ010000147.1:0-5278 GCF_963517995.1 uncultured Campylobacter sp.
TTCTTTAAAAAATCCATCTATATCCTTATAAGCTTGATACATATAAAAATAATCCATATTTTTATCGCTCTCATTTCGCGTTTTGCTAGCAATATTTTGTAAAAAATCTTTACTATCTTTTCTCGTTTCGTAGCTGAGCGTATAAATTTCGTCTATACCGTTTTCTTCTTTTAAAAGATTTTCTAAATACTTTAATATGATAAAAATCGTAGTGAGTCTTTGTTGTCCATCTATGACATTGTATTGATTTTTGTCGATTTTCTTAACTACTAGCGGTTGCAAACAATAAAATTTTCCGCTACTGCCGTCTTGAATAAACTCAAGCAAATCGTTTAACAAGTCTGTGACGTTTAGCCTATCCCAACGGTAGCCTCTTTGATATGAGGGTACCGTGAAATTTATTTTTTCATCTACTATTTTTCTAATTGATTTTTGAGATAACATTTTTTCTCCTCTATTTTTTAAATATAATTATAACATATAGTTTATGATATTTAACTTTTGCCTTTGCTCATAGCTAAATTTACCCATATTTCGCCCCCTAGAGCCTAATCATAACCACTTGTTCGTTGATTTTTTTACAAAGTTCGGCGCTATATGTTTCGGTTTTTTTAGTTCACTATCTAGATCTACGCCTAAAATTTGAGCCAAATTTAATACAAGCGATTTTGAGCTATAAAGCCAATCAAAATAGCCTTTTTGCAAAAAATCAGACAAGCTTTTGGCGTTTATTGCGACATTGCAGGCTTTTGTGAAGCTTTTTGAGTGCGCATCATGCCCCAGAGCTTTTCTGAGCTCGTCTTTGCCGGCTTTTGTGAAGCTTGATTTGAAGTTCTTGGAATTTCATATATTATCCTTTTTGTTTTTATTTATCGCTGATACATTTTGCGATATGTGAAATTATAACGAGGAAGTCGGACAAAAAATAGTCCTCATGCGCTAATAGAATTTGTCAAAATATCAATAAATTATTAAAATTTAGGAAAACCGATGGAACCGACTATTCTTATTTCCAATCTTTTAATCAAAAACCACGTCAAAATTGCCGATGCTTTGCGCTCTATCTTTAATAAATACAATATAAAATACGAAATTTTAGAAACAAAAGATATCTGGATGAGGGATTTTATGCCGTTTTTGCTTGATGATGGGCGCCTTGTCTCTTACGACTACGATCTAGATTACCTAAAAGATGAAAAGTATAGCCATCTAAAAACAAAGATCCAGCCATTAAAAGAGCATATAAATTTAGTCCTAGACGGCGGAAATTTCGTAAGGCTTGGAGGCAAAGCCATCATGACTGATAAAATTTTTATAGAAAATCCGTCAAAAACAAAGTCCGAGATCATTGAGATCATAAAGCAAAAATGCGGGTTAAAGGAGCTCATCATCATACCAAGACAGCCATACGATATGCTAGGGCACAGCGACGGCATGGCGAGATGGATAGATGAAAACAGCGTGCTTGTCAATGATTTTTCAAACGCGAGCAAGAGTTTTAACGATAGGCTTATAAGGTCTCTTAAAAAGTGCGGTTTGAATATCAAATTTATGAGGTATGGCGAGGGCTTTTTTAGTAAAAAGAGAGATTGGGGCGCTTACCTAAATTTTATTAAAATTAAGGATGTTTTAATAGTTCCGATATACGGGATATGTGACGACGATATCGCGATAGAGCAGATCAAGAAAATCTATAGTGACTGCAGTGTAGAGACGATAAATTTAAGAGAAATAATAGAGCTTGGCGGAGCGCTACACTGCATAACGGCGGAGAAATTTGGGCGGTAGAATTACCGCCTTATTTGCTATTTTGTTTTAGAATTCATTTCTTTATCAAAGTCAATTTTCCAAATTTCTGACTTTTCATCAAAAATAAACTCTCTTTTGAAACTACTGCCTTCTTTCCAAATAGTCTCTAGTCTTTTGTTCCATACTTCGTTAATGCCCCTTGCAATAGGTTTAAATTCTTCTGGCGAAAACTCATCGGTTTTTGCATTATTGCACCAGTAGCAAGCCATGCAGCAATTCTCTTCGCTATACTCCAATTTTGGTAGCATTCTATCTATCTCTAGCGTATATCCGCGTATATCGCTTCTTTTATTATTTAGCTTTTTATTTTCCCCAAGGGCTTTTATCTGTTCTACGTGAATTCCGCAATATGCACATTTTTTCTCTTGATTGTTATACCAATTAAAAAAATTTGCCATTCCCTTAAATCCTTCTAGTCTTGTATTTTTGCTATTTTTTGCAACTTTTTCAGCTTTTGATAGAGCTTTCCAGCTATTAAGAAAATCTTCTTTCACCTCTAATATTTTTTCAGACCTCAAGTTATCTTCCGTTAATGTATATTTACTATTTTTTACATTTTTACATATATTATAAAAAGTTTTTTCTAATCTGTAAATTTTTGAATTTTCTATATCAAAACATCCAAAGATGATCTTGTCTATTTTCCCTACTCTGCCAAAAATACTTTTCGCATCCATCTTTGCAATATCCTGTTCTTTTTCAATAGGAAATGAAAAATTATACTTGCCGTCTTTAGTTTTTTTAGCACTTTTTACCAAAGCGTGCTCGCTTTCAACATAAAACCAATCTAAGTTCTTTTTGTTGTTTTCTTGATAAATGTCGACAAGTTTAAAATCGCCTTTGAAAAAATCCAAATTATTGTAGTTAAGTAAAATTTGGGCTCTCGTTGCAAGAGAAATTTCTTTCCAATCCTCTTTTTGTATCATCTCACTCTCCTTCATAGATTTTTGCCATTATATCAAAAAACACAGACGCAAAATGTCCAATCTCATCGGCTACAATATACCGCAAATTCATACAAGAAGGATACGACATGAAAAAATACGCTAAAATACGTATAAAAACCGCAAAAACATATGCGATGGCGATAAAGGAAGCTGGATCGCAAGAGATAGATTTAGAAGCGTTGGAATCAAGTAGCGATCCGCTAGAAAAGTTAAATTTTACTCAGAAAAATACGTTACTATTACCCATCCTAGACAACCTCTATCTCAGAAAAAATCAACAATCAAATAACAGAGGCTTATATACTTATGATATTTTTGTGGAGATTTATGAAAATGACACACAAAAAGACGCTATGCATTTCTACGGTCACGAGTCAAACAATTTTTGTTATGATGCGTTTTTTCCAAATGATTTTTTAAAATCTAAAAACAATGATAAAGCTTCCATAGTCAAACTCGATGAGATAGGCGCTAGCGAAACATTTTACGAATTTGAACTTGAGCAAAAAGAAGAATTTGATATAAAAAATTTGTTTATTTCAAGCATGCCTTTGAGCGTTTTAGACCTTGATGGCACATGTGCTTTAAAAGGAGTGTACTACGTAAAAAACTTAGCCGACTACATACAAAAGCTACATTTAAACGAAATACTCATAGATACCGTAAATTTTGAAGATAGATTATTTTGCGAAATTAGCGAACACGATTTATTTAAAAGGGCCGTCAAAAGAAATAATTTCATAAAGGAGTTAGAAAAAATCGAACTAAAACAAATAGATATAAAAACAAAAGCGAGCATCAACCAAAGGTATATTATTTTTATGGCTAACGGCTTTTTGTCGGAAAAATACATCAAAAAGGACCATAACAAGGGCGTAGATATCTGCATAGATTGCTTTGGGGTGCGGTATTTTGAGTTTGGAAGCATCAAAAAAGACAATATCGATATAATAGGCAATATATCTAAAGGCAAGTATTATAATATTTTTGGGTGTTACGAAGACAAGATGTTATGCGTTTATCCAGGTAATGCAAAATTTTTAATAGAAGATAAGCAGATAAAAGATTGGGAGAGGCTGATTTTTAGGATCCCGATTAATGACTTATTGGATGACGATCGCATGCTATACACAAGGAGATCAAAAGAAGAAATAGCAAATATAGCCTTTAATATCCCGCTAGACCGTGATAATTTTGCATTAGATGATTTATATATAATGGTTTATAGTTTGCCCATAAAAGATGCCTTTAATATAATCGGAGGTTTTTACTATATACCTAAAGCCATAGCAAAATACATAATGTACGTATGTGGTAAACAAGGAGAGCTAAGGGATCATATAGGGGAAATTTTTAAAGAGATTGAGGAGAATTTGGGCAAGAAAAATTATTTTGGAGTTAAAAAATACACAAATATTGACTACCTAGAGAATCTCTTTGGAGTCTTTAAAATAAGTCCTACTCTAGGCAAGCTAGAAACAAATGAGTATGATATAAAAATATATGATAACAATATGAATGTCATAAAAAATAAAACTTTAGTTTTTTATTAAAAACCCACGAAGCGACCATATATCACTTCTACTCTTAAGTAAGCTGTTGGTATATTAATTTGTTTGTTTATATGATTTACGATTTTATATATTTTCTATACAAATAAATATATACCAAAAATATGCTTACCCTCCCTATATCTAACTATTTTAATTATCTTCTAAAATCTCGCAAAGCAACCATCCAAACGGCTGTTTATTAATAAGCCAGGCCGTGGTTTCTTCTTCTTCAATAGAATATTTTCCTTTGCCTTTCATAATTTTTATCCTTCTGACGCCATCTACCGTAACGGCCCTTGCGCCACTATGCTTACCCACTCGTAATAAAAATTGATTACCGACAGGTTTAAAATTCTCATATTTTTCGATAAATTTATCAGATAGAGCTTCTCGAGTAAATTCGTCCGTTTCATAGCTAAACTGAGAGGCAAATATCGGCATATAGTGAGAGTTGCAAGCTTTTATTAGCTCTTCTATGCCAAATTTATTATTTTTTATCGTAAATGTTGTTTTGAATTCGCTTTTTGAGTTGATCGCCTCGTATCTTACCGGTATACCTTTGCTTGTATTTTGATCTCTTGAGGCTCTGTTTCTTTTTATATTTGTAGCAACAGAGGCAAAAGTATGCGACTCTATTACCTCGCTATCAGCTACTAAAAAATCACTAAAATACTCTTTTGTATCATAACTTTTGCTCTTTTTATAAAGCATTTCGCCAAAAGCTGTAGCTATAGCGCCTTTTAGTGAGCTTCCTGGGATTATGGCTTTTTTTAAATTTGGAGATATGAGCGTTTTTTCGACAATTAGTTGGTTTATAACTTTTTTGCCACCACCTTCTCTTTGAACTACTTTGCCTATTTTGTCGTTATAATCTTCTGCAATGTTTTTTAGCGCCTGTATTTTATGATAAGACACTTTTCTTGCCAAAGAGCTCGTCTCTTTTATAAATTTTTGCAGCTTCAATATACC
>NZ_CAUQHQ010000148.1:0-5163 GCF_963517995.1 uncultured Campylobacter sp.
CTTTTGTCGTACCGTTTGCTATCATTGCTGAAATAGTATCGCTTATCGGTAAAACCTCGCTTATCATTTCTCGGCCCATATATCCCGTTTGAGAGCATTGATCGCAACCGACATGTTTGTAAAACTGATATTCTTGCGGTAAAAAGTCTTTAAACTGCTCTTGTAAATTTGAAGGTAAAATCGTCTTTTGTTTGCAGTTTGGACATAATTTTCTTACAAGTCTTTGAGCCTCTATGGCTACCAACGCTCCACTAATAAGATAAGGTTCTATGCCCATATCTGCTATTCTAGTGACCGCGCTTATCGCATCGTTCGTATGCAGCGTTGAAAATACTAAGTGACCGGTTAAGGCTGCTTGAATAGCAATGCGAAGAGTTTCCTGATCTCTGATCTCGCCTATCATTATAATGTCTGGATCTTGTCTTAAAATAGAGCGAAGAGCGGCGGCAAACGAAAGACCGACTTTTTCATTGACGTGGACTTGTTGAATCATATTTAGTTGATATTCCACCGGATCTTCAACGGTAATGATCTTAGTCTCTACGCTTTTTATATCGTTTAGAGCCGCATATAGCGTAGTTGTTTTACCGGAGCCGGTCGGGCCGGTAACCAATATAATACCGTAAGGTGCCTTCATTGCTTTGTTAAATTTCTCAAAGGTGGCCGGATGCATACCTAAATTTTCAAGACTTATTAGAACTTTTGACTTATCTAGGATACGTAAAACTATACTTTCGCCATGTAAAATAGGCAATGTAGAGATACGAAAATCGTATTCTTTGCCTGCTACTTGAGCTGAAAATCGACCGTCTTGAGGTTTTCTACGCTCTGCTATATCCATATTAGAAAGTAGCTTCATACGCGATACTAAAGGGGGAAATAAGTCTTTGTCAAATATAAAAAGCTCGGCTAGCATGCCGTCTATACGACCTCTGACGACACAGTTTGTCGTAGTAGCTTCTATATGTATATCGCTTGCCCTACTAACGATAGATGTTCTTAAGATAACTTCAATAAGTTTTAAAATACCAGAACTATTTTCGTCGGCATTACCGCCAATAACCGTTGTAGACGAGAGCTCTTTTCTAATTTCTGCTACGATGCCTTTGACGCTATCGTTTAGCTCGACTTTGCTAAGATATTTGTCTATTTTGGCAGGATCTGCAATAACGGTTTTTAGTAGCTTTCTGCTAAATATAGACTGAAGCCTATCTTGGGCTGACATATCAAATGGATTTTTAAAGGCGACATATACTGCAATTTCATCTTCTTTGACAGGAAGGGCTTCGTGCGTTTTAAGTTGCGTCAATGGTGCTTTTTCGCAAAGCCTATAATCTATGTCCACATTATCTAGTTCAATATACTCTAGTTTAAATTTAGAAGCTATATATTTTAGAAAATCTTTTAAATTTACTGCAAAATTCTCTGTTATTTCATTTATATTTAATCTTTGTTTTTTATACAATTCACCTAAGATATCGTAGACGAGTTCGTCTTTTAAGTCTGGTATTTCTTGGTGGATTATTGTTTCAAAATCATCTTTTTCTTTTAACTGCATTGTGATATTTTGATACTGAGTATTCGATATTAATTCATTTTTTTGCGCAGTAGCTAAAAATAGTTCATAAACTTTTTTCACTAAAAAATATCCTTTTATTTCCTAAAATAAAATACATTAAGTAAGATACTACACAAATTTTACAGTGCAGTATCGTCTTCTATCTTTTTCATTAAATCTTCGATATTGGCAGAATTTGCCTTATCGTTATAAATTTTTAAAACGCTTATGGCATCGTTTTTTTGCTTAAGATTATACTTAGATTTAGCAAATATAATCCAACTTTCTTCATTATTACTATCTAATTCATTAGCAATTAGAGCCCATTTTTCGCTATTTTGATAATCTTTTGTACTGTAGTATCTTTTTGCTATCAAGACGGCTATGTCTGAGCTGTTGGCTTTATCAAATTTTGCCTTTAACTCATCAACTGAAACCTCTGAGGCAGATGACTGTATTTGAAATTTATTAATGCCTTGTCCGCTTGATATATTTTTTGATGAAAAGGAGCCATCAGAATCAAAATTTATCTTTTCTTCCGTAGGTGTTTTTATGGCAACTTGTTTACCGCCTATATTTCTAGCCGCTGAAAAATTACTGACAGTATCTGCGTTATTTGGCAAATCATTGACATTTACCCAGCCATGTTGTTCTTCTTGCGGATCTATATCTCCAGCTATACTGACATTGTCGTTTTGCTTTTCGGGTAGATTTTCATTTATACCAAAATTATCCGAATTTAAAAGAGTATTGTCTGATGGATCCAAATTCCTCTTTTGTTCGTTAATCTCGGAATGTTTAGAGTCTTTACTTGGCTCTTTAATTTCGTTACTTATAGCGATACTGGCAACGCCGCTAACCAGTGAATACTTTAGTAGATAAAATGTAAGCGATGATACCGATACGGATATAGCAAGTACGGCGGATACTGCGTAAATATAAGTTTTTTTGTCTTTAAACTTAAACTCTTTTCTTTTCTTGTCATAGGCTCTCCATCGCCTTTCTAGCTCCAATACTTCGTATGTCTCAAGCATCTATAAGCTCCGATTTAATGGCTGCCATTTCTATTATTTTAGTTACCATCGTATTGCCTCCTATTATAGTAGGTTGATTTGCGTCAAAATACTCGTAAAGTTCAAAAATATTAAACATAAGCTTATTTAACATCCTTAAATTACCCTTGCTTAAACTATTTAAAATTTCGAACTGACTTTCCGTAAATTTTGAAAAAATATAATAAAACTGATTGTTCTGAAATTTATTCTCCAAATAAACCTTCATCTCGCCGACATCAACAGATCCCATTTCGATATTTTCCCATACTCTAGTCTTAAAATAATCTCTTGAAAGTATATCTTTGTCTATATACTCATGCGTAGCAAATAAAAATTTAAATAATCCGCTATCTGACATTATGCGAATCTTCTCCAGTAAAATTTCTGGATACAACTGAGATTCATCTAGTATGACTACTACCGGTTTTCTGTCTTGCACGTCACCTGTTTTTGCTTTGTATATTTTAATAAATTGCTCGTAACTCTCTATCTTTTCTTGAGGTTCCTTTTTAAAAATCCCCTCGTATAGCGACGTTACAAATTCTGCTTCATTGAAAAAAGGATAAGGGAAAAAAACTATATCGCCTTGCTCTTTTAGATCTGAAACTATCTTTTTTAACAAAAAGGTTTTGCCGCACCCGGGCTTACCGTAAAATACGATAAGCTTTACCGGTTTTTGCAATAAATCCAAAATTTTCTTATATGCTACTATAGACTTATCCAAATTGATATAGTCTGATTCTTGCCCTATATCGGCAAAAATATTTTTTATAGTAGTATATTTGTTACCGCTCATATATCGACCTTGAAAATCCCAAATCTTTTAGTGATTGATTTATCGGCGTCGGATTTGATATATCAACTATTCTTGGGGTTATTATAAAAACGAGCTCAGTAGTTCTCAAGTTATCTTTTGTGCTCTTAAAAGCATTTCCGAGAACTGGAATATCTCCTAAAAAAGGAACTTTGGTATTTTCTTTGCCTTTGGATTGGGCTATAAGACCTCCTAAAACAATAGTATCTCCACTATTAACCTGTACTACTGTTGAAAGTTTTTTCTGTACAGTATCTGGAGCTATTTCACGTATGGCGGTACTTTGTCTAGTATCGTCTTCATTGTATTTAAAACTACTTAATGACGGGTTTATTCTAAGCATAATCTTATTGTCGTCTGAAACTTCAGGTAGAATATTTAGTAATATACCTATAAATACAGAATACTGCTTATATGTAACGGTAGTTCTACCGTTTAGGGAGTTATTGTTTTGACTTTCTTGCTGGACTCGATAGTTTACATTATCGCCTACGGATATTAACGCTTGTTGATTGTTTAGCGTTGTAATTTTAGGGCTTGATACTATCTTTGTACGTCCATTGGTCTCAAGAAAATTTAGCACGCCATCTAGATTAAAGTTAAATCCGGCAATCAAATTCATACTTTGAGAAAAACCACCTCCAAGACCATTCCCTCTATTTGACCAAAATAGATCATTTGCGGGTATTAATCCATAAGTTCTACTCAATGTAGTTGTAGGATTTCCATTGGCATCTTGTCCTACTGTTTCTGTTACCCCAGTTGTAACTGGACGGTTATATAGTCCAGTTTTAAATCCTATATTAAATTTACTCCAATCTACGCCTTTTGTGTAGCTATTTGCAAGTTCGACAGATACTATTGATACGTCAATCACTACCTGTTTTTTTAGCCTTTCTTGTATATCTTTAATGTATTCGGAAACCCTCCTTAACTGAGCTGCAGTACCAGTGACCGTTACTAATCCGGCATTTGCATTAATTACAGGATCTGGTGCAACTATACTTTCTGTAGTATTGTTTAGGATGGCTTTTATCTCTGTGTCAAGCTTTTCCCAAAAATCAAATTTTTCCGTAGTTTTTATAATATTATCAAGCTTGCCACCGCCGCTACCAATATCTCCAGCAGCTTGATCCTCTTGTTCTTCTCCAACTTCTGTGGGTGCTGAATCAACAGATGCTTTTGTTATTGCGGTACCTTCTCTAATAGAAGTTATGTAATCGATCTTAAAAGTCTTTGTTTGAAGGGAAGAAATTTTTAACACATCTTGAGAAAATGTGTAGCTCATATCTTTTTCAGATAACAATAAAGTAAAAATTTCATTTAGCGTTTTGTCTTTTATATTTACACCAAATATTTGCTCGCCTATTGCATCTTTTGCAAACTGATCTTTTGATACGATACTAAAATGACACATATCTGAGAGCTGAGTTAATACTTCTTGTACTGTAACTTGCTCGTTTATTTTAAGATTAAATACCCTATTGTCACAACTACCAGCACTAAGAGAAGATAGTGATAATGCAGTAAATATAGAAATAGGTATGATTTTATTTAATTTTAATGATAACATTTTTGTTTTCTCCTTTTTTTAAATTTAAGTTTATTTTCTGTTCCTTATTTGCCAGGATGACACTTGACCCTTTGATTAAGGATAGTTCATATTCGCCTATTTTATCTTTTACGTAATACCATTTTCCGTTAATTTTTGCTTTATTATTTAATAAGGCTTGTAG
>NZ_CAUQHQ010000149.1:0-5101 GCF_963517995.1 uncultured Campylobacter sp.
ATAGACACCTTCGTAGTGCTCGGCGACTGCACCGATCTTTGCGTATATCAGCTAGTCTCGCACCTAAAACTTAGCGCAAACGAGGCAAACATCAGGCGCAGAGTCGTCGTACCGGCAAGCCTCGTCGCCACCTACGACGCGCCGGGGCACGAGGGGGACTTTTATCACGCGATGTTTTTGCGGCATATGCAAACGGGTCTTGGCGCGCAGGTCGTGCGAGGGATAAAATTTAATTAAGCGGCGAGATTTGCTAAATTTATTTTACGCCGCAAGCTCAGACTAGGTTTAAATTTAAAAGCAAATCTACGCTCTAGCGGCAAATAAAGCCGCCCAACGTTAAGCAAGGCGCGATAAATTTACTCTTTAAATTCGCCCGCGAGCGTTAATTTATGCCGCCGAACCGAGTTTAAATTTATGCTCTGCTTATGTCGCCGACAAACCGTTAAAAAACAAGTCGTTCGCGTCCACAAAAGTCCGCCCTTAGTCCCGTTTCAGACAAGGCTGCTTTCGCTTCCGCCTATTATCTTAGGTGATTTTGCTTTTTACGCGCAGCTTCTGCGTTCAAATTTAAACCGCGCACCTATAAGGGCATGCTGGCCTTACGCCCAAGGCTTAGAGACGATTTAGCCGCTAAATTTACTTTTGCGATTTATCTACGCAAATAGCTTTGGTAATCTTCGTAGTTAGCGGCGAGATTACAAGTATGCTAGGATACGCCACGGCAAAAGCTTTTGCGTAACCGGCCATCCAAATGCCAAAAAAACCATCGGCAAACCCCAAATTTAGGTATGTAAGTACGCCTGAGATGATAAGCGACATAAAAAGCGCCATAATAAACGCGAAAACAAACCTAAAATACCTAATATCTATCATTTTTCTCCTTTTTTAAAATCTAGTTTGAGACGTTTTTTACGCCAACGCATTCGGTGACGCTCTCACAAAACCGTCTAAATTTAGTTTTTATTTGCGGGGCTTCATCTTGCTAAAAGAGTAGTTGTTTTTTAGCGAAAAACCCTCAAACATAGCAACCATATCGCCGCGCGCCTGCAAGAACTCCTTAAAATGCGTCGCCTGCCTGTGCGCCTCATACGCGGCCTCGTCTGCGTAAATTTCAAAAAATATCCACTGGCTCGGCGCATCTTTTAGCGTGAAGGCAAAAAGCGCCAGCATGCCGCTTTCTTTGGCGAGGCTTATTCTCATCTCCTTGATTAAAATTTTTTCAAATTTAGCTTTATCTTCGGAGCTGAGCGCAATTTTATTTAAACACATATGCGCACTTTTTAGCACGCCCTACGAGAGCTCTTTTTGCCCTAAAATCCGGCTCTATATTAAATTTATTATTCGGCTAGCTCGATCTTAATCTGCCCGTCTTTTGCGACCGAGCTCACATCGCCCTCGATCACGCCCAGGCGCACGATACCTTCGTAGTAAGGCTGGTAGCCGTAGTAGATGACGAAGTTATTCCACGGAGCAAAGTAGGAGATCTCGCCTTTTTTGCCGTCGCTGCCGCTCGGAGCGCCTTTTGTATCAAGCGGTTTTGGCAGCTTAGCGACCTTTTCGTGTCCGCCGTAGTCCTCTAAATTTAGCGTTAGCGGTAGCTGTGCAGCAAAGCTTCTTGCTGCTGCCGTATCGTCTAGGATAGCCGTCGCTTCGCCGTTAGAGCTTTTTAGGATTATCTTTAAATTTTGCATTTTCTCTCCTGCTGCCAAATTTAACCCCGCAAAAAGCATAAAGATGGCTAAAATTTTTCTCATTTTGACTCACTTTAAATTTATCTTGCCAGTTCAAGGATTTGAGCGATATTTTTCTTTGGATAGAGCTCTTGCATCGCCCACGCCTTTGCGTTTTCATAGGCCACACCCGCGATCTCATTTATAAGCGCCTCGCTATCTATCTTTAGCTGCGATAGACTTGTTGGAGTGCCTATTTTGTCAAACCACACTTTTAGCGCCTCTATGCCCTCATCTGCCGTTTTAAGCCCAAAAATTTCTCTCGCAAAACGCTCAAACACGCCTAAATTTCTATCCTTATACCACTTCATCCACGCAGGCATAACCACACTTAGTCCAGCTCCGTGCGCACAGTCTGTTACCGCACTCATCGCATGCTCGATCATGTGGTTTGGATACTCGATGCCTGAAGTACCGACCATAGTTATGCCATTTAGCGCCATCGTCGCAGCCCAGGCAAACTCAGCTCTAGCGTCGTAGTCATCAGGGTTTGCAAGTAAAATTTCAGTCGTTCGGATGATGGTTTTTATGTTTGCTTCTACCTGCATTCTGGCGATTAGCGGATAGTTTGTAGCCGTGAAATAGCCCTCGATGCTGTGCGCGATAACGTCGCTTGCGCTATAAACTAGATAGTCGCGACTGACGGTGGCTTGTAGCTGCGGGTTTACGACAGATACTTTTGGGAAAAGGCACGGCGCACCCAGATGAAGCTTTAATTTAGCCGCTTCGTTGGTCACAACGCCGTTTTGATTCATCTCAGAGCCAGTTGCCGCTAGTGTGATGATGTCAAATACCATAAGCGACTCGGCCGGATTTTTACCTACGAAAAAGTCCCACACGTCGCCGCTATATTTAGCTCCGGCAGCAACTGCTTTTGCAGAGTCTAGCACCGAGCCGCCGCCAACGGCCAGCACGCTATCGGCGCCAAATTCACGGGCTATTTTGATCGCTTCGTTTACTTTGCTTAGTACCGGGTTTGACTTCACGCCGCCAAGCTCGGTAAATTCGATGCCGTTTGCTTTTAGACTATCGGTGGCTACGCCAAGCAGTCCGCTCTTTTTTACGCGTTCGCTGCCGTATAGCACAAGGGCTTTTTTAGCTCCAAATTCTCTCATATACTCGCCGATATGAGCTTCTTTGCCTTTGCCAAATTCTATTCTTACCGGGTTATAAAATGTAAAATTTTCCATTGTTTTCCTTTTTAAATTGACCCCCGCAAGGTGCAGGGGCAGCGGTTTATTTCAAATTTGCTTTGAAAAATTCCTCAAATTTATCGTATGGGATCTTGTTGTTTTTATTGTCATATAGGTCTGTGTGCACGGCGCCCGGGACGATAACTAGCTCTTTATTTTTATTGCCAAGAGATTTAAAAGCGTCCTCGCTAAAGTATCTTGAGTGCGCTTTCTCGCCGGCTACGATAAGAGTCGGAGTTCTCATCTCGCTTGCGTAGGCAAGGATCGGCATATTTATAAACGAGATAGGATTTGTGACGATCCAGCCGCTCTCTCCGCTGTTTGAGTTTACAGAGCGTTTGTGATATCCGCGTGGCGTGCGGTAAAAGTCCGCATATTCAGCGATAAACTGCGGCGTGCTTGCGTCTATCTTTTTTGGATCAACGTTTATCGCGCCCGTATATGCCGGTTTGCCATTTTTAGCATCGAGCCAGCGTTGCTCGGCTAGCTTCTTTTTAGTTTCATATCTCTCATCGGCGCCTATGCTATCGTTGTAGCCTTTTGCCATCACTCGCGTCATATCATACATCGTGCTGGTTGCAACCGCCTTTATGCGAGGGTCTGCAAGAGCTGCGTTTAGAGCAAAACCGCCCCAGCCGCATACGCCTAAAATGCCGATCTTATCTCGATCTATATTGCTCTGGGTGCCTAGAAAATCCACCGCAGCGCTAAAATCGTCAGTGTTTATCTCCGGACTTGCTAAATTTCTTGGCTCGCCGCCGCTCTCTCCGGTGTAGCTCGGATCAAAGGCAAGCGTGATAAAGCCGCGCTCGGCTAAAGTTTGGGCGTAAAGGCCGCTTGATTGCTCTTTGACCGCGCCAAAAGGTCCGCTAACTGCGATCGCAGCAGCTTTGCCGTGCAAATTTTTAGGCGTATAAAGATCGCCGACAATCTCCACGCCGTAACGATTTTTAAATTTAACTTTCTTGTGATCTACCTTATCGCTTTTAGCGAAAACTTTGTCCCACTCGCTTACCATAGATACCGCTTCTAGCGGTGATTTTACTACGTTTGTACTAGCCATTGCATTGCCTCCTAAAATAAAACTTGACGCTACAAGCGTCGCCGCAAATTTCTTAAGATTCATCTTTTTCCTTTAAATTTTTTGATATTTTGGTGAGCTTTGGATTTTACTTGTCTCAAATATCGTTTTGTTGTGATGCATTATATCTGTATTTTAAATTTTACGTTAGAACGATTCTGTAAATTTCATGCCTAATCCTGCAAATTTTCTAAAAAGTTGTATAATTTTGCAAAATTTAGTTTGGAGGCGCAAAAATGGCTGATGTAAATTTACCAAAAGAGCAGACAAAAGAGTTTTTATTAGACAGATACGGCATAGTGGGATCTACCCAAAGCGATATCGACTCGCTTGACTTTTATATCAGCGACAAAACGCACGATTTTATCAGCACGGTTTATGAGCCGTCATTGTGCATAATACTGCAAGGAGCAAAGGCGATCGGCTTTGGCGATGAGATGCATGGATACGACGAGCAGACCTATGCGCTGGCTTCTACTCATGTACCGTTAAATGTAAGCCTAACAGACGCCTCAAAAGAGAAACCCTACATCTCGCTTCGCATTAAATTTAGCCTAGATGAGGTCTATGAAGTGCTAAAAGGCGTGGACGTAAAAGAGCAGAGTCTGCAAAAAAGCGAAAAAGGCATATTCTTTGGCGAGCTAACGGATGAGATTTTAGAGCCTGTTTTGAGGTTTGTTTGGTTGCTAGAAAAGCCGAAAGATAAGGTCAAATTTCTCTCAGACCTTGCTAAAAAAGAGATACTTTATATGCTCGCAACAAACGACAAAAGCGGCTATTTTTTAAGTAAATTTGCGATGCAAGGCAGCGTTTCAAATAAAATTTCAAAAGCCGTAGCAAAGATAAAAAACGAGTTTTCGCAAAAGCTAAATATGAAAGATGTCGCGCGCGAATGCGATATGAGCGAGTCTTCGCTATATCATAACTTTAAAACCGTAACCTCGCTAAGCCCAGTAGCTTTTCAAAAAAAGATCCGCCTAGAAGAGGCAAAAAATCTGCTCGTAAATAAAAATATCGGTGTTGCGCAGGCTGCTTTTGATGTGGGATATGAGAGCGCATCGCAGTTTAGCCGCGAATACGCAAGGATGTTTGGCGTG
>NZ_CAUQHQ010000150.1:0-5086 GCF_963517995.1 uncultured Campylobacter sp.
CTTTATCCCGCCAAAATACCGAACGATGAGTGCGCCCGCGTTTATAAGCTGGGCGCCTCTAAGCGCGTTTAGCGAGGGCTGCCCGCTAGTACCCTTTGGCTCGCCGTCATCGCTTTGATTTTCTACTATCTGGCCGTAGCCGTTTCGCTCGCGCAGCGCCCACACGACGTGCGCGGCCTTTGGATGCTCCGCTTTTAGCTGTTCGTGCAAGGCTTTAAACTCGCAAATCGGGCACAAAAAGCATAAAAACGTCGATTTTTTGGCTTCAGTTTTGGTCGATACGACCCGCAAAACCGTTTGCAATTTTCTCCTTTAAATAAAGCCCGATTTTAGCGAAATTTTAAAAACATTCTTATAAAATGGCGGCTAAAATGAAATAAGCTCTCAAAAAAGAATGAAAATGTTTAAAAAAATCTCGAAAAAAACTCTTTGGCAAATCATCGCCATGATCGTATCTAGCGCCGTTTTTAGCGGCTCGGGGATCTTAATACTAGCCTTTATCAACAAATACCTCTTAAATTTAAAAGAACAAGACGCTCAAATTTTGCTCGCGTTTTTCGCGCTTTTGATTTTATTTTTGGGCTTTTCGGTGCTCTCGCGCATCGCCCTTAGCGTGATCGGCAACGATTTTGTCTACGAGCTGCGAGCCAAAACGATAAAAAGGATCCTAGATACCGCAAATCAAAAAATTGTAGCCGCGGGCAAGTCAAATTTGATCGCCTCGCTCTCAAGCGACGTGCGCAGCCTAACCGACGGCTTTATGCAGGTGCCAAGCATCATCCAAGGCGTGCTCATCATCGGTGCGACGGGCGTTTACGTGCTTTATATCTCGGCCGAGATTTTTGCGTTTTTGGCGCTTTGGATGGGCGCTGCGACGTGGATTTGCCGATACTTCATAAAAAATATCCACAAATACTTCGAGCGATACCGCAAGTGCGAGGACGAGCTGTACCGCGACTATGAGACCTGTATCGAAGGGCATAGGGAGCTTAGCTTAAATTTAGCCCGCGCAAAGCGGCTTTTTTGGGACCGCTTTATCCCAAACGCAAAAAGCCTACGCGAAAATATCGTAAAAGCAGAGATCCATCAATCCTTTATGAGTAACTGGCTAAACGCGGTGGCGCTAGGCGCCGTAGGTATCGAGATATATTTTTGCCTAGCCTATGACGCTGCAAGCCTGCAAGACGCAATCACGGTGGCCTTGGCGATACTTTTTTTGCGAGCGCCTCTCATGATGCTGCTTTACTCGGTGCCTAGCGTATTTCGCGCGCGTATCGCTTACGAGCGGCTAAAAAAGCTAGACCTAGCGCCCTTTGAGCCTGAATTTGAGCTGGGCGAGACAGCTCCGCAAATTTGGCAAAAACTGCGCCTAAAAGATATAAATTTCGCCTACGACGAGGGGAGCGAATTTGCGCTAAAGGATATAAATTTAGAGATTAGGCGCGGCGAGAC
Organism: uncultured Campylobacter sp.; assembly: GCF_963517995.1. Taxonomy (GTDB): domain Bacteria; phylum Campylobacterota; class Campylobacteria; order Campylobacterales; family Campylobacteraceae; genus Campylobacter_A. The sequence goes on from NZ_CAUQHQ010000150.1 coordinate 1,453, forward strand.
GGTGTTTTTGATCGGTAAAAACGGCAGCGGCAAAAGCACGCTATTTATGATACTAGCCGGACTTTTAGCGCCAAAAAGCGGCGAGATATTCGCAGACGATACCAAAATCACCGAGTCAAATTTAAAAAGCTACGCAAATACGATTAGCGCGGTGTTTAGCGACTTTTATCTCTTTGACGAAGCTATGAGCGAGGATGAAGCACTGATAGATGGGCTGCTAAAAAAGATGTCGATAGAAAATAAAGTAAGCGTAAAGGACGGCAAATTTAGCACGCTAAATCTCTCTCAAGGTCAGAAAAAACGCCTCGCAATGGTCGCTGCGCTACTTGAAAAGCGTAAATTTTTGATCCTTGACGAGTGGGCGGCCGATCAAGACCCCGAGTTTAGGCGGCATTTTTACGCGGAGTTTTTACCTGAGCTAAAGGCGCAGGGATACACGATTTTTGCGATCAGTCACGACGATGCGTATTTTGACGCGGCGGATAAAATTTACGAGATAAAAAACGGGCAAATCGCGCTTATTAAGGGCTAAAATTCAGCTTCAAACGGTTAAAATAACAAATATCATTTTTAACTAAGGAGATAATATGAAGCTGGACGAAGAAGCAAGGGAAGCCAAAGAGATGGCGCTAGGCATGATGAACGATAACTTCATCGGCATCACCGAGGATATGTGCGCGAGATTCGGCGGCTTTAAAAACCCGCAAAACGTCAAAATGACCGATATCACCGAGGATGGCATGTATATCGCTTGCGACGAGGGCGAGGTGTTCGTGCCGTTTGAGAAAAAGGCCGAGCTAACGGTCGAGAGCCTGCGCGACGAAGTCATAAATATAGTAAATAGTATGGAAAACTAGCGGCGGCGCGAAATGTTTGAAACCAGACAAAAGGGACACGCAGGACCGACGCGTCCCAAAAAAATAAAAATGGCGACTAACGCCGAGGTCGAGAAATTTTTAACCGAGGAGCTGCCGACGCAAAAGGACGGCGTGATCTATATCCACGTGCCTTTTTGCGATAATATCTGCTCGTTTTGCTCGATGAACCGCACGAAGCTAGAGGACGAGCTAGATAGCTACGCGCAGTATCTGCTGGGCGAGATCAAGAAATACGGCAAATTCCCGTATCTGCAAGCTAAAAATATCCGCAGCGTCTATTTTGGCGGCGGAACTCCGACGATACTAAAAGAAAAGCACCTAGAGCCTATTATCGCGGCTCTGCGCTTAAATTTTAATATCGCCGAGGACTGCGAATTTAGTCTAGAAACCACGCTGCACAATCTAAATTTAAGCAAAGTGCGCCTGCTAGAAAGCCTAGGCGTAAACCGCTTTAGCATCGGCGTGCAGACGTTTTCGGACAAAGGCCGCAAACTGCTAAACCGCGTCCACGACAAAAAAGGCGCGATAGAGCACCTAAAAATGATCAGGCAAAATTTTAGCGGCATGGTTTGTACGGACGTTATCTTTAACTACCCGGATCAAACTATAGACGAGGTGCTAGAAGACGCGCGCCTAATAGATGAGCTAAAGATCGACAGCACGAGCTTTTATTCGCTTCAGCTTTTTGAAAAATCGCAGCTCGCAAAGACGGTCTCGCAGGACTACTACGACGTGAACTACGAGCATAAGCTGCACAACGCTTTCTTTGAAAAGCTACTGGGCACGGGCAACTACGAGGTGCTAGAGCATACTAAATTTAACCGTATCGGTCGCGACCGCTATCAGTATATCCGCCTAAGCCATCAAGGCGCCGATATCCTGCCGCTAGGAAGAGGCTCGGGCGGAAGGCTAGGCTACTACGATATCTATAACGCTAAAGAAAAAATGCGTATGATAAACAAAGTAGACGACAAACAGCGCGCCGAAGCACGGCTAAAAAGCCTCTTTCAGTACCCGAAAATCGACCTCGCGCAGGTAAAAAGCCTAGTTAAGGGCGAGACCTTTAGCGCGCTAACGGAGTTTTTCAAAAAATGCGAAAACAAAGGCTATATGCGCATAGAAAACGGCTTTTTAAACTACACCACAGACGGCGTATTTTGGGGCAACTCTATCGGCACCGAAGTAGCAAATATCTCACAAAAGGACTTTGAATGAAAAAAATAGTTATCTACACGAGCGCGACCGGAAATACCGAGAAAGTCGGTCTTGCTATCGCAAACGAGCTTGGCTGCGAAGCGGTCAAATTTACCGATGATCTGCACCTAAATTTGGACGGTTACGACTTTATCGCGCTTGGATTTTACGTCGATAAGGGCGACGCGGAGCCTAAATTTAAACGCTTTTTAAGCAAGATAAAGGGCAAAAAAACGGGCGTCTTTATGACGCTTGGCATGGATCCCCAGCACGAGCACGCGATGAACTGCCTAGAAAAAGCAAAAGTCGTATTGCGCGAGGGCGAAAATGAAATTTTACGCGAGTTTTACTGCCAAGGCGCGATCGATCCAAAGGTCATCGAGCAACTACGCAAAATGGGCGAAGCAGCTCCTAACGACCCGCGCTACGCCGTGACTCCGGAGCGCGAAGCCAGATGGGCTAGAGCCGCGACTCACCCTGATGCAAACGACCTAGAAAACGCAAAGGCGGCGTTTAGAGGGATATAAATTTGCCGCCGCCTGACGGTAAATTTGCTAGATAAATTCGTCGCATTTTAAACTCATAAATTTGCGCCCTTTTTTTGCTTTAATTAAAATTTTACTCGCCCGAACCCGTATTTTGAAAGAGCAAAATTTGGTTTTTAAATTTGATGGCGTTAAATTTCGCGTTTTCAAGACTAGGGTCTCGGCCGGCAAAATTAAATTTAGTCAAATTTGACCGCTCAAAACCGCCCCTAATACTCCAAATAAGCCAAAACTCGCTATAATCTCCTAAAAAATCAAAAGGAAAATCATGATACAAACTTGTTTATTTCCGGCTGCAGGCTACGGCACGAGATTTTTGCCTGCGACCAAATCGCTACCAAAAGAGATGCTGCCGATCCTCACAAAACCGCTGATCCACTACGGCGTGGACGAGGCGCTGGAGGCCGGCATGAAAAACATGGCGTTTATAACCGGCCGCGGCAAACGCGCGCTGGAGGATTATTTTGATATCAGCTACGAGCTAGAGCATCAGATATCGGGCACGAACAAAGAACACCTGCTAACCGAGATCAGAGAGCTGATGGCGCGCTGCACGTTTTCATTCACGCGCCAAGAGAGTATGAGGGGCCTAGGCAACGCGATCCACACGGGCAAAGTCCTCGTGCGAGACGAGCCGTTTGGCGTGGTGCTGGCCGATGATCTGTGCATCAACGAAGATGGCGAAGGCGTGCTATCTCAAATGGTTAAAATCTACGAAAAATACCGCTGCAGCGTCGTTGCGGTAATGGAAGTGCCGATCGAGCAGAGCAAAAACTACGGCATCGTCACGGGCCGCGCGATCGAGGACGATCTGCTCATGGTTAGCGACATGGTAGAAAAGCCGGACCCTAAAGAAGCTCCGAGCAACCTAGCAGTCATCGGCCGCTACATCCTGACGCCCGATATTTTCACGATCCTAGAGCGCACCAAACCCGGCAAGAACGGCGAAGTGCAAATCACCGACGCACTAAAAGAGCAAGCCAAAGACGGCATGGTGCTGGCGTATAAATTTAAAGG
>NZ_CAUQHQ010000151.1:0-5015 GCF_963517995.1 uncultured Campylobacter sp.
CGCTAATGCTAAGCACGCTAAAGGCGATCTCGCGCACGCCCTCAAAGCTCGCTTGTAGCGGATTGATCTCGCCCTCTTGCATCTTTTTGGAGATATTTTCCACGACCACGATCGCATCGTCGATAAATATACCGATACCAAGCGTGAGAGCCAGCAGCGTGAGGCGGTTTAAATCAAAGCCCAAAACATCGATGATAAAAAACGTCCCCACGATACTAGCAGGTATCGCAAGCGCGGCGATGATAGTCGCGCTAAAGCTTCGCAAAAAGAAAAAGACAATGACGACGGTGAGCGCGACGCCTAGCATCATGTCAAATTTGACCTGATTTATGTGCTTTAGGATGCTTTCGCTCTTTTCATAAACCCGCTCCACTTCGTAGTTCGCGCCCAGTCTTGCCACTAGATCGTCCGTTTTAGCCTTGAGCACGTTTACCGTCTCGATCGTGTTTGCGCCGCTTACTTTTATAGCGTCGAGCAGCACTCCGCGCTTGCCGTTATACATCGCTACGGCATCGGTGTCGTGATGAGATAACTCAATGCGCGCGACGTCTTTTAAAAATACGTCTTTTTGCAGGCGGATCTCCTCTAGCTCGCGCACGCTTTTAGCGTCAAATTCGCTCTTTAAAAATATCTCGAATTCGCTGTTTTCCAGCTTGCCAAGCGGCGCTTTTAAATTTTGCGATTTGATTATATTTATGACCGAGGCCGCGGTCAGGGCGTATTTATCGAGCTTAAACGGATCAAGGTAAATTTTAATCTCAGGCTCCAAAAAGCCCTTGTCATCGACCTTGCCCACGCCTTTTACGCGCTGCAAAAACGGCTTTGCCTCGTCTTTGACCGCTTGCATGAGCGCGGTTAAATTTTCGTCCTTGCGGCTAACGAAAAAGCTCGCCACCTTGCCGCTGTCGCTACTAATTTTCTCTATCTCGGGCTGGGCGTCCAGCTTTGCCTTTGCGACCTTGTCGCGCACGTCGTTTGCGGCGACGTCGATGTTTTTCTTGAGATTAAACTCGACTAAAACGATGCTGAGGTTGTTAAATGTATATGACCTGATCTTTTTGATACCGTCTATCGTCGAGACCTCGTCCTCGATCTTTTTAGTGACCCTGCTCTCGATGAGGCTCATGTCGCCGGGCGCGTAGGTCGTGATCTTAACCAGCGGGATGACAACCTCGGGAAAGAGATTTACCGGCATCCTAAAAAGCGACATCGCTCCGAAAAATACGAGCGCGACGAAAAACATCAACGTCGTAATCGGGCGATTTATGGCTAGTTTATACATTTTGCGCCTTCGCCAAAACTGCCTTTTGCGTCAAATTTACCCGTCCGCCCTGCTGCGCAAAAAACGTTTGGCGTTTAGCGGCTAGTAAAATTTGCGCCGCGTCAAATTCTGTGTTTAAATTTATATCTCGCTGTTTATGCGATAAATTTGACCCGCTCATCAAATTTGCATTTTTTGCGACTGAGTCAAATTTAACGCCGCATGCAAAATTTGAGTTTAAATTTATCTCGCTTTTCGCTTGCGCCCTCAAATTTAAAAACCCAGCCATACCGAAGCTAGTTTTTTTGTCGTCAAATTTCGCGCCGCTAGCAGCATGCCCGCCGTTTTTCAAGCCTTCAAATTTAAGCCCAAATGTTTTATTTTCATCCTTGTTTTTAGGCTCGGCGGCCTTTTTATCGCTCGTTGCGTCCCCGTCCTGCGCGCTAGTGACGATATATCCCTCGCCAAAAAGCCCCGGCGTCAAATTTCGCGCCTGCACTTCGGCGTAAATTTTGCCGTTTTTCGTATCGATAGTCGGATAAATAAGGCTGATTTCGCCGCGTCTTTCCTCGCTTTGGCCGTCTAGTTTATAGATAAATTCGCTGCCGATTTTTACGCGGTCTTTAAATTTTTCATCAAAGCTAAGCTTGAGCTTCACGTCCGGATAGGAAAAAATCGACATCAGCTTTTGCGCTACGCCGCCCACGCCCTCGCCAACCTCGATGCTCTTGCCTGATATCATCCCGCTAAAAGGCGCTAGCAGCCTCGTATCCTCAAGCCTCTTTTTCGCCAAATTTAGCGCCAGATGCGCTCTATTTTCGGCTAGCGCTGCGTTTTTGAAATCAAACTCCGCATTTTCAAAAGCTTGCTTCGAGCTCACGCTTTGAACGAGCTTAAATTTATCCAGCACGCTTTTTGCGTGGGCTTTTGCCGTCTGCGCACTCTCTAGGTCGTTTTGCGCGAGCTTTACGGCTAGCTTTTCGCTCTCGTTTTCAAGCTCGAGCAGTACGTCGCCGCGCTTTACCGCGGAGCCGATTTCTACGTTTATGCTCTTTACGATACCGACGGCTTTTAGCGCGAGCTGCGCGTCTTTTGCGGGTGCGACGTCAAAGCTCGCGTAGATCCTATCCTGGGCACAAAGCGCAACCGCCGCACTCAGTAAAAAAAGTAAAATTTTATTCATTTGCGCTCCGTTTTTTCGATATTTTCGGCGATTTTACCGCCGCGCTCGTATAGATACTCCGCCTTTTTGATCTCAAATTTACTCTTGCTTAGCTCCAGTGCGCTGCCTGCGCTAAAGCTCTGCGCGGTCGCGTTTAAAAACTCCACGTACCCTAGCAGCCCGGCTTCATACTTTTTACTAACGGCATTTAGCGAGGTTTGCGCCGAGTTTAGCGCGCTTTTACCTGCGGCGATCTTTTGCTCGAGCGTCTTTAGGTCGTTTTTGATATTTGCTAAATTTAGCTCGTTTTGCAAGCGCTTTTGGTCCAGATTTAACTTCGCTTGCAGCGCGCTTATGCGCTTTATCTCGCGCTGCTTTTTGTTTGCGCCAAAATCAAACGCCTTCCAGCTAAAGCCTAAAATCAGCTCGTTGGTGTTTAAATTTGGCTTAAAAAAGTCGTCGAAATAGGGCTCCAGCGCGCTTCTATACTGCGCAGGCAGCAAGTTTCTATCGTAATGCGTGCGCATAAAAGTGTAGGTGTTTTTGATGAAAATTTGCGGGTTTGCCTCGGACACGGTTATTTTTTCGTCCTCCAAAGCCGCGGCGAAATTTAGCCTAAGCGCCTCGAGCTCAGGCTTTTCGCCTTTTTGCGGCGCGAAGTCCTCATCAGCAAGCGCGATCCTAGACCCTGCCACGGGCTTTATATCCCTGCCCGTTAGCGCGTAAATTTGATTTTTTATCTCGTTTTGATTTTGCGATATCTCGAGGCGTTCGGCGAGCGCCATGGCGTATCTAGCATTTATCGCTTCATACTCGCTCTCGTCGCTAAGCCCCGCGCGGTAGTATTTTTCCAGCCTATTTAGCGCGTTTTTTAGGTAGTTTATCTCGCCCTCTTTTGCCAGCGCAAGCTCGCCCAGCGACAAAAAGCTAAAATAAAGCTTAGCCATGTTAAACGCAAGCAGGTTTTGATACTCCTCGTTTTTTAAAATTTCAGCCGCGCTAAGATGCGAAAGCGAGCTTAGCAGGGCTTCTCTTTTGCCGCCGTCATAAACGGCAAGCTCCAAAATAGCTCTTGCCGTAGCGGCTCTTTGCGGGCGAAGGACGTTTATGTCGCCGCTTAAAAAGCTGTATCCGCCCTCGACCGTGAGGCTTGGCATATACGCACTCTTTACTGCGTCTTTTTGCAGCTGCGCTTTTTGCGATTCGTAGTTTGAAATTTGAGCTAAATTTGAGCTCTGCGCGGCCAAAATCAGCTCGGGCAAATTTCCTTCAGATTCAGCCTCCAAACCGCCTAAAAAAAAGCAAAAACTCAAAAATATATAAATTTTTTTCATCTAAACCCTTCCCTGTTAGCTCTGGGCGACGCGGGCTAAATTTGAGCGGGTTTGCCCGCCCGGGGCCTGGCGCCGTAGGTAAAATAAAATGAAAATTTAAGCGGCGCGCGGAGCATTTTTAAGATTATAGCGACAAAAAACCTAATGAAAGCTTTTAACGAGGTTCATAACGAGCAAATTCCACCCGTCCACGAGCACGAAAATAAGCAGCTTAAACGGCAGCGAAATCATCGTCGGCGGCAGCATCATCATACCCATCGCCATGAGCACGGAGCTAACGACCATATCGATGACCAAAAACGGCAGATAGAGCAAAAATGCTATCTCAAACGCCGTTTTCATCTCGCTAATCATAAACGCGCTCATCACGACCGTGAGCGGGATATCGTCAAAGCTTTGCGGGTTTGGCATATTTCTGATGCGTAAAAACAGCGCCAGATCCTTCTCGCGCGTATTTTTTATCATAAACTCGCGAAACGGCTTCACTCCGCGTTCAAAAGCTTCTTGATAGCCGATTTGTTCGCTTAGATAGGGTTGCACGCCAGCTTCGTAGGCTTTCTTGCCCACAGGCTCCATGATAAAAAACGTAAGCACCATCGCAAGGCTAATAAGCACCGTAGAGGGCGGCATCTGCTGCGTACCCATCGCCTGTCGCAAGAACGAAAAAACGATAATGAGCCGCAAAAAGCTGGTCATCATAAAAATGAGCGAAGGAGCCAACGTGAGGACGGTGAGGACCAGTAGGACGTTTAGCGAGCTAACTAGCTGAGTGGGCGTAGTAGGCGCGCTTAGGCTGAGATTTACGGTCGGGATCGTGACGTTATCCTCGCCGATCGCGACCGCCGCAAAGATAAAAAACAGCAAAAACGTCAGTTTTTTCAAATTTACTCCTGCGCGTCCAGTATGCTTTTTTGCGTTTTGGCTTTGTCGTCTAAATTTAACGAAACGAAGTGTATCTCGACTCTGCGGTTTTTCTCCCTGCCCTGTTCGGTAAAATTCGTCGCAAACGGCTCAAATTCGGCCTTTGCGGATGCGGTTAGCTTTTTAGGATCGACTCCGTCTTTGATGAGCTCGCCAACTACGCTAATAGCCCTAGCCGACGATAGCTGCCAGTTGTCTTTAAACTCGGTAGACGCCGGCTGCTCGCTGTCGGTATGTCCGATCACGTTTGCTACGACGCCCGGGGGTAGCTTAGCTATTACCATTGCGATACGTTTTAAAAACAGCAACGCATCGTCGTTTTGCAGCTTAGCGCTAT
>NZ_CAUQHQ010000152.1:0-4994 GCF_963517995.1 uncultured Campylobacter sp.
GTATAAAAAGGTAAATTTAATAAAGTATTTTTACATTTTGATATTTTAAAATCAAAACCGCCCTATTTCTTAAATTTACGAATTTGGTTTCAAGGCATTAAATTTTTGCATTCTTAAAATTTGAAATACAAATTTACGGCGTCAAATTTTACTCTGGCCGCCTTGCATTTCTAAAATTCACGCGCTTATTTGCATTATCTGCGCAAACACCGCTCCCTTTTGCGTCTCAAGCGAGGCCACCATATCCTTTGCGTATGGATTATTGCTCGCTTTGACCCGTTTTATCGCAGCCTCAAGCTCTTTTAGCCGTTTTTGCAGTTTTTCTAGCTGTTTTTTTAGGATATCGGCGCTGCTTTCGGCCTCGTTTGCACCGCTGAGAGAATCTGACGCGCCGCGCAAGATATCGCCCCTATCGCCGCTTTTTAATTTAGCGCGCCTGCGTTTAAATTTACCGTGCTAGCCGCCGCAGAGATTTTGCCGACGCTAATCAAATTTGAGTTTAAATTTATGTTTAGTTTTACATCCATCGCCGTGCCTTTAAATTTAAAAGTATATCGGCAAATTTGAGTAAAATTTAAGGCGCAACCGCAAATTTTGCTCTCAAATTTATGGATTTTAAAGAAGGCTCGGCAAAATCGCCCAAATCCCGCCGAGCCCAAAAATCAAATGACCGAATTTACTCCTTCGGCGCTATCATATCCTCAGGCACCACCCACGCGTCAAATTCCTCGGCGGTTAATATGCCCGATTTTATCGCCTCCTCGCGCAACGTCGTGCCGTTATGATGCGCGGTTTTCGCGATCTTGGCGGCATTTGCATAGCCGATGTGCGGATTTAGCGCGGTTACTAGCATCAGGCTTTCGTGTAGCAGTTTATCGATTTTAGCCTCGTTTGCCGTGATACCGCAAGCGCAGTGTTTCTCAAAGCTTACCATCGCGTCGCTTAGCAGGCGGATGCTTTGGATGAGGTTGTACGTAAGCACCGGCTTAAAGACGTTTAGCTCGAAATTACCCTGGCTTGCGGCGATGGAGATCGAGACGTGGTTGCCCATTACCTGTGCGGCGACCATCGTGACGGCTTCGCACTGCGTCGGATTTACCTTGCCCGGCATTATCGAGCTTCCGGGCTCATTTTCGGGGATGTTTATCTCGCCTATGCCGCATCTTGGCCCGCTTGCTAGCCAGCGCACGTCGTTTGCGATCTTCATCAAATTTGCCGCCAGGCCGTTTAGCGCGCCGCTTAAAAACACCTCGGCGTCATGGCTGGTTAGGCCGTGAAATTTATTCGGATGAGATTTAAATTTAAATGCCGTGTCCGTTAGCGCGTTTAGCTCGTCGCTTACCATCTCGCTAAATTTCGGGTGCGAGTTTAGCCCCGTGCCTACTGCAGTGCCGCCGATAGCAAGCTCCTGCAAAAACGGCATAGTAGCGAGGATCTGCGCCTTGCTCGCCTTTAGCATGTGCGCGTAGCCGCTAAATTCCTGCCCGAGCGTGAGCGGTGTAGCGTCTTGCAGGTGAGTGCGGCCGATCTTTACGATCCCCGCAAACTCGGCAGTCTTTTTATCCAACGTCGCTTCAAGTTTTTCTATCGCTGGCAGTAGCTTTTTTTGAAGCTCCAGCACAAAGGCTATTCGCATCGCCGTAGGATAGGTGTCGTTTGAGCTCTGGCCTTTATTTACGTGATCGTTTGGATGCACGAATTTTGCGTCTCTCGCGTCCAGTGCCGCCTTATCGCGGAAATTTAGTCCCAAAATCTCCATCGCGCGGTTTGAAACGACCTCGTTTAGATTCATATTCGACTGCGTACCCGAGCCCGTCTGCCACACGACTAGAGGGAAATTTCCGTCCAGCTTGCCGTTTAAAATTTCATCGCACGCCTGCGCGATCGCCTCGGTGCGAGGCTCGTCTAGGCGGTCCAGCTTGCGATTAACCAGCGCGCACGCCTTTTTTAGATAGGCAAAACCCTTTATGACCTCTCTTGGCATCGTCTCCAGCCCTACTCCGATCTTAAAATTTTCATGGCTGCGCTGCGTCTGCGCACCCCAATATTTGTCGTTTGGAACCTTTACCTCGCCCATCGTGTCTTTTTCTATTCTATATTCCACGGTTTTCTCCTTTGCTTAAATTAATATTTGAAATTATATATCAATTATCATAAATTTAATCTTTCGAGATTTTACGCGCAAATTCGATATAATCGCGAAATGAAAAGAGTTTTAGCTAAATTTATCAAATTTTTTCTCGCCTTTGTCCTGCTTTGCTTCGTAGCTTTTTTGGCGCTTGATTACGCTTATCCGCTTGACGTTAAAGCGCTAAAGCGGGAAAATTCGCTCATACTTTTTGATAAAAACGGCCAAATCATAGCCCTTCGGCCTAGCAGCGACGAAATTTGGAGATTTGAGGCTAAAGACGTCCCGCAGACGCTAAAAGATAGCGTTATTTTGTTTGAAGATAAATTTTTCTACTACCATATCGGCATAAATCCATTTGCCATGATCCGCGCTGCCGCGCATAATCTCACGCACTCTAACCGCATCGGCGCATCCACGATCACGATGCAAGTCGCGCGCATGATGAAGAGAGACGAACGCACCTACGCGAATAAATTTAAAGAAATCTTTACCGCACTTCAGCTTGAGTGGCATTATAGCAAGGACGAAATTTTAGATTTTTACTTTAATCTCGCTCCATATGGCGGAAATATCGAGGGTGCTGCGGCTGCGGCGAGGTTTTATTTCGGTAAAGACTTGAGCGAGCTTAGTATCGCCGAGTGCGCGCTTTTAAGCACGATCCCAAAAAACCCCAACGCCAACCGCCTAGATAAAAAATCAAACATCAACGCGCTAAAAAACCGCGCCATTAAGCTGCTTTATAAAGCCGGCGCGATAGATCAAAGCGCCTTTACTAGAGCGCAAAGGGAGCCCTTTAAAAACAAACGCTACGATGCCGTTTATAAGGCCAAACACTACGCCGCGCAAGCTCTAAAAAACGGCGTTACGCACTCGAGCTTAGATCTAAATTTGCAAATTTTACTCGAAAACGCGATAAAAAATACCGCAGCCTCGCTAAAATCAAAAGACGCAAATAATGCCGCCGGGATAATCATCGACAATAAAAATATGAGCGTAGCGGCATACGTAGGCTCGCACGACTGGCGCGCTCCCGATGGGCAAAACGACGGCGTGACGATGAGTAGAAACGTGGGCTCCACGCTAAAGCCGTTTATATTTTCGCTAGGACTCGACGAGGGGTTCATCACGCCAAAAAGCCAGATGATAGATACAGAAATTTTCCTCGGAGAGTACGCGCCTAAAAACTACGATAGCAGGTTTTTCGGTATCATATCGGCGACCGAGGCGCTAGCGCTTAGCCTAAATATCCCGGCCGTTAGCCTAAACAACAAGCTTGGCGAAAATTCACTCTACGAGCTGCTTTCGTGCGTGCATTTGGTGAGTCGTCCAAAGGAATTTTACGCAGATAGTATCGCGCTTGGAAGCGCGGAGATGAGTTTGCTAAATTTAGCCCACCTCTACACGATCTACGCAAACGGCGGCGAGCTAAAACCGCTTGAAGTCGCAGGCAAGACGCTTAGCGGCTACGGACGGCTAATCAGCCCGCAAAGCGCCTATCTAACCTCAAAAATGCTCTCCTCCGCCTCCCGCAGTTATCTTGGCGTCGCGTGGCAATACGCCGAAAATACGCCTCAAATCGCCTTTAAAACCGGCACCAGCTACGGCTCGCGCGATATCTACACGATAGGCGTAAATAGCGACTACACGGTTGCTGTGTGGTTTGGCAACTTTAACGGCAAAAAAACGCAAAATTTAAGCGGATTTAGCGACGCCTCGCGCGCAGTTTTTGACGTATTTAAGCTACTTGCTCAAAAGCAAAAATTATCTTTCATGAGCGCGCCAAGCGGCATAGAGAGCAAAAAAACCTGCCTTGACGCGTTTAAATTTAAAGAGTGCAAAGACGAGGAAGACGACTGGCTGATAGAGGGCGTGGAGCTAAAAGACGTTTGCGAAAGTATCAGGAGCGAAGAGGTCGGGTTTTTACTCAAAAACGGCGCGATAACGCAAGCAGACATCAAAGATAGTCCTTGTTATTATAAATTTAAAAGCTATAAACCTCTCGTTGCCATGCCGACGAATAATCAAATTTTGCTAAGCGATGAGAATTTAACTAAAGTTATGCTAAAATGCTACGCTTATATCGGCGATGAGATATATCTTAAAATAGACGAAAACGAGTGGGAAAAAGTAAAAAACGCTAGCGAAAATACGTTAAATTTAACGCAAGGCAAACACAAGCTCGGATGTCTGGACGAAAACTCGAATCTAAGCGAAATAAACATGGAAATAAGGAGATTTTAATGAACTATAAACTCATGGGCTTAAGCCTAAGTTGCGTTTTGGCGGCGAATTTAAGCGCCTTTACGCTTGAGGGCGGAAGCAAAATTTTAGCAGGCGGCGCGGTAAGCCTAGGCGTAGAATACGCGCAAAAAGACGAGTCTTTAATCGGCAAGGTAACGCACAAAAAGATAATCGAGTGTTCGCCGGAAATCAGCGGCGCCTTTGAATACGGCTCGGACTCTATCTTGTTTTATCCAAAAAAACCGCTGGCAAAGGGCGTAAGCTACTCGTGCAAAAAGGGCGAAAGCAAGGTTAAAATTTACGGCGGAGATTTTGAGCTCTCGGGCATAACCGAGTACGCCAAAGATACCTTTTTAGCGGTATTTAACGACGAGGTTAGCGAGGAAGAATTTACGGCGAATTTTGGCAAAGCAAAACATCAAATACAAAATCGTAGCCAAAACTCCAAAAAGCTTTCAAATAAAGCTACTTGAAAAGGGCGAAAATTTGGTATTTGCCGTCTCTAAAAATCTAAAAAGCAAGGCCGGCGCAAACCTAAACGACGACTATGAGGCGACTAACGAATCCGAAGAGCAAGAAAAATTCGTCGATAACGATAGAGCTAAAACTATGTATTTAGACG
>NZ_CAUQHQ010000153.1:0-4966 GCF_963517995.1 uncultured Campylobacter sp.
ATAACAGGATATGCCTCATCTGGTCTTGAAAATCTCTCTACCATAGCATTTACGTTCGGTACGTCGCCGGTAATTTGGGCGATATAGTTGGGGTTTTGTCTTACCAAATCGCTATTTTCGTTTCTTAATGCTTCACACATCCTTTGTGCGTGCTCTATATCTACACAAAAGACTATAGTTTTAGCCATGCGGTCGGTGCTTTTTAAAAATTCGCTTATGCGACTAGCTACAAGCTTTGTTCTATTAGTTAAAACCAAATTTCTATCATAATCTTTTATGTTGTAAATTTTATCTGGTATCTCATTACCGTAATCATCAAGAATGCCTTCTGGCGGTCTATACTCCATTAAATCCACATCAATACCAACACGGATAACTTTAAACGGGGCTAAGAAGCCATCATTTATACCTTGTTTTAGGCTATAAGTATAGATAGGCTCCCCAAAATATGAACTATTTGATATTTCATTATCCTCTTTAGGCGTGGCCGTAAGGCCGATATGGGTAGCGGATTTAAAATAGTCTAAAATTTTGCGCCATTGTGAGTCCTCTTTGGCAGATCCTCGGTGGCACTCGTCTATGATGATTAAATCAAAAAAATCTGGGCTGAATTCGCGAAACGGCTCGTTGCCGTCTTCGTCTACTAGCTGTTGATAAAGCGATAGATAAATTTCATACGAACTATCAAGTAGTTTGTCTTTTATCTTAGTCATTTTGTTACCAAATGGTTTAAAATCGCCGGTTTCACTTTGATCAACCAAGATATTTCTGTCTGCTAAAAATAAAATTTTCTTTTTTGCGCCAGCGCGATATAGTCTATGAATAATCTGAAAAGCTACATAAGTTTTACCAGTGCCTGTCGCCATAACCAGCATCAGTCGCTTTTTGCCGTTAGCGACGGCTTCAATGGCTCTATTTATGGCTACCTGCTGATAATATCTTGGCTTTTTAGCACCTTGGTCATAAAAATATGGCTCCTGTATGATTTTAAAAGCACTTGATGAAAAATGTTTATATTCCAAAAATCGTTGCCAAAGTTCATCTGGAGTTGGAAATTCATTTAGAGCTAACTCACGCTGAGAGCCGGACAAAAAATCGAATTCTATAAAGCCATTTCCATTTGAGCTATATGCAAATGGAGCATCAAGCATTTGTGCATACATTTTGGCTTGTTCCAATCCATGCCTAATACTATGACTATCATCTTTCGCTTCTACGATAGCAAGCGGCAAATTTAACTGATAACTTAGGACATAATCGGCTTTTTTAATACCGACCTTATCCCTTTTTGCGACGCTGTTTATCAAATTTATTCTGCCATCGGTTATTTGATACTCCATAGAAATTTGACTCATCTTGTCCCAGCCGGCTTGTTCGATGGCGGGTGTTATAAATTTTAGCTTTACGTCTTCTTCGGTCATTTTGCTGCCTTTAAAAGCTTCCCTATAATAAAAATTATGAGAAGTTTAGAAAATACGAGATTATATCCAAAAAATTTAGTCAAAATTAAATAAACTCCGTATATTACATCTCCATCCCATCCCTACTATACATCTTGCCTTTTATCTCATTTTTTATCTCCACAGGCTCATCATCCAATAGCTTACTAAAATTCGGTATTAGATTGCTTATTTTTGAGATAAAACTAATAACCTTCATTTTAAAGTTTTCTAATAGAGATAACTTATCCTGTAAATTTTCTATCGTTTCGTCTTTAACTTTTACTTCTTCTTCCAGCTCAGATATTTTTCGATTTTTGCTATTTATAGAGGTTTGTAGTTTAACAATTTGTAGTTGTTTATTATCGTTATCTTTCTTTATGGCTTCTTCGTTTATTTTGGATGCTTCTAAATATCCGTTTCTTTGCTTTAAATATTGATTTGTTTTTTCTTTATATTCTAGGTCTTGATTGACTTTTTCAAGCTCGCTTTTTAGTATGTCGCTTTGACTTGCTTTTTGCTTTAATTCTTCTATTTTTTCTTTATCTGCTTCAAAGCTTTTTATTTGATTTTGCAGTTTAATGTTTTCGTTATCTTTTTGGATTAGCTCGGCCGAGAGGTTGCTTATTCGCAAATTTCTATCTTTTATAATTTTGTCTTGGTTGTTTAGATTTGCGTTAATCTCTTTTAGATTTTTATTCTCTCGGACTAGCTCTTCATTAGATTGCTCTAGTTTATTATTTTTTGCTATCACTTCACCTTTGTTTAAAAGTTGCCTAGTTAGTTCTTCTAATTTTTGCTTTAATTCGCTATCCGTAATTATGCTTATACTGTTTTGCATTTGCTCTAAAACCAAATTCACAAGCTCTTCTACGAAAGCTTTGTTGTCCTGGGCTTCTATTCTAAAATATTCTTTACCGAACATAGGTTTTTCCTTTTTTGTATATTTCTTCACTTCCTTAACCAAGAGTTGCTTTATTTTCTTTTTTAGCTCTTGCTTGTCGTTAAACTCTTTTTCGCCTAGGTGCATTTGGTTTAAATTTTTATGTCTTGCCTTGCTGCCTATTTCGCCTCTTAGAGCGATGCCGTCAAATGCTATACCGCCCATTTTTTGCATGCTTCTACCGAATTTTAGCGTTTCGCCCTTGCCGTCAAATCTAAGGTTTTTGTGATTTACAAATTGGTAATTCGTAAAAATAAGCTGATAATGCTTAGTCTTCTCATCGTTATGCTCAGTGATTAGCAGGCATTTAACGCCGTATTTGGCACAGTACGATCTCGCAAATTTAAGGACTCTGTCAAGCGAAATTTGAGCGTTAACGATATTTACTTCAGCTTGATTCAACCCTTCTTTAGGCTCTTTTGGCCTTTGAGTACCAAAGCTAATAACTACCTCTGAAAATCCTACCATGTTTTCTCGCCAACGATTCTTTACCACCTTGCCGTTTTTATAGGTTTTAGTTTGGGCTTCGTAGTCGGCCTTCATCTTTTCGTGATATTCCAGCAAGAGTTTTTTTATGTATTTTTTATTGTTAAATTCCTTGTCGCTACTAGGTATCTCTCGCATATTACCGCTATCATTATATTCAGTAAGCACTATGTATCTATTATTTCGGCTGTTACCTCTAAGATATCCGATCTTAGAGGCGTGTTTGATCTCTCTAACATTGTGCTCATACCTTATAATAGCCTTTTTGAGCGTCAAGAATTCGCTTCTTACACAAAGAACTAGGCTGTGTCCACCTATTTGAAGGGCATTACTCATTTTTAGTCCTTTTCTTTATTATCTACTATAGAAATTAAGAGCATGTTTTAACCCTTTTTTGAAAAATATAAGTCGCAATATCCGTTATCGCAAACGCTATGCGAGAATTCTTTGCATCTCCCATTTTGATATAACGTGGAATATCTCTACCCTGCGATATACGAAGATCAAGAGTGGATATACCAATACCAAGAACCGCTGCGGTTTGCTTTCTGTCTAAAACCACCTTTCCTTTATATTGGCTAGATATGTGCTCAAGAAGCGTTTTGTACTCTAGGTCGTTATATAATTCATTAAGCACATTATTTTTCTCCTTTTGCTTAGTTCTTACATAACTAATTACAGCAACTTTTCATTTGCTTTTGCTATTTTAATGACTTTATGCTTTTATATAAATTCTTTTATTTAAAAAATAAGCAATTCCTCGAAGGCAAGAAACTAGGATCACACATGCTTAGCCTGAATAGCGTAAAATGGCTAAGAAATCTATCTGCTCACAATAACTGCCTCCTTATAAAGCTTAACAAATTTGACGCCGGCATCAGAGCCCATTTACAAAAAATATCTGTTTAGGATGAGTATAGAATAGAAAGGATGCTTAAAAATAACATTATAGAGGCCTTCTTGGAAACATGGTTATTCTTCTTAAGAATTTGCAATAGCGATAAAATGATGTTATATATACAAGACGAACTAGGCTCATTCTTTGAATATTCAGACAATCAAATAAACTAGAATGTAGACAATTTAGCTGCGATATAGACAATTTTTTAACTTTCTTAAAAAAATTGCAAAATTTTTTAAAAAATTGTATAATCCGCCATCATTCGGCAGATAGATCCGTTTGACTCTGCCACCTACGTTTTTATTAAAATAAGTATCATTAAATTTGCAGAAATACATAAACCAAATCTATCAGATAAATTACTTCTTAAATTTAAGACTATTTGAATTTTTGTAACAAGGACTGGTACTTTAATATAAACCCTACGATATCTTAAAAAATATAAAATTTTTAATATATCAGTGACACTATGTTAAAAGCGTTAAAAAATTTTAACATAACACGATGTATAAAAATTCATTTTTATGCTCATACCTTTATCCCCAACTTCTCAAACCATCCATTTCTTTTTAGGGTCTCGCACCTTTGCTCAAAGTGCTTCATCATTACATCTGCAAGCGTGGTTTTAGATTTTATTTTTATTCTCTTGTCTTCGGCATCGACTCTATCCTTTTTGTAAAAGTCCAGCCCATCCAGCTTTTCAAGCTTTTTTATATACTTTGGCATCTTTTTTATATAAATTTCTACGATATTTTTAGCAGACTCATTAAACTTAGCCCTATCAACCTTGGCTCTTTTTACTATCTCCATAAAGTCGCTATATCTGATATTGGTTTGCTTGCCGTTTATACTTAGATGCGATTCGTAGTTTTTGATACCTTCGTAAAAGCCCGTGCAAGCGATATCGTAAAGAGGAGCTAGTAAAATTTTACCGTTATCGTAAATAATCGATATATTTTTCGTATGCATATCCTCATGTCTAATAAGAAACGAGTAAAAATAGTACTCAATCATTCTAAGTCTATCATCGCTGCTTGGCAGTATCATAGCCGCCGCTTCAAAGAGTTTTTCGGATGAGGCCTTATATTTACTTTCGCTACTCAACCCCATAAACGTAGAAAATTCTTTTCGTTGAAATTTATAAGCTCCAATCCTATCAAAATACTTTATAAAGTAGTGATACTCTTTATCCTGATC
>NZ_CAUQHQ010000154.1:0-4963 GCF_963517995.1 uncultured Campylobacter sp.
TTTTTGTGCGATTTCGTAGCGCGAGTAGCCTTGTTCGAGCTTGTATTTTTCATAGATTTCAATCATATTTTTGCTCAGCGTCTTGTCCTCAAAAATGAGCTTCTCGCTAAAAACAAACACGCCGCCGTCATTTAGCGCGCGGTAAATTTTAGCTACGAAATCCTGACGCTTGGGCGGGCGGATAAACTGCAGCGTATAGTTCATCAAAACGGCATCCTGCGCGTCAAATTCGCACTCTAAAATGTCCGCTAGCTCAAGCTCGATCTTAGCGCCGTAGGCTTCTATCTTGGCGCGCGCGTTTTGCAGCATGGCAGGCGCGTTATCCACGCCTTTTAGCGCGAGATCGCTTCTTTTACGCCAAAGGGCTAGCAGCGTCGAGGCCGTCGAGCAGCCGAGGTCTATCGCGCTTGCGCCTTGCGGTAAAATTTGCGCTAAAAAATCGGCGATCAGCTTTTGAGAAGCCGCATAATACGGCACCGAACGCCCGATCATATCGTCAAACACCGACGCCACGCTCGCGTCAAATTCAAACTGCTTTTTTATCGGCTCTTTAAAGATTTCGTCCTTCACGGCTCGCTCCTTTTAGCATTTGCGCCGGCGATATAAAGGTCGCACACGCCGACGAACTCCATCGCCTGCTTGATGTCGATGTAAATTTGACGCTTTAGCTCCTCTAGGCTTGCAAATTTACGGTTGTCGCGCAGCCTTTTGATAAAGCAAACCGCGACGTCGCGAGCGTCCGTGATATTTTCGTTTAGTACGTGCGTCTCGACGCTAAAGTTGCCGTCCGTGCTCGAGCGGTTGCCGATAAAGGTAACCGAGCCGTAGGTCTTGTAGCCGATGCGGGTCCTCGTCGCATAGACGCCCTCGCGCGGCAAAAGGTAGCTTTTTACGTCTAAATTTAGCGTAGGGACTAGCTCGCGCGACCCGATGCCTTGCCCCTTTATCACGCGACCTTCAACCGAGTATTCGCGCCCTAGCAAAAGGTTTGCCTTGTAGATCTCGCCTTGCTTGATGTACTCGCGTATGGCCGAGCTGTGCACGCCCATACCCTCAAAGCAAAACTCGTCTACTACCACCACCTCGCCGTCAAAAATGCGCGCTAAATCATACTTATCCCACGCTCTACCGCGACCGAATCTAAAATCAAAACCGACGACGATTTTTTGCAGATTTTTAAAATCCCGCTTCAAAAGCACGATAAACTCCTCGCCGCTAAGGCCCTTTATCTCGTTAAAATCATACAAAAAACACGGATAGCGAGAGTATTCGGCGCGCTTTAGGCCGGGCGTGATGTTGGCCTTGTTTTTATCGATCACAACCAGCCCGCCGTAAACGCCAAGGCGCTTTAAAAGCTCCTTGTGGCCGCGATGCACCCCGTCAAAGTGCCCGATCGCGACGGCCGTGATATTATCTTTTGTTAAAAGCGTAGAAAAATTCGGCATTTCCTTCCTTTCCTTTTACCTCGCATTCGAGCGTTTGGCGCATTATCCAGCCCAAATTTGCCGCCGCAAGCTCAAATTTTGCCCTCGCCTCACGCACGGCTTTTGCGTCCGTTACGACGCCTTTTTTATTTCGTTTAGCGCTCCTGCCGACCTCAAACTGCGGCTTAAAAAGTAGGATAATGTCGCAGTTTCCGCCCGCTAGCGCGTCGATAGAGGGCAAAATCTCTTTAAGCGAGATAAAACTCACGTCGCAGGTGATGAGATCAAATTTTGGCGCGACGTTTTTGGCGGCGTGGGAGTCAAATTTTGCATTTTGGTTTTTTGCCACGAAATCTGTATCGGTCAAATTTGACTCGTCCGTCTTGGCTCCAGCCTGCGTTAAATTTAACAGAGCAAAAGCTGGTTCGCTTGATTCATTTAAAAATTCGCCTTGCTCGGCAAAATTTGATTTGCCGGGATTAAAATTTGGCTCGATTTGTTTTTTTAAATTTTGCTCTGCGCTGTTAAATTTACCGTCTTTGGCTGAGTTTTGAAACCCTGACGCAAACTCGCGTACGTCGGTATTTTCAGCAACCTTCACGCGCGAATCGGCTCGCAGGCTTTTATCAAGCTGAGAGCTGCCCACATCTAGCGCCGTAACGCTTTTTACGCCGTTTTGCAGCAAAATTTGCACGAAACCGCCCGTGCTTGAACCTACGTCTAGGGCGTTTTTGCCTTTGACTTCTAGCGGACAAGCCGCTAAAAAGCTTTTTAGCTTTAGCGCGCCGCGTCCGACGTAGATTTCGCCGACGAGCTCGATTTTTGCGACGTTTGAGTTTAAATTTTGCTCGTCGCTAGGAGCTTTTTCGCGCGCAGCCTCGCGGGCGTCCGCTAAATTTGCGTCACGTAAATTTTTAGTTTCCGCTACTGTGCCGTTTTTGGCGCCATTTAAATTTACGCTCGCCGTACCGTCTAAATTTAGCCCGCCCAAGCCGTCAAATTTATCAAATTCGCCCACCTCAAAGCTGGGCTTAGAGCAAATTTTGCCGTTTAGCAAAATTTTGCCGCTTTTTATGAGCTCGGCGGCTTTGTTTCGGCTGATATTTAGGCGACTTGCGACAAATAGATCAAATCTCAATCATCCGCCTTAGCTCGTCCTCGGTTATCGCCTTGACGCCTAGCTCGCGAGCTTTATCCAGCTTGCTGCCCGCCTCCTCGCCGTAAAGCACGAAGTCGGTTTTCTTACTTACCGAGCCGCTTACTTTCGCGCCGTTTGCTTCCAAAACCCTTTTAAATTCATCCCTGCCCTTACTAAGCGTGCCCGTTATCACAAACGTCTTGCCGCTTATAGCGCTTTGCTTTGTCTCAAAACTCTGCGCTTGCGGGCTAACGAAACGCAAAATCTCATCCAAATTTTGCCTATTTACCTGCATAAACTCCGCGTAACTCTCCGCCATCGCCTCGCCGAAGCCTTCGATCGCGGCGACTTCGCCGTAGCTCAGCTCGCGCCAGTTTTGCGGGTAAATTTGCGCTATCTTTTTGGCCGCTACCTCTCCGATGTGCTCGATGCCAAGGCTTGCTATAAAGCTGTGCAAAGCAGGCGTGCGGCTAGCCTCGATGGCGCCGAGCAGATTTGCGATCTTTTTATCTTTAAAGCCCTCTAACCGCGCCAAATCCTGCGCCGTAAGCTCGTAGATGTCGGCGATTTTGGCGACTAAGCCGGCCTCAAAAAGCTGATTTACGATCGCGTCGCCAAGGCCGTCGATATTTAGGCACTTTTTGCTCGCAAAATGTATGAGCGAATTTATCACGCGGGCCTTGCACTCGAGGTTTTGACACTTGATAAAAACGCCCTCGTCAAGTAGCATCGACCCGCATACGGGACACTCGCGCGGCCGTTCTATCGGAGTCTGCGAGCCGTCTCTACGCTGCTTAAAAACGCCCGTGATCTTTGGTATCACGTCGCCCGAGCGGATAATGCTGATAAAATCGCCCCTTTGCACGCCTAGACGTTCGATCTCGTCAAAGTTATGTAGCGTGGCGGACTTTACTATCGCGCCGTCGATATTTACGGGCTCTAGCACGCCCACCGGAGTCACGACGCCGCTGCGTCCGACCTGAAACGCCACGTCAAGCAGCCGCGTGGTCTTTTCGATCGCGGGAAATTTATACGCGACCATAAATTTAGGAAATTTCTCCGTGTAGCCCAGCTCCTCGCTAGCCGCGATACTCTGCACGCGCACGACTAGACCGTCCATCATAAATGGCTTGCTATCACGTTGCGCCACGAGCTGCTTATACGCATCCTCGATCTGCTCGGCAGTGCGGCAAATTTTAAAAAACTCCTCGCGCTCAAAGCCCTGCGAATAGATAAAATCCATCATCTGCGAGTAGGTTTCAAGACCCAAATTTTGCTCGCCGTAGCCCCAGGGCTTAAACCTCAGCCTGCGCGAGGCCGTTACCGCGCTATCTAGCTGGCGCAGGCTGCCGGCGGCCGCATTTCTAGGATTTGATAGCTGCGGCTCGCCTCTTTGCGCGCGGGCGAAATTTATCTCGTCAAAGTCGTTTTTAGCGATCACGACCTCGCCGCGGATCTCGATCCTGCCGTTATAGGCGATTTGTAGCGGGATATTTTTGATAACTTTTGCGTTACTTGTTACGTCCTCGCCCGTTATGCCGTCGCCGCGCGTGATAGCTCGCACCAGAGCGCCGTTTTCATAGAGTAAATTTAAGCTCGCGCCGTCAAATTTAGGTTGAAGCGCAAACTCCAGCCCCTCTTTGTCGCCGCGTTTTAACCACGCTAGCAACTCATCAAAACTAAAAATATCCTCCATCGACCACATACGAGCGCCGTGGCGAGCCTTGACAAAGCCCTCGCTCACCTCGCCGCCCACGCGCTTTGTCGGGCTAAATATCGAGATATCGCTGGGATTTGTCCTCTCAAAATCAAGTACTTTATGATAAAGCTCGTCGTACTCCTCGTCGGTGGCTATGGGCGCGTCGTCGGTGTAGTAGGCCTTCGCCCACGCGTTTAGCGTATCGACTGCGGTTTCGTACTCTTTTTTCGTCATTTTTTACTCCGGATTTTGCGTATTTATTAAATTTAGCGCTGCGTTAGCTCGCTAGCGTCGCACAAATGCACGTTCTCATAAACCCTAGCTATCTCATCTCTAACTCTCATCAGCGCAAATCCCAGTAAATTTTGTCCGCGCCACTTTACCGGATTTTGCGCGTTTTGCTCATTTGCGCTCATGCCTATACTCCAAATTTTATCGTGAGGACTGGCCTCGACTAAAATTTTATCCCTCGTAGAGAGCAAAAACTCGCGCAAATCCTCGTTTTGGCTAAATTTTAAATAATTTGCATTTAACGAGGCGCCAAATTTTATCTCGTCCCAAAAATCAGCGTCGAAGTCTCGTACCCGCCCGCCTAGGTCTTTCATCTTCTTTGGATTTTTTGCGGCTAAAATTTTCTCTAAAATCTCCGTATCGCCGAAACACTCGGCCTTTTTAGCCGTCATGTATTGCTCGGCACAAACG
>NZ_CAUQHQ010000155.1:0-4886 GCF_963517995.1 uncultured Campylobacter sp.
CGGCTAAAAGGCGGCGACGCGAGCTTGTTTGGCAGAGCGTTTGAGGAGATGAGCTTTTTAGAGGAAAACGGCGTGGAGTTTGAGCTAATTAGCGGCGTTAGTTCGGTTTTTGCCGGATGTGCTAGCGCGCTTATTACGCCTACGATTAGAGGCGTTAGCAGCGGCGTTTTGATAGTCTCGGCGCATCTAAAAGGCGGCGCGATAAACACCGCTTGGCTTGAAATTTTAAAGACGCGAGACATTACGGCGGTCGCGCTTATGGCGCACGCTTACGCGGGCGAAATTTTAAATGCGGCAAGCAAGCTAAATTTAGACCTAGATACGCCCGCGGCGTTTGTTTCGAACATAGATAGAGCGGATGAAAAAGTAATCGTCGGGCGAATAAAAAGTTTAGAATCCATGGCGCTAAAATGCGCTCGTCCGGCGATTTTAATAATCGGCCCCGTCGTCGAAAAATCGCTAAGCTTGAAACCAAAATGCGAAAGGATATCGGTTGAATAAAATTTTAATCTTTTTAGCGCTTATAAATTTTGCCGCCGCGCAACAGCTTTTAAACGTCTCTTACGACGCGACGCGGGAGCTTTTTAAAGAATATAACGCGCTTTTTATTAAATACTACGAGCAAAAAAGCGGCAAAAAGATTAAAATTTTACAAAGCCACGGCGGTAGCGGCGCGCAGGCTAGGATGCTAATAGACGGATTAAAAGCCGACGTCGCTACGCTGGCTCTTGCTTACGACATTAACGCCGTCGCGCGAAAAAGCGGCGCTTTGGACGCTTCGTGGCAAGAAGAGTTCCCGCTAAACTCCGCGCCTTACAACTCCACGATCGTATTTTTGGTTAGAAAAGGCAATCCAAAAGGCATAAAAGACTGGGACGATCTAGTAAGAAACGACGTAAAAATCGTAACGCCAAATCCCAAAACATCAGGTGGCGCGAGATATAACCACCTAGCCGCATACGCCTACGCGGCGGCTAAATTTGACGGCGACGAGGATAAAATTCGCGAGTTTTTGGTTAAACTCTACGCCAACGCTCCCGTACTAGATGCAGGCGCTCGCGGATCGGCAAACACTTTCATACGCCGCGGTATCGGCGATGCGATGATTGCTTGGGAAAACGAAGCGTATCTTAGCAAAGCAAGGCTAGGAGAGGACGAGTTTGAGATTATCTACCCAAGCCTTAGCATCCTAGCGCAGCCTCCGGTCGCGGTTTTAAGCAAAAACGCTGCCGCAAACGGCAACGCCCTGCTTGCCCGCGAATATCTGGCACGCCTTTATCTGCCCGATGCGCAGGAGATCATCGCAAAAAATTTCTTCCGCCCGACGGACGAAAACGTCGCTAAAAAATACGAGAAAATTTTCCCGCGGATAAATTTGATAAGCATAGAAAGCTTTGGCGGCTGGGACGCGGCGCAAAAGCGGCATTTTAGTAACGGGGGCGAGTTTGATAAAATTTACGAGATCGTAGCGAAGGGCAAAAAATGAGAAAATTTTTACTTAAAAAGCCCTCTCGTTTGCCGGGATTTAATATCTGCTTCGGTCTTGGCGCCAGCTACGTTTGCTTTTTGGTTTTACTACCGCTGTCGGCTCTGGGCGCTTTTAGCTTTAAGGGCGGCATAGTCGAAATTTTAGCCGTTATTAGCGATCCTCGCGTATTATCGGCGCTTAAATTTTCATTTACGGCTTCATTCGTCGCCGCCGCGGTAAATTCACTTTTTGGTTTTATTATCGCGTGGTGCCTGGCGCGTTACGAATTTTGGGGCAAGGGCTTTATTAGCTCGCTCATAGATATTCCTTTTGCGCTGCCTACGGCGGTGGCTGGGATTTGCCTGGCGTATTTATTTTCGCACGGCGGCGTTATGGGCGCTGCGCTTTTAAGGCTCGGCATAGATTTGCAAGGGGCGGATTTTACTTGCGTCGTAATCGTTTTGGTATTCGTAGGCATGCCGTTTGTAGTGCGGACGACGGAGCCCGTTATAAAAGATTTTGATAAACAAGTGCTTGAAGCGGCCGAAAATTTAGGCGCGAATTTTTGGCAAATTTTTAGGCTAATAATGCTTCCAAGCCTGCTTCCGTCCTTGATAACGGGTTTTGCGCTAGCCTTTGCCAGAGGCCTTGGCGAATACGGCTCGGTCATTTTTATTTCGAGCAACATCCCTTTTAAAAGCGAAATTTTACCCGTTTTAATCGTCTCGCGCCTAGATAGTTTTAATTATCAAGAAGCCGCCGTAATCGGATTTTTTATGATTTTAGTAGCGTTCACCTCGCTATTTTTGATAAATTTCATACAAAAAAAGGTCGCAAAATGAGCGAACCGAAAATTTTAAAGCCCGTTTTGCTTTTAATTAGCGCCGCGTTTTTATTCGTTTTTATCGCGCTTCCGCTTTATACCATTATATCAGAGGCCCTAAAAGACGGGCTTAGCGGCTATTTTAGTGCAATTAGCGACGATTATGCGATTAGCGCGGTAAAGCTTAGCCTGCTTTGCGCGGGATTTTGCGTAGTTATAAATACCGTATTTGGCGTTATGATAGCTTACGCGGCGGCGAAATTCGAGTTTCGCGGCAAGACTGTGCTACTTACGCTTTTAGATATGCCCTTTGCCGTTTCGCCAGTTATCGCGGGGCTAATGTTTGTGCTGCTTTTTGGAAATAGCGGCTTTTTAGGAAAATTTTTTAGCGCGCTAAATTTCGACGTGATTTTTGCGCTGCCGGGAATTTTACTAGCTAGCGCATTCGTTACCTTTCCGTTTGTAGCCAAGGAGACGCTTTTGTTAATGCAAGAGCAAGGAAATAGCGAGGAAGAGGCGGCGTTTAGTCTGGGCGCTGGCGGACTTCGCACGTTTTTTAGCGTTACGCTACCGAACATAAAATGGGGGCTGTTTTACGGCGTAGTGCTAACAAACGCCAGAGCGATGGGCGAATTCGGCGCCGTGGCGGTCGTAAGCGGCAAGATAATCGGGCTAACTACCACGATGCCCCTTTATATAGAAATTTTATATAGCGACTATCTTTACGTAGCGGCTTTTAGCGTAGCTAGTTTGCTGCTGCTGCTCTCGGTAGTCACGCTGGCGCTAAAATTTTTAGTTCAAAAAGCTAGCAAAAGGAGCTAAATGGGTATAAAAATATCGAATTTAAATAAAAATTTCGGCGATTTCGTCGCGCTTAAAAACGTAAATTTAGAGATAAACAAAGGCGAGCTAACCGCGCTTTTAGGACCTAGCGGTAGCGGCAAAACGACGCTGCTTCGCATAATCGCGGGCTTAGAAAACGCCGATAGCGGCGAAATCTCGTTTTTCGGCGAAAACGTCAGCCGCAAAAGCATAAAAGAACGCGGCATAGGCTTTGTTTTTCAACACTACGCGCTATTTAGGCATATGAGCGTGTTTGATAACATAGCGTTTGGACTAAACGTCCGTCCAAAAGCCTCGCGCCCTAGCAAAGACGAGATAAAGCAGCGCGTCATGCACCTGCTAAAAATGATCCAGCTAGAAAGCTTAGCGGGGCGCTTTCCCGATGAGCTAAGCGGCGGGCAAAAACAGCGCGTGGCGCTAGCTAGGGCGCTAGCGGTGGAGCCTAAAATTTTGCTGCTAGACGAGCCGTTTGGGGCGCTAGACGCAAAGGTTAGAGCCGATCTGCGCAGGTGGCTAAGAAAACTACACGACGAAATTCACATTACTAGCGTGTTCGTTACGCACGATCAAGAAGAAGCGCTAGAAGTAAGCGATAAAATAGTCGTGATGAATAAAGGCGAGATCCAGCAAGTAGGCACGCCCGTAGACGTTTACGAAAAACCGGCCAATCCTTTCGTGTATAGCTTTTTAGGCAACGTAAATCTCTTTCGCGGCAGAGTGGGCGCAGAGGGTATAGTAAGCGACGAGAGCGCGGGAGATCTGCTTTTCGTGCGGCCTCACGAGATAGAGCTTGGCTTTGAATACAGCGCCGGCTCTAAAAAAGGCGAGATCGTGCATAGCCGAATTTTAGGCTCTCGCATTAGGCTTGATATTAAGATGGAAGAAAGCGCGGATATGGTCGAGGTCGATATCACGAGCGCGAAATTTAAAGACATAAAAGAGAAAAATTTAAAATTCGTATATCTAAATTTTACTAGCGTGCATAGCTACTCGCAAGAGGACGGGAGTTTTTGTGATTACTACATATAATGAAGCGACGTCGCGTTTGGCGGCGGTTTTGGCAGAGATAAAAGGGCGCGTCGCGCTGGCGTTTTCGCACCAGATAGAGGACTGTATCGCGATAGATATGGCTCTAAAATCAGGCTTTGATCTAGATAGGCTTGAAATTTTTACCCTCGATACGCATAAGCTTTTTAAAGAGAGTTTAGAGTATCAAAAAGGGGTAGAGAAATTTTTCGGTATCAAGATAAAAACATACGCCATTAGCGGCGAGACGCTAGCCCAAGTGGATGAAAAGATCGGGCAATGGGGCATGAGAGATAGCGTAGAAAACCGCAAATTTTGTTGCCATCAGCGAAAAATGATCCCTTTGCGCGAGGCGCTAAATAAAAAAGATGCGTGGATAAGCGGCATACGCGCGGCGCAAAGCGTGACTAGAACGGGCGTTAGCCTGTGCGAAACGGACGCGAATTTTAATTTAAAAAAAATCAACCCGCTATTTGATTTTAGCGACGAGTTTATGTGGGGCGTCGCGCGCGAGCTAAATTTGCCAGTAAACGAGCTTTATGCAAAAGGATACGCCAGTATCGGCTGCGAGCCCTGTACCCGCGCGATAAAACCCGGCGAGGACATACGCGCGGGCAGGTGGTGGTGGGAGGATCCTAACCACAAAGAGTGCGGGCTGCATATAAAAGGGCAGGACTAAATCGGGTAGCCGTCGGCTCGTCTGGCGAGCGTCGTTCTCGGTGCTCG
>NZ_CAUQHQ010000156.1:0-4878 GCF_963517995.1 uncultured Campylobacter sp.
GTATATGCCCAAACTCGTGGCCGATCGTGGAGATCTCGTAGGTTTTCTTCCAAATTTGCGGCTTTTTAAACAAAATTTCGCGCCCGTAGTCCAAAAACTCGCGCGAAAAAATCTCCCCGCTAAGCTTCATAAACGGCCGCGCCTTGGCGCTCTCGTAAACATGCTCCACGAAGGCGAATATCTTTTTGCCCCGCTCCTTGCTCACGGTCTCGTCGTTTGGCACGACCTGAGCCGAAAATAGCCCGTTTAGCTCAGCGCCGTAGTAGATCATCGGCACGCTGATATATGTTTGCGTTCTAGCGACGTTTTGCGTCACTTGGCGCGCGAGCTGGGCGTCCTCTATCCCGCACTCGCGGCAAATTTGCTCGTAGGCGCGGATGACGCTGGCTTTAAACTTCGCCTCGTCAAAGTCGCTAGCCCCCGCTAGCCTCACGTCCCACTCGAGCGCGACGGCGTGCGTGTAGGCATCCTCGTAATACTCGAGCGGATGGCCGGGCTGCAGCGGGCCTTTTACCTCCATCCACGCTCGCTCGGCGTCCTGCCACGCTGGGATCGCGCGGTCGTTTTCTCGCTCGCAAAACGCCGCCTTTAGCTTTTCAAAGTACTTTACGTAGGCCTCGTGCTCGTCGTTTGCGGCTAGCGATTTTAGATTTTTGATTAGCTCCTCTAGCGCGTCCGCCACGCGTTTTACTTCTTTTTCAAAAGTCACGGCATACGGCGCGAAGGCGTATTTATCGCCGTTTTTTATAACTGCGCCGTAGCTTCGCTCGCCCTTTTCGCCGCCGTCTTTTTGGTAAAGGCCGTTTTCGCCTATAAATTTGATCGCTTCGGCCATGCTTGCAAATTTAGCTTCAAATTCTTTATTCGTCGTTTGCAGGATTTGCCTGTCCCACGCGCTTTGCCACGCGTTCATCGCTACTCCCGCGCCGTGCATGCCGCTAAGTAGCGCCGAGTAAAACTCATCTATTATTTTCTTCTCTTTTACCCGCGCCAAAAGCTTTTCAAAGCGCGCCTCGTAAAATTCGCGCACGAGCTCAAAAGCTTCGTCTTTTATGCGCCCTATCTCGGCCTCCTCGCGCCCCTGCTTTTTTAGCTCGTTTTCCAGCGGCTCCGTTTTTAGATCGACTATGCGGCGCAAAACCGCGACCTTTTCGCTTTTTTCGCCCTTAAATCCTGCGATTTTTAGCATCTTTAGCACGACCTCGCTAGGGTTATCCAGCTGCCGATACATCGCGTTTAGCTCGTCTTTGCCTGCGGCTACTAGCTCGTTTAATCTTTTAAAATCGTTCACGTTTGTCCTTTTTAAAATTTGGCGTATTTTAGCTTAAAAATGCTGGACGCTGAGTTAAAAAACCTCAAGCTCGGCTAAATTTCGCGCCTTTAGCCAAAGCTCTAAAAATTGATTTATCTTGCGGCTTTATCAGCGAAATTGCGCTAAAATCGGACTAAAATTTAACGAAAAACCGAGAAGACGATGAAAACTCAAGAAGAAAAAAAGACAAAAAAAGAAAAATCAAGCCGGCTGCAGCACTTTCCGATCATGTTTTACACCGTAGTTATGGGGCTTGGCGGACTGGCTCTTGCTTACGAGCGACTAAATTTGATCTTTGATATCTCAGGTGCGGTTTTTGAGATTTTGCGAGGCGCGGCGAGTCTAGCCTACGCGCTCATCTGCGCTTGTTACGCGGCTAAGCTGATAAAACACCCACAAGCTTGCAAGGCCGAGCTGTTTCATCCCGTGCAGGTAAATTTTTTCGCCGCGTTTTCGATCGGCACGCTGCTGGTAGCGACGCTTTGGAGGGATTTTGCGTCCATTTACGACACGCTTTTTTGCGTGGGCGTAGCATTTCAGACCTTCATCACGCTGCACGCTATGTCTTTTTGGATACGTAGCGACGTAGAGCCGCAGCACGCTAGCCCGGCGTGGTTTTTGCCTATCGTAGGCAACCTTTTCGTTCCGTTAGCCGCGCCTGCTACGAGCGAGTTTGCGTGGTATTATTTTTCGGTCGGGATATTTTTTTGGCCGGTAATTTTAGCTATTTTGCTCTATCGTCTCATTTTTTGCGCCTTGATGCCGCCTAAATTTATCCCGACGCTTTTTATCACGGTAGCTCCGCCCGCGATGGCCTTTTTAGGCTATACTAAGCTAACGGGCGGCTTTGACGCGGCGGCTAAAATCATGCTTTACGTTACGCTATTTTTCGTACTTTTTATCATTTATATGTTTAAAAGCTTTCTTGGGATTAAATTTTCGCTTTCTTGGTGGGCGTTTACCTTTCCTACGGCAGCGGCAAGCGTCGCGTTTTTACGAGCGTTTGAGTTTAACGGGATTAAGTTTTTCTTGTTTGCGGGAGCGGCGGGTTTTGCTATCTTATGCGTTTTTATAGGTATCGTGGGCTTTTATACGGTAAAAGCGATATTTAGCGGAGAGATTTTTACGGCGCAGAAGTGAGATTTTAGCGTAAATTCGGCGCAAAAGACGCTAAATTTAAGAGCTAAAATATCGCGCTATTTGCTTTAGCGCGGGCTTTAGACCTTTGTCGCCGCGTTTAATTTAAACCAAGCGGCAAATTTAGCTTTCTTAAGCGCAAATTTAGATGGACCGTAGCGACGCTTAACCGCGGTATTTTGCGAGGTTTGCGTCGCCTAGCCTATCCTAGCCAAAAAAGCGAATTATTTTAGCAATCCGCTTGATTTTAGCATATTCGTAATCTCTTTAACCTCGGCCGTACCCTTATGGCAAGCGACTTCTTGCTCCTCCTTGCTTAGCTTTTTTATGCTAGCGTAGTCGGCCTCAAACTCTTTTTTCGTCGCCTCCGCGCTAAATTCCTTGTTGCCCTGAGCTTTGGCTTGTTTTTCCATCGCATCGATGAACTCGTAAGAAACCTTTTCGTACTCTTTGCAAGCAGCAGGAGTTTCCTCAGCCGCCAAATGGCCGGCAAATACGCAAAGCGCGACTAAAAATAACGATTTTTTCATGTCTTTCCTTTTTTGAAGATGTAGCGTATGGTAGCGAAATTTAGCTAAATTTTGCCTCGCAGCGCGATCATTTCGCTAAAAGTTATCTCGCGGGCGTAAAATTTAACTCCGAGCGAGGCGAGTTTGTCTTGTAGCGCTAGCGCCGACTCCTCTATGCCGCTAAAAAGGCAAAGCGGCAAATTTTGCGCCCTCTCTTTGGTCGCCGCAAAGCTCTCGTCTTCAAAAAATTTCTTTAAAAACACTAGTGTTTTTACCTTATCCGCGCCCAAATCCTCGATAAAAACGCTGAAATATCTATATCCCGGCTCCTCGCGCGCTTCATCTTCCCACGCGTAATCGTCCGCTAGTTCGCGGTAAAATTCGTTGTTTAAATCAGTAAGCGGAGCGATCGCTTCAAGCGAGCAAGGTGCCTCAAGCGCGGCAAGTGCGGTTAAAATCTCTTCAAATTTAACGATGTCGTCCGCGACCTTTATCGGCTCCCAAAAGCCCGCGCCGTGATAGGCAAAATACACGGGCGAAGCGTCCCCCAGGGCAAAATCCACGAAAAACGGATCGTCCATGCCGTTACGCGCGATGACTCGCCAACTCTTTCGCCACTGCCCTGGTGCGTCGTCTGCTAGCTCCTCGCCCGTTTTGCGGCTAGCGAGTCTATATCCCTCCTGAAAACTCTCAAACTCGCCTTCGTCAGGATAGAAAAACGGTAGCAAAATGCACTCCGAAACGATACGTTTGCGGATAAAATTTCGGATCAAATTCGGGATTTGCACTGCGCGGCCTTTGGGTTAAATTTGAGCCAATTTTAGCAGAATTTTTAATCCGCGCAAAATTTGCGTTCAAATTTAAAAATGGGCTTAACTAAGAGATCAATTTTACGCTCAAATTTTACGCTCCCGCTCAAACGGATGCGGCGCCCGACTTCGTCAGCACGAAAATTTCGGCTCGCCTTCGTATCGCCTGAAATTTTCGGCGCATATGTTTTCGCTAGAAGCGCAAAATTTCAGCAAAAGACAATGTTTGTTGAAATCGGCTGATTGCAAATTTGAACGCAAAAAGACAAGCCGAGACGGCGCGCCGCCCAAAAAACGTAAGCGAAAGTATCGCGAGATGATTTTGAGAGTTGTGCAGAAATTTTAAGTCAAGGCTAGACAAATAGTTTGCCGCAGACTTAAAATTTCAAATCTCTCTCAAAAGCACTCGCGAGACGACGCGCTAAATTTTATAGCGACTGCAAAATTTTAGGTTTGCTAAACGCCTGTATCGGCCTAATCTCTCCTTTAAATTTCTCGACCTGCGCTAGCGCGGTGTGAGCCGAGTTGCTTTGCGCTAGGCTTGAAGTGCCTTTGTCGCGTGTTAGGACGTTTACGCAGCCGTGCTGGCATAGGCTCTTTTCGCCCCAATTTTCCGGGTCGTACCACGCGCCCTCGCAGATAGCTATGACGCTTTGCGGCACGACGTCGGTTACTAAAACGCCCGTTAAAATTTCGCCTCTATCGTTAAATACGCGCGCTATATCGCCCGTAGCTAGACCGCGTTCTTTGGCGTCTTTCGGGTTGATTAGCATCGGTTCGCGTCCGCTGACTTCGGCGAAATTTCTGATAATAGAGTTGTTTAACTGGCTGTGCAGGCGGTAGCGAGAGTGCGGGCTGACGATATGCAGCGGATGCTTCTTGCTCGCGTTGCCTAGCCATTCAAAAGGCTCGATCCACGCAGGGTGCGCAGGGCAGTCGGCGTAGTTCATCTTCGCTATCGTCGGCGAGTATAGCTCGATTTTACCCGACGGAGTTCCTAGACGGTTTTTAGCGGGGTTTTCGCGGAAGGCGGCTAGGCGAGTGTAGAGCGCGTTGCTCTCGTCGTCTTTTTCAAATCTCACGAATCCTTTTTCGTAAAATTCCTCAAAGC
>NZ_CAUQHQ010000157.1:0-4807 GCF_963517995.1 uncultured Campylobacter sp.
CCGGGCGCCGATTTGATCCTGGGGCCTGAGATGAAAAGTACGGGCGAGGTTATGGGTATATCTGGGGGCTTTGCCAAAAGCTTTGTTAAAAGCCAGATCGCCGCGAGCAACTCGCTGCCTACAAGCGGGCTAGTCTTTTTGACCCTTGCCGACGCGGACAAAAAATACACCGCAAATTTGGCGCGCGAGCTCATAAATCTCGGCTTTAAAATCATCGCCACGGGCGGAACGTATAAAATTTTAAATGACGCGGGCGTAGAGAGCGAGTTTGTCTACAAAATCAGCGAAGGTCGCCCAAATGTCGAGGATAGGCTCAAAAACGGCGACATCGCGCTTGTTATCAACACCAGCGACAGCAAGTCAAACAGCGAGGACGGCAAGAAAATCAGGCAAAATATCATGCGATTTAAGATTCCGTATTTCACGACGATGTCGGCGGCACTAGCTGCGGCTAAATCGCTAAAAAGCGTGCAGGACGGCAGCGCGCTGGAAGTAAAAAGCTTGCAGGAGTATCTGAGCGGGAAGTGAGCGCATGCCGGCAAATTTAAACGTCAAATTTGCCTTTGCGCCTAGTTTTTGCGTTAAATAAAAGCTTAAATTTAGCTCTCTAATTTCACGGCTGGAATTCGTTTTAGATGAGATTAAATTTTACTTCTAGCGTTTTGGGCGATGCGAAATAGTAAAATTTCAGCTAAATTTTACCCAGCAAAAAGGAGCGAAAATGTTTGATTTTAAAAAAGAGTTTAAAGAGCTTTACGCGCCAAAGCAGACGCCGCAAATTTTAACCGTCCCGTCCGCAAATTTCGTTTGTGTCCGCGGCAAGGGCGATCCAAATGAGCCGGGCGGCGCGTATCAGCGTGCGATAGAGGTGCTTTATGCCGTGAGTTACGCGCTAAAAATGAGCTACAAAACCGATTATAAAATAGATGGCTTTTTTGAGTACGTCGTGCCGCCGTTAGAGGGATTTTGGCGGCAAAGCGACTCGGCTTGCGGCGAGGCAGACTACGCTAGAAAGAGCGATTTTAGCTGGATTAGCGCGATCAGACTGCTTGGTTTTATCACGCCAGAAAATTTCGACTGGGCGGTACGGCAGGCAGCTTCAAAAAAGAAGCTAGACTGCGGTATGGCGGAGTTTTTGAGGATAGACGAGGGTCTTTGCGCGCAAATTTTACATGTGGGTAGCTTTGACGATGAGCCTGGTAGCGTTGCTAAAATAGACGAGTTTATCACCGCAAACGGCTATGCAAAGGACTTTGGCGAGCAAAGAGCGCATCACGAAATCTACCTAAGCGATCCTAGAAAAATAGACCCGAAAAAATGCAAAACTATAATTAGACTGCCGATTAGGAAAATTTAGCGGACGATTGCGATAAGTGCAAAAATAAATGGAAAACAATGAAAGAATTTGAAGTAGAGATTATCGAAACTTCGGCGAGAAGAGTCGTTATTAAAGCAAGAAATAAAGAAGAAGCGTGTAAGATCGTCCGAGCGGCTTATGAAAATAGCGAGATCGTTTTGGGTGCGGAGGATTTCGTCTGCGCAGAGTTTAAAACGACGATCGCAGACGAGCCGAAAACTGAAATTTAGGGATTTTATGGAACCGAATTTAACGAATTTTAGCGACTTTTTACGCTCGCTTAGAAAAACAAATGCAAGCCTTGGCTACTTTACCGACTTTAACAAATGCGGCGAAAATCTAAAAGCCGTTTCTATCAAGCTCCACACGCTTGATTTTTTACTCGGTTCAAAAGATTTGAAAACCGATATTTTCACTCTTAAAATACTCTGAAACCGTCTGTGAGAAATTTACGCCCCCGCGATTTTTCCGCGCATTTGTATCGAGTCCGACTTCCACGCCAAACACGTAATCGTGTAAATTTTTTATCTTTGCATCCATAAAAATTTTATCCAGTCCCGTTTCTTTACAAAACTCGTAAATTTTATCGGGACTTTCAAAATACGCTTTTAGCCTCGTTAGTTCGCCGCTTGCCGCGACTACGTCCGTATTTTTATCTCTAACAGCCTAAATTTAAAAGCGATCGAAAGATTTTTGATTTCGTTACAACCGCAGGCGGCGTAACATATCTGATAGAGGCGAATTTTTACAGCACGGGCGGCTCGAAGCTAAATGAAGTCGCAAGATCTTACATCGAAATAGCGCAAAAAATCTCGCTTTGTAGCGGATATAAATTTGTCTGGATAACGGACGGACAGGGCTGGCGTGCCGCTAAAAACAAGCTTGAAGAGGCCTATAAAAGCGTTAGAATTTATAATCTTGCCACGCTTCATTATTTCGTAAAAGAGCTTAAATATGTTTAAGCTATCCGATTATTTTAAGCTTTTTAACGGCGATTGCTTTGAAATTTTGCCTAAATTTAAAGGCGAGTTTGACCTTATTTTTGCCGATCCGCCGTATTTTCTCTCAAACGACGGGCTTAGCATCCAAAGCGGAAAAATAGTAAGCGTAAATAAAGGCGACTGGGATAAGGGTTGCGGTATAGACGAGATAGATAAATTTAATATTAAATGGCTCGCTCTTGCCAAAGATACGCTCACGGACAACGGTAGCGTAATGATAAGCGGAACGTATCACAATATTTTTTCGATTGGGCGCGCTTTGCAAAAGTTAGACTATAAAATTTTAAACATCATCACTTGGCAAAAGACCAACCCGCCGCCGAATTTCAGCTGCCGATACCTCACGCATAGCACCGAGCAAATAATCTGGGCGAGAAAAAGCGAGAAATTTAAGCACATTTTCAACTACGAACTAATGAAAAAGCTAAACGACGGTAAACAAATGAAAGACGTTTGGAGTTTTCCCGCGATCGCGCCGTGGGAGAAGGCCTGCGGCAAGCATCCTACGCAAAAGCCACTTTCTCTTTTAGTAAGGCTTATCTTGATGGCAAGTAACGAAAATAGCGTAATTTGCGATCCATTTGCCGGCTCTTCGACGACGGGCATCGCCGCAAATTTACTCGGGAGAAAATTCGTCGGCATCGAAAAAGAGGATGAATTTATAGATATTGCCGTAAAACGTAAACGTGAGCTGGATGCGAATTTTTATCTTTTTAAGCGCAGGATTTTAGATATAAATAAGTTAGATTGATTAGGCCGAAATTTAGCTATAATCGCATAATGAAAAATCTAGTAAAAAGCGAATTTTTTGGCGTATTTATCACGCTTCTTGGCGGCGTATTATGGGGATTTAGCAGTGTTTGCGGGCAGTATCTGTTCACGCAAAAGGGCGTCAGCGCTGACTGGCTCGTGCCCTACCGCCTGAGCCTTGCCGGGCTTGCGATGGTAGCGTATTATGTCGCTCGCTCGCCGCGCCTAGCCCTCGCACCGCTAAAAGATCGCGCGCTATTGCCACAGCTGCTCATCTATGCCGTATTTGGGCTCATGATGACGCAGTATGCGTATTTTTACAGCATCGAGCTCTCAAATGCCGCCGTCGCGACCGTGATCCAGTACTCCGCGCCCGCGCTCATTCTCGCCGTCGTTTGCTTTTTGGAGCGACGCGCACCTAAAAAGGTCGAGCTCATCGCGCTCATTTTAGCGGTGCTGGGCGTCATGCTGCTCGCCACTCACGGCGATCTTAGCTCGCTCGTTATCAGCGCGGAGGCGCTTGTTTGGTGCCTCATTAGCGCGCTTGGCGTCGTGATTTATAGTCTCATCCCAACGAAGCTAAATCAAAAATACCCCATCCCGTTAAATTTAGGCTGGGGCATGGCGATCGGCGGCGGAGTACTCGCGCTTTACACGCGGGTGTGGCAGCTAGGCGGCGTGAGCGACGCAGACGGCTTTGCGGCGCTTGCTGCGGTGGTGATTTTAGGCACGATATGCGCGTTTAGCTTTTACATGACGGGGCTAAAGATAATAGGCGCGAGTAGGGCGAGCATGTTCGCGTGCATCGAACCGGTGAGCGCAGCGGCGTTTGCCTATTTTTGGCTGGGGACGGAGTTTACGTTTCTTGATTTTGCGGGCTTTACGCTCATTATCTCGTGCATATTTTTGCTGGCCAGGGACGATAAAAGGCGTAAAATTTAACGCGGCAAGGCGGAATCGCGTCAAATTTAATCAAATCATAAGCGCGTTCTTTTTTGCGAGAAGCAAAGGCTAAAAGTTCGAAGAAGCAATTTTTGCAAGCGAGGCGGCTCGGATGCGATTAAAACTAGGCTTGGTCTAAGTTTTAGATAAAATTAGGCGCTGATTTGCGACGTTTTTATGCGCTCGTTTCGGGCAAAAATCGTAGTAAAATTTGCGGTAAGCCGGGCGCGAGCGATGTTTAAGAGATTAAATTTGGAGAAAAATATGATTTATTTGGCGCAGACCGATACGACGGCGGGATTTTTGAGCAAGGATTTTCGCGAGATAAACGTACTCAAACGCCGAGCGGCGGACAAACCCTGCCTCATAACGACGGCAAAGTTTAGCGAGCTAAAAAATCTCGCTCGCGTGCCCGCTAAATTTAAAAATTTAGTGCGCCGCGCGAGGAAAACGACGTTTTTGTATCCGAATAAGAGAGCCGTACGCGTCGTAAAAGAGTGCGCTCACGAGGAGTTTTTGAGCAAATTTGACTGGCTCTACTCTAGCAGCGCAAATTTAAACGGACAAAACTTCGACGAAGCCTGGGCGAAAGAGGTGGCAGACGAGGTTGTGGATCAAAATTTCAGCCAAAACGCAAGCTCGAAAATTTATAAAATTTCAAAAACTAAAATTTTGCGGATCAGATAGAGCTGTATTCAAAATTCACGCGCAAAGAACGCTCAAAAAAGAGGCGCTAGTTTATAAATTTAAGCGACTT
>NZ_CAUQHQ010000158.1:0-4658 GCF_963517995.1 uncultured Campylobacter sp.
AACTATGGCCTGTTAATGTCAAATAGCTCTTAGCCTCTTCGATAGAACAGTTTTTGTCTTTGGCTATCTTTGCCAATGCTTTATAAGTAAATTCCAGAGCATAACTATATTGGATATTTATATTTCCAAGGCCTATGATAGCGTCCACTTCTATATCTACTCGGCTTTCGGTTCCGCGAAAAGCTAGCACATAGTTGCCGCTTCCTTTAAAATCACCATTATTATTTGCTTCTCCTCTTTCAAGCAAGAGCGCTTGCATATCCGTATCGTCGTTGTCGACATAGTCGATGACTTTATAGGTATTATTTAGTTTTACATTGTGACCTTTGTCGTCTTTGAAAGTATCTGTTACTCCAATTTCTTTATTTTCTTTTAAGTCTCCATAGACCATCTGAGAAATTAATCCCAACTCCATAATACTACTTTCTATTGTATTCATAGCATATCCTTATTAATTCATTTTATTTTTGTAATCATATCGGACAAGTTAAATAACTCTCCAAAAACGTAATACCTATTTTTGATTCTAAATCTTCGCAATCACAAAACGATTTCCAATTTATTTTGCCTCCCGTCGATAGGTTCGGAAACATATTGTAGTAATAGTTATGATACTCCCTTTTGTATGCGATTATCTCGGATGTTTTATTGTTTATCAGCTTAAATTCGGTAGCAATGAGAAAATTTGAGCTAAATTTATCTAGCTTAATCTCGTCAAATTTTGCGGTATAGTTCGTTTCCGGTATTTTATCTTTTGTAGTAGTTGTTTGTATAATCATTTTATTCCGAATCTCTTTTGATTTATTCATGAGCTTAAATATCGACTCTTTTTGCATATCAATTTTATTTATATATCTACTATGCTCGTCCGATTTATATTTTATTATTCCGTCTTCAAGCTTTTTGCGTACTTCTTTTTCTAGAGTATCGCAGATACCCATGGCCTTATCAAGCTCTTTTTCGGTTTCTTCATATTCTTTTAATTCGCTGGAATTCTCATTAAATGAAAAAACGGTCACGTTTTCGTCGGGTAAATTTAAAGCCAAAGTTTTTATATGGACACCGTCGACAAACCTCCCCTTGATCCAGTTTATGTTCGCATCCTCAAAGGGACGAACATTATCCTCAAAATAAATACTCTCCGGATACTCTACCGTTTCTTTTATAAAGGCCTTTGGAGCGGTAGCGCAGTAATATGCCCCAAGAATGTTTGTGATGATGATGTCGTAAGTGGGGATTAGAAATAGTGCAGTCGCTACTATGCCTCTGATCCAAATTTTCTTAGCGTATTTTACGGTGATAACCATAACTACGGTACTAACTGCCAAGTAAGGAATAACGTAAAAAAGTAAGATTATCATACCCATAGCATCTCCTTTAAAGATGCAACAAAGTAAAGAGCGAAGCCGGCGTCGTTGTGTTGCATATTTAATCCTTTATAAAAATACATATGCAAATTTAATAGCCTAGATAACTTTTCACGATAATAGTATTCTACTCTTACGTATTTTAGATTATTATTAAATTTATAAGAAATCTTATCTATTTTTTCTTAACCTTTACTATCTTTTACGTATTATAGTTTTAGTAATAATATTTTGGAAACTTGTTACTAATTGCTTTCTCCTTTAGAATTTTTTATTAAAATTTCACTTATATCATTATACCCGCAATATTCGCCATGCAATTCACTAGAGAAGGATGATACCACTATTTCTAATTGACTATAGGGCCTAAACACTTTATATGTTTTTGCAATAAGTCTGTCAGTATTTTTTAAAAATACATTGCCATCATGCACAACTGTTGTATTTTTGGGACAATATTGCACATCTTTATCACATAGATCACTTTTCTGTGTATTTAATATACGATATTCTCTATTTTTTATCTCATCAATAGAATAATTACTATTCACAATCTCCACATAGTATTCCTTATTTTCACACATTTTTTGAAATACATATAAGTTCATAACTTGCCTATAATATAAAAAGCAAATTAGTATCGTAATTATCAAGACAACCATCATATGAATTTTAGGTTTAAATTTATAGAATGTGGCTAGAACCAGCATAGTTGTAAACATTGTTACAGGCTCAAGCCGGTATAGAAACATGATAATCGGTAAAATAAGTAAAATTTTAAATACAGGATGTAGGTTTTCTGAAATAACTCGATAAATGATGACACACCAAAGTAATGCGTAAAACGGAAGTAAATAAACAATCTCTGCATTAATCATTAAAGAGCCACAAAAGCTCAAGGATGGGAATACAAAAACCATTATAAGAGGTTTTGAACTATGCATACTTAATCCTTTATAAAAAATACATATGCAAATTTAATAGCCTAGATAACTTTTCACGATAATAGTATTCTACTCTTACGTATTTTAGATTATTATTAAATTTATAAGAAATCTTATCTATTTTTTATTAACCTTTACTGTCTTTTACGTATTATAGTTTTAGTAATAATATTAGGGTATCGGCATTTAAAAAGTCTCGTTTTAGTACTAAAGTATCGCTCGTCTTTTTTACCGATGATCCGCAAGAGGTAAGACCCCCGGCGATGGAAAAACGCCAAATAAAGCTACCAAGCTATGAGAGGAGGAAGGCAAAAAGTATCAAATTTCCAAGGACGAAACGCGCGCGCCGCTTTTTGCTCGCCTCTTAAAACCTATGCCGGAGAATATGCCGCGACAGACGCGACTAGCTACGAGAGAGGAAAGACTAAAATCACGGCAAGCGAGTAAAGTACGAAAAACAAAGACGAAAAAAGGAAAAATAGCAAAAAGGGAGCACGAAAAAGGAGGACGAGCGCCGATTTTCTATATTTTATAGATTAGTAGAAGCAAAAGGCGCACCGATAATCCTAAGATTATATGTTATAACCTATTTAAAGATATTAGAATTAAATATCTTTAAATACTATAAGATAACCCCGTTTTGCGCAGCATAGTCCTTTATCAATTTTCTAACTAATTGAGACATCGTCCGCGTTTCTTTATAGGACTGTTCCTTTAAAAAGTCTAATTCTTTTTGAGAAGCGTAAAAAGATAGGTTGGTCTTTTTAACTTTATTGTTCTTTAGCGATTTTACCGGTTTAATCTCGCTATGTATTATTTGATCTATCGAAGGCTTTGGAGTATTAACTAAAAAATCGCCTGCTATCTGCGTATTTGCCATTATTTAACCTTTTTTTGTTTGATATATTTTAAAAGTTCTACGTACTGGGCGATAAAACTGCCGTATTGATTCTTACTTAGCCCGTTTTCCTCATATAGCTCAATAAAGCTCTTACCTGATCCGATTGAATTTTTAAAGATCTTGCTAAACTTTAGATAAAAATATTCTACCGGTACTACCTTGTTGTCTATCAAATAACGTCCGATCATTTCAAGGTCGGCTTTATTTTCAAGCGCAGAGCAAATAACGATGATCTTGCCTGAGACGTAATCTGCTATTTGGCTAAGCGTATCATGCGTTCTATAGATAGAATTCCAATCCGGAATACACGGGACTATCGCAAAATCGCACTCCTTTATAATATCTAGTATCTGATGATCTACAAAACCGCCAAAATCATACACGCAGTCGTCTATGTTTTCAAGTTTTGCGGATATTCGCGCCATTTTCGGGTATATCTTAGGAACTAAGCTATTATCGTTGCTTTGATAATATAAGCCCAGATCTTTTGCTATGCTAAATGCGATGGGCGTTTTTCCAACGCCCCCTTTTAAATTTAGGCTCTCTTTAACTTAAGCTCACACAAAGGAGCAGTAAGTTACGATGAGAGCTATGGTCTTGAAAAGTAACGAGCGTAGCGAAGTTAAAAAACAAATATATAATCCGTTCCCGAATTTCAGAGAAGAAATTTAGAGAAATTTTAAAGTATTTTGTAGAAGATATAGAGGCTACTAAAATAGCAAAATTAACTGAGATTTCTAGAATTTCCATTAACAAGATTCTAAAAAATATCAGAATTTTGATGTCTAAAGAGTGTGAAAAGATATCTAAGTTTTCAGGTGAAATTTCCAAGCCCGCCTAGAAGCTTTGCTTTGAAATAGATGAAAGCTACTTTGGATCTAAAAGAGTAAGAGGTCTTGTGCTTGCACTCTCTTTGAGAAAAGAGGCAGAGGCGCAGCAAATAAAACTCCAGTGTTTCTATTTCGCTACGCTCATAGCTGTAAACAGACGGAATGCTTAAAAGAGACGGTAGGGTTTATACTCAAATAGTTAAAAATTGCTCTGCAAATGAACTAATGCCCATACTATCAGAATTTAGCGATCTGGACGAGAGCGTTATTTACTCTGATTGTTGGAAGGCTTATGACGGATTGGTTGATTATGGAGCTAAAGAGCACTACAGAGTAAAACACTCAAAGAATGAATTTTAGCTACGCTATGCTTGCTACTTTACAAGAAGCAAATGGTAAAATCATATCAACGGCATTGAGAATTTCTGGGGATATGCTAAACATAGATTATCTAAATTTAAAGGCATTAAGAAAGAGAATTTCTTGCTTCATCTTAAAGAGTGTGCTCTGCTTGCAGCTACGAACGTAGTGAAGTAGAGTTTAGATACAATAACAGTAAAGATACAAAAACTTTCTATCATATTTTACTAAAGATGATAAGAGAGAATCAGCTTAA
>NZ_CAUQHQ010000159.1:0-4591 GCF_963517995.1 uncultured Campylobacter sp.
GGGCGCGCTTAAATCTTTTTGCCATCCTTTCTCCGTAAATCCTGATCGTAGGCACGGCAAGCCCCGCACCGATCTCGATTATGGCTATTTTGGAGTTCATATTATGGCTAAGCCACGCATCGTACTTTTTGCGCTGCGCCCAAGCCCTTTTGTGATTAAATTCGTGATCGTAAAACATAAGGATATTTGGGCGGCTTACGCATCCGCACTCAGGGCAAATGGGCATCTTTGTAGCGATAAATTTCTCCTCGTCTACTAGGATGCTATTTTCGTCCATATTCCAGATGTTGCCGTCATCGTTGTAGATACACTGCACGTGATGGATAGAGCCGTGGATCTCGTAAATTTTATCCTTGTCAAATCCTGCCTTTTCAAAATGTCCGTCGACGTTTGAGGTGTAGATAAAGTAGTTGCCGCCTTTGGCATCGCAGAGATCTTTTAGTAGGGTAAATCCTTCGTGAGGCTGGGTTGCGTTATAGAGCTTTAGCCTGTGTCCGTAAAACGCCCAAGCTAGCTCAGGGCTGCTAAAAAACCACTGCGGATTTGCCATCTCGGTAAAGCTTAAATTTTTATCCTTTAAAGGCGGATAGGCTTTCCAAAATCCAAGATCACCTCTAAAATCGGGCAGTCCGCTATCTACGCCCATGCCTGCTCCTGCGGTTATAATGACGGCTTCGGCGTTTGCGACGATCTCTTTTGCACGGAGTATTGTGTCGTACGCTATTTCAAATTTGTTTGCTTCCATACTTTCTCCTAAATTTGAAGTATCAAAGCATTATATCCGCCAAACCAGACATTTTTTGTCCTAGCGCTCGACTTCTCTTAGTTTTTCTAAAACCTTAACCATCGCTAAAGTATCTAGCTTGCAGTATGCCAAAAGCGCCTGTTTATAGACATCGCGCTGCGTTTCGTTCATACAGGCCATAGCCGCATATGCCTGCATAGCTTCGCCTCCGTGATGGATCAAATTTAGATCCTTATACGCCGACTCAAATCCAGGCACGAGCGCCGGCAAGACGTACTTTATCGAGTAGCTTCCTTGCATTTTTGGATGATAGTAGCTTTTGCTAGCAAAGGGCGCCATGAGATCTTTTATATTGTCGTGGATAGCCATAAGCTCATTTGAAATTTGAGGATAGTTTGTGGCAAGACGTCTTATCACTCCTTTTTCAAAGCTCATGTTATAAGCCAAAACGCAGGCGTCCTGCGGGATAAATTTGATCAAATTTAGCGCCAGCTCGTATCTAGGATCAGTTCCCGGCTCGGCCAAAAACTCAAAATGCTCTAAATTTCCATTGCCGTTATCTTTATGGATAGAAAACTGAAAAGGTATCTGCTCATAAGGCCTAAGCCCTATAAACTCAGGCACAGCCTGTTGAAATGTCTCAAAGTCAAGGTGGTAGAGCGGATAACTAAGCGTGTCTAGAAACTCTTTGATAGCCTCTTTATCTATAATCTGCTCCTTGGATAGTTCGGAGCGGATTTGGATCTGCTGGGAGGCGTTAAATTTATCTAGCTCTTTTATGTCTTCAAATTTAACTATGCCGCTTTTATAAAGCTCGAATTTCTTATCGCTTCTTAGACGAGATATATCAAAGACGCTATACTCCGGTATGCTTCGCTGCTCGCGCCAACAGTACTCCCAAGCGTCGCAAGCGTAAGGGTTTGAG
The DNA here is from genome assembly GCF_963517995.1 of uncultured Campylobacter sp. Classification (GTDB taxonomy): domain Bacteria; phylum Campylobacterota; class Campylobacteria; order Campylobacterales; family Campylobacteraceae; genus Campylobacter_A. The sequence goes on from NZ_CAUQHQ010000159.1 coordinate 1,671, forward strand.
CAATGAGGGCCGATGTCAATGTCCGGTTCAATATTTTTGCTGAGAATTTCATCAAATTTACTTAAAATTTGAGGAATATCCGCTTGCTTTTGCTTTACTTGCTCGGTTACGTCTTCGGTATGAAAAAACTTCTCCAGTTCAAGCTTCTCGCCTCTTACGTAGCTGCTATCTATGTGGATGATATTTACGGCACTCACCTTGTAGCCAAGCGAGCTAATGACGTAGTACTGGATGCTTGCATCATCGATATAGACGTCTTTTACCGAGGTTGAGCTCTTTACTTCGTTGATGACAAGCTCGCCCTTGCCGATACGAAGGATATCCACCATCACAAGGTTGCCGTCAAAGCAAAAAGTGGCCTCGTAGATGACCTTTGCGCCGTGCTCGATAAGCTCCTTGGTCTTTGCCATCTGTGAGCTAAAATCGCCGGTATACTCTATCCTCTCGCCGCCGCTAAATAGCTCGCAGGCTAGCTCGCCTACCGATGTGCCGGTATCAAATACCGCCTGCGCGCCGTCATCCGGAGCTTGCAAAACCTCAGGCTTTTTCTTTTTTAGCCACAAGCTCTTTTCACACTGAAGCCCACGGATGTAGAGGGATTTAGATAGTGCCATTGTCTATACTTTTTGCGATTTCGCTAGCTTTGCTTTTTATTGTTTCAAAATCCATACTTTCAAACACTTCTTCATCTATCTTCCAACCATATTTGTTTTCACCAATATCTATAAAACTAATTTTATGTCCCCCTATATCGATATGGCAAATTTCACTGCTAGATTTTGCGCCAACATATTTTAGTCCTTCCTGCGATAAATTTAAAAACTCCTTTTGCAAGATTATAAATAGCGCATAGCTGTAGTATTCGACATGATAGCTGCTACTAAGGGTTTTTGTTAGAACTCTTATCATATATCGATTTGCTTGTATAAAGAAATTTTTACAATACTTTAAAATTTCAGGATACTTGATAAAAAAGTAACTCCAGTCATCTTCATCATAAATATAACTATCTATAATATATTCCAAACTCCTATTATCATCAAGCAGACCTTTTACAATTTGGCTTTTCTCTTTATCGAAAAATACATCTCGCCAGTTGTCGTCTTTGTCACGAGGGTTGTTGTTGAAGTTGCAAAAGCTAAAATATTCTCCGCCGTATCCATATCCGCGCTCTACTAGATAATCACCTTTTGCTAGCAATGCCCTTTGAAACAAGAAGTTTTCCCTATCCTCTTTAAAAATCTCATCAAATTTCTTATAATACTCTTTAAATTTTTCTACATCATTTTCTGCAAAATCAATAAGAAACGTTAAATTTGAGCCAAGATACCAATGTTTTTCGCCTTTATTGATAGCATCAATCCATCTTGGATCGCTTTGCATAAGCTCTAATTTCTTTTTCTCTTGCCACCTATAAAAATTGATTACTTTAAAGCTTCCTGGCTGCTCGTTCTGAAAATCAACCAATAGATCAAAAATATTCTCACTCTTGCATTTTCCACAAATTTCATTTATAAACTCAAAAGTCTGTTTTAGATTTAAAATGCTATCTATATTAAAGTCTCTTGCTACATTTGAAGTTATCCTTTCATACTCTTTATAAAAATCTCCGCCAAGCTTTTGGGCTCCAAAATTTATCAAAAACATAGATAGTGCAAAAAACTTAACCCTTGTTTCATAAGTAATATCTTTGCTGGTATCGGTAAAATTTTTAAGCAGCTCATAATTTGAAACTTTACACAACTCATCTAAAATTTTTATTACATTGTTTACACTATTTTTATTACTGCTAAAAAACTCTAATGCATCTAGTGTATCAAACTCATCAAAATCAAAATCTTTTGCCTCTTTTGTATCTTTTATATTAAGAATAGTAAAATTTGAAGCTACTCCTTTAAAAAATGCCATATATCGCTTATCAACGCTACTTAAATCTATACCTTTTTTATCACTGTCTTTTAATCCCCAAAACAGATCCAGCCACGCATTATCTAGCTTTGATTTTATCTCTTGAGATAGCTCTTTCTCAAATTCTGCTTTAAAATTTTCAAATTCGCTTAGCGGCTTTCCTCTAGCATTCATTTTTATATACAGATCATCTGTTAATCCAAACTCTTTAAGCTCAAGAAAACTAAATTTTATATTTTCTAGTCTGTCGTAAAATTTGGAATTTTTAAATTTATCATGTATTGCATCTATCATTACAAGCATAGATTTTACGGTCGGATCATTTTCCCAAAACGGCATAAACCAGCTACTATTTTTTATATCTGCAGAGATTTCGTCTTTGTCAAAATCAATATCCATATTTACTAACTTTTCACAAAATTCTCTAGAGCTACTTCTGGTTTCGTAGGTAAAGCCCTTTAAATACTCACAATCTTTCCTTTCTTTTTTTGCAAAGTATAAGTGCAACAAAAAAAGAGTAGTGAGACGTTGCTGGCCATCGATCGGTATAAATTTATCATCTTCTATACTGCCATAAACAAAATCCAAAAATAAGCCCTCTCCCTCTTTAAGCTTATCATGAATCTCATTCAAAAATTTATTCCTAATATCGATCGTCTTATTATCGGTCCTGCCTTGCGCGTAATCCCTTTGGATGATGGGTATTGAAATTTTTAACTTCCTGTCAATTAGGATATTTTTTAAATTACTTATATTATTTTCCATTTTTCTCTCCTAAAAATTTTTCTAATGTTTTTATTATCGAGTCTTTATAATCCTCTTGGTCTTGCTTGCTCCAAAAATATACATCAGATAGCTTCTTGGTGTAATACTTTAAAAATACATTTTTAGTACATATTGGTATAAATTCGCCGTTTTTATCCATCTCGATTATCTTTTCGCGTTTTTCGATAAACGGCCCGTTACATAAAGAGCTGTTATTCTCTGCTGCCAGTAAGGCTAAATTTTCTATT
>NZ_CAUQHQ010000160.1:0-4529 GCF_963517995.1 uncultured Campylobacter sp.
AGTTAAAGCCCAAATTTGAGTAAATTCGGGCTTTAGATTTTAAATTTTACTTCGAGCAAGCGCTCTTGCCGTCCATCACGGGCTGGATAGACGAGTTGTCCGCGCCGCCGTCATCGTTGATATTTTCGATTATCTCCCACAGCCTAGCCGCCGCTTTTTCGTAGCGTTTAGCCGTGACGGAGTTTGGCTCGTAAAAGCTCACCGGCTTGCCGCTGTCGCCGCCGACTCTAACGGCAGGCTCGATAGGTATCTGGGCTAGCACTTCGGTGTTATAAGCTTTTGCCACTTCCTCGGTCGTGCCTTTGCCAAATATATCATACTCCTTGCCGCTTTCAGGGCAGATAAATCCGCTCATATTTTCTATCACGCCGGCGATCGGGATGTGAAGCTTCTCAAACATATCAAGCGCTCTTTTGCTATCATCAAGCGCCACTACTTGCGGCGTCGTAACGCACACGCCAGCAGTTACCGGTACGCTTTGAGCTAGGGTTAGCTGCGCGTCGCCGGTTCCTGGAGGCATATCGAGAAACAGCACGTCCAGCTCTCTCCAAAATACGTCTTTAAGTAGCTGCTCGATAGCTTTCATGATCATCGACCCGCGCCAGATGAGGCTCATGCCTTCTTCCATTAGCACGCCCATACTCATCATCTCCACGCCGTGAGTTAGGATCGGTTTTAGCTTGTTGCCCACGACTTGCGGCTGCGTGCCTACTTCGCCCAGCATCCTAGGGATATTTGGACCGTAGATATCTGCGTCTAGGATGCCTACTTTTTTGCCTAGTTTTGCCATCGAGATAGCTAAATTTAGCGTCGTAGTGCTCTTGCCCACGCCGCCTTTGCCCGAGCTTACCATTACGAAATTTTTGATCTGCGGAGCGATATTTTTACCGCTTTGAGTGTTGCTTTTTTCTTCTGGGATTTTTGGCTGGATGATGTTTATGACGCACTCGTTTGAGCCCATCACGCGCTTTATGTCGGTTCGCAGCTCGTTTGCTACGTCCGGATTTGAGCTTACGATCTCGACCTCGATTAAAATTTTCTCGCCGATTTCGACGTTTTTTACGAATCCAAAGCTCACGATATCTTTCTCAAAGCCCGGATAAATTACGCCTTTTAGTCTGTTTAAGACATCCTCTTTACTTAACATTTTTCTCCTTCGTTAGATTTTTCGAAATTTTATACGCGCAAAATTTAGGCCCGCACATCGAGCAAAATTCCGCCTTTTTAAACGACTCTTGCGGCAAGCTCTCATCGTGTAGCTCGCGCGCCCTCTCGGGATCTAGGCTTAGCTCAAACTGTCTGTTCCAATCAAATGCGTATCGAGCGTCGCTCATCGCGTGATCGCGCTCTATCGCGCCTGCCTTGCCTAGCGCGACGTCGGCTGCGTGAGCGGCGATCTTGTGTGCCACGATGCCTTCCCTCACGTCGTTTGCGTTTGGCAAACCGAGGTGCTCTTTGGGCGTCACGTAGCACAGCATCGAGGCTCCGTAAAAGGCCGCCATCGTCCCGCCGATAGCCGAAGTGATGTGATCGTACCCCGCGCCGATGTCCGTAGGCAGCGGTCCTAGCACGTAAAAAGGCGCGCCGTGGCACAGCTCGCGTTCGATTTTCATATTATACTCTATTTGGTTTAAAGGAATATGACCCGGTCCCTCGATCATCACCTGTACGTTTTTCTCCCATGCGCGTAGCGTTAGCTCGCCTAAAACGCGTAGCTCGCTAAGCTGAGCCTCGTCAGTCGCGTCGTATAGGCAGCCGGGACGCAACCCGTCGCCTAGAGATAGCGCGACGTCGTGAGCGGCGCAAATTTCCAAAATATCGTCAAAGGCCTCGTAAAACGGATTTTCTTTATGATGGTGCATCATCCAGCTAGCAGTTAGGCTACCGCCGCGGCTAACGATACCCATCTTGCGCTTTGCGACCAGCGGCATAAATTTGAGCAAAAACCCCGCATGTATAGTAAAGTAGCTAACGCCCTGGCGCGCCTGCTTTTCAAGCGTTTTTAGGATGTCCGCCGCCTTCAAATTTTCCACTTCTTTTATGTCGCGGATGATCTGATACATCGGCACGGTGCCTATGGGGACGGTCGAGTTTGCGATTATGGCGCTTCTGATCGTATCCAGATCGCCGCCCGTGCTTAGATCCATGACCGTGTCGGCGCCGTATTTTAGGCAAATTTGCAGCTTTTCAAGCTCGGCGTCTATATCGCTGCTTAGGCTTGAGTTGCCGATATTTGCGTTGATTTTGGTTTTGGCCTCCCTGCCGATCGCCATCGGGAGCAAATTTGCGTGATGGATGTTGGCGGGGATTATCATCTTGCCCGCGGCGACCTCGCTTCTAACGAGCTCGGGATTTAGTGCTTCAGCCTGCGCTACGTAGTTCATCTCGGGCGTTATGACGCCTTTTTTGGCATAGTACATCTGCGTCGGAGTTTTGTCGGCGGAGTCAAATTTGACCCGAAATTCTTTCATATTTCGCTCCTTAAATTTTTGATTCTAATATTACTCAAAAAAGATAAAAACAAGCTTTTTATCTGTATAATATCGTAACACTTCGCCAAAGGAGAAATTTTGCTAGACGTTACGCTGATAATGCTCGGAGCCGGAAGCTCTAGCCGTTTTGAAATGCCCGTTAAAAAGCAGTGGTTGCGCGTCGGAGGCGATCCGCTATGGCTCTTTGCCGCTAAAAATTTAAGCTCGCATTATGCTTTTAAAGAGATAATCATCGCTTCAAACGAGGAAAAATATATGAGCAAATTTGCCCCGTCGTATCGCTTCGTAAAAGGCGGCGCGACGCGTCAAGAGAGCCTAAAAAACGCTCTTAAGCTCGTTCAAAGCGAATTTGTCTTGGTTAGCGACATCGCTCGTCCGATGATTAGCGCGGAGCTTTTTTCTCGCATAATAGGCGGCATCCAAAACGCCGACTGCGTCGTGCCTGCGCTAAAGGTGCCCGATACCGTTTATCTGGGTGCCAATGCTGTAGATAGAGAGCAGATCAAGCTCATCCAAACTCCGCAGCTCTCGCGCACGGCGATGCTAAAAAGCGCGCTTGAATCGGGTCAAATTTACACCGACGATAGCTCGGCGATAGCGGCTGCGGGCGGTAAAATTTGGTATGTACAAGGCGATGAAAACGCGAGAAAAATCACGTTTAAAGACGACCTTTCTAAAATTTACGGCCTTAGCGCGCCCTCGAGCGAAATTTACGTCGGGAACGGTTTTGACGTGCATGCCTTTGAAGAAGAGAAAAAAGAGGGAAGTTTCGTAACAATCGGCGGCGAAAAAATCCCTTTTGAAAGAAATTTAAAGGCCCACTCCGACGGCGACATAGCTATCCACGCGCTCATCGACGCGGTGCTAGGAGCGGCCGGGCTGGGCGATATAGGCGAGCATTTCCCCGATACCGACGATAAATTTAAGGGTGCGGACTCGGCTGTGTTACTAAAAGAAGCATATAGGCTCGTTCAAAGCGTCGGTTTTGAGCTGATAAACGCCGATATTACCGTTATCGCCGAGAGGCCAAAGCTTAGTAAATTTAAATCCGCGATGGAAATAAACATCGCAAATGCGCTAAATTTAGCCCCAAGCCGCATAAACGTAAAGGCCACGACGACCGAGAAGCTAGGCTTTACGGGGCGAGGCGAGGGTATAGCCGCCACGGCGTCGGCGAGTCTAAAAATTTACGACTGGACGGCAGAGCGACGTTAAAAAATCACGACGCTTTGCGTAAAAAACGCCAAAGTTTTAAGGTAAGAGGATAAAGTAAAGGAAAATAAAAAATGAAAGCAAAAAAATGAGAGTTTTGATAATAGAAAACGAAATCTACCTAGCCCAAAGCATCGCATCAAAGCTAGAAAATCTAGGCTACGAGTGCGAGATAGCAAGGAGCGCGGCGGAGGCGATGAAAAGCGAGCCCGAGCAGAGGGCAAAGGAGGGCGCCAAGGACGTACACTTTGACGTAGTACTGCTCTCTAGCGCGTTTGCGGGCGACGACACGCTAAAAATCATACAAAAATTTAAAGACTCCGTCGTCATCCTGCTCATCACCTACATCAGCAACGACACCGTCTCGATCCCGATAAAAGCGGGCGCTAGCGACTACATACAAAAGCCGTTTATGATCGAGGAGCTGGTGCGAAAGATCAAGCATTTTGAGGAGTTTAGGCGGCTGCAAACGTTTATAAAAACCTACCAGGACTACCTAAACTATCATTTTAAGGCCGTCTCGGCGCTAAATTTCGACTTTAAGCGCATAAAGCTGCCTCTTCTCATAAAGTGTAATAAAATGATAAACGCCGATAATTTCGTTTTCGAGTACGCAAAGGCGCTAAATTTGAGCTTCAAATACGTCCCGCTAGAGCCAGGCATCGACGTAGAAGCCGTAGCCGCGGCAAATCCGCGCACGCTTTTGTATTTTTCAAATTTTCAAATTTTACGCCAAGAGGCTAAAAATCAGATCGTATCTCTCGCCGCTAAACGCAAGCTCATCGCAAGCTCGACCAATCCGAACGAAGAAGCGCCGATGGAGAC
>NZ_CAUQHQ010000161.1:0-4511 GCF_963517995.1 uncultured Campylobacter sp.
TCAATATCTTATTTTAATGATGTAATTGATACTATAAAAGAATTTGAAAATATTTTAAAACAACAAATAAAGTTATTAGAGGCAAAAAGAAATTTGTTAAATAAGGATGCGATACTAAAAGAAATCGATACGAAAATGAGCTTTTTAAAGCAGTGTATAGAAAAGCGCCAACAATTAAAAATAGGTGATACTTTTTGTGAGTTGGATTATATTAAAATTGAAATAAACCAATACAAAATTCAATTAAAAAATAAAACATATGGTATAAGATTTGATCCGCCGAAAGACTGTTTGCTAGCATATACATTGGAAAATATAAAAACAAATGAAATTTCTATAAAATATATAACAAAGCAAAATATCAATGATTATGCTGCACTTAGATCAAAAATGATCGGCGATGTTTGTGAGGACAAAAATCAAATTTTGCATATTTCATGTGTGGGTGCTTTGGGATTGTTTTTTTTGACAGATCTAGGGAATAAGGTTATTTGCTCATTTTTGGTGTCAGGTATTAGTGAACCAAATATGGGTCTAATAACACCAAATACACCAGTGGCTAAGCAATTACTACAAATGGAAAAAGATGATGAAATATTTATCTTTGATAGAGAACATCATCTGGTTGATAAAATCATGCGAGGTGTCTAAAATTTAGGATATACAAATTTGATTTGGATAAATATTTTTATAGCTCGTTACCGGCCAAATACGAATAATTAGTATTTTTTGAATATTTAGTTCTAAAAGTGAATAACGATTTGATGAGATTTAAAAAGTTGATTCAAATATTGATTTTGAGGATGTGCTATCGTAAGCTATTTTCTTGATATTGTCTTAATTATGGAGCAATATGAAATATAAATTTAATACAAATTTCGATAATTAATATTAATTAAAGCAAAAAAGAATATACTACACATTATCTTTTGAAAGGTGTAATCATGAAATCGCAAACTAAAGAGCGTTTCAGTTTGGCCGCATTACTAGGCATTCCTATCGGTATTATGCCTACTTTTTGTGAAATGGGGCGGGGAATTTCCGCTGCCGCCGCGCAGTCCCAAAGATATATTTGACGCCGCTTGCGGTCCGGAAAGTCTTATTAGAGCGGCGGATCAGACCAAATTGCTCGCGAAATTTTCTAAACCCGCCGTACGTATTTTTACGCGATCATTTGGGTATTATAGGGCCCGTATGCCGCGATTTACGAGTTTGCGGGGCATGCGTTTAACTACGTGCATTTTACGCATATTTTGTTTTCGATCGTTTTTGCGGTAGCTTACTGCGTTGTTGCGGAGAGATTTCTGAAAATCATGCTTTGGCAAGGCGTTGCGGCCGGTATTTTAGTTAATATCGCCGTTCACGTGATTACTTTGCCTATCCTCGGCCTTACGCCGCCGCTTTTAACGCTGCCTTGGTACGAGCACGTTTCTGAGTTTGTCGGACACGCGCTATGGTTTTGGTCTATCGAGATTATAAGGCGAGATTTGCGAAATCGCATCACGCACGGGCCTGATCCGGCTGATTGCTGCGATTCTTGCTGCTCGAAATAGCTTTATTTTCCGCCTAAATTTCGGGCGGAATTTTATCATTTTTTAAAATTTAAATTTATTTGACCCTTTTTTACCTTAAGTAGATACGATTTTATCAAGCTTCTATCAAAAATGTTTTACGAGTTGCTTTGGTAGCTTATCCGCAAATTTTGCCGATATTGCAGGTAGTGCGGGTTTGTTTTAAAGGCTATAAAAGTCCGAAAACGGCGTAAATTTATTGCTTTGCTTATAGCGATTTAGTACTAGAATTAGCCGATTCTTACGATTTTTATCGCGATTTTTGTATGTAGATTTAAGGTATCATAACTAAGTACTTATTGATATTTTAGCAGCTTGATTTTAGACGGATTGCATTTATGTGACGGCGAGTTTGTTTAATTTTTGCTTGCAGACAAAACGCTTCTACTAAATTTTATCTGTTCGTAGATTTAAAAATAGTGCAAAACGGCTAAAAGCATAATTTTTTTGGTCAAATACGGCGATAAATTTACCTACTATTAAACTTATGTACAATTTTAAATAACATTGTAAAACAGAGTAAACAAATCCGGAGCATATCGAGAGCTAAATTTAGCCCTCGATGTAGTTTTTGAGTTTTCTACCGACTTTTGGGTGTTTTAGTTTTTTGATAGCAGAGCTTTCGATCTGGCGGACGCGCTCTCTGGTTACGTTTAGCTCTTTGCCGATCTCTTCTAGAGTGCGATCGCTCTCGTCGTCGAGTAAGCCAAATCTCATCCTGATGACGGCTTTTTCGCGCTCGTTTAGCTGATCTAACACCTCGTCTATTTGCTCTTTTAGGTCGTTTTTTAGTATATGATCCATCGGGCTTAGCGAGTTTCTGTCCTCGACAAAATCCCCGAATTTACCGTCGTCTTCGTTGCCGATCGGAGCTTCTAGGCTGATAGGCTCTTTGGTGATTTTTATGACTTGTTTTATCTTGTCTGCGCTTAGTCCGACCTCTTTTGCTATGACGCTTATATCTGGTTCCTTGCCCTCTTCTTGGAGATATTTGCGGTTGATTTTGTTGATACGATTTATCGTTTCTATCATATGAATAGGGATACGTATCGTACGAGCCTGATCGGCGATGGCGCGGCTGATGGCCTGACGTATCCACCATGTCGCATAGGTTGAAAATTTATAGCCTTTTTTATATTCAAATTTATCAACCGCTTTCATTAGGCCGATGTTGCCCTCTTGAATGAGATCTAAAAACGGCAACCCGCGGTTCGTATAGCGCTTGGCTATGCTTACGACTAGGCGTAAATTTGACTTTGCCATCCTAGCTTTTGCCTCGTCAGAGATCTTTTTACCGCGTTTTATCTGCTCTAAAATTTCTTTTAAAAGTACCGGATCAAGGTTAAATCCGCTCTTGCTAGCCTCTTTTGTCGCAAATAGTTTTTTTATCTCCACATAGGTTGAGACCATCGTAGCCTCGGGAACCCTCGCGATGATGTCGTCTTTGCTTAGCTTGATGATATCTTTCAGGATCGATTTGTGATTTTTCTTTAGTTCGTCGCTAAACATCGGCAGCTTGTACTCGAGCCTTTTTAGTTCTCTATCAAATTCATCGTCGCTTTTTAGCGCCGTTTCCATTGATTTTACTATCTCGGTTATGAGCTTGCTCGTCGGACCTAGATCCATTAGTTTATCTTTTAAAATTTTCTTTTTAAACGCGAGCGTAAGCTTGGCTAAAAATTCATCCTCTATCTCGGCATCATTTTGTTTATTCGCCGTTTTTAGCCACTCTTTTTTTGCTTTTTCTAGAGCCTTAAAGCTTTCGATTACTTTTTCGGCTCGCTTATCGTCTTTTTTGCTATGCTTTTTAGGCTTTGTTTCCTTCTCTTCGCCGTCTTCGCCGTCGTTCTCTATATCTTCGTCTTCTTCCTCTTCGTCGATGTCTTCGCTTTCGCCGTCGCTACCTTCGCCCTCGTCGTCAAAACTTCTAAAAAGCTCTTTTACGCGGCGTTCTCGGTTGATTAGCGGTTCTTTGTAGTCTAAGATAAAGTCGATAAGATACGGCACCGAGCAAAACGCGTCGATGATTATATCTTCGCCGAGTTCGATTTTTTTACTGATTTCGACTTCTTCTTCTTTAGTTAGTAGCGCGATTTGACCCATCTCGCGTAGATACATACGCACGGGACTATCCGAGCGCGACCACTCGAGCAAGTCGTTTTCGTTTGCGAGGTCGAATTCTTCTTCGAGATTATCGTCGGCTAACTTCGCTAACTCTTCGCGGCGTTTTTTTGCGTCCTCGATATTTCGCATTTTTGCGATTTCGGCGGAGGTTATGAGCTTTAATTTGTTTGCTTTGGCTAGAGCCTCTATTTTTTTAGCGACCATAGCCGTAGGAGCTTTGTCTAAAAATTTAACCAGTTTTTCATACGTGACATAGCCTTTTGCGTTTTCCTTAAAAAGCTCTTCGACCTGCGTCAATGCTTCTTTTTTTGCAGTACTCATTGGGGGTTCCTTTTTTGTAGAAAAAACGGATTATACCCAAATTTTTTTAAATTTTGATAAAAATATGAAAAATAGGGCGTTTTAGTTTGTTAAATGCAGCTTTAAATTTTATGCTTTTGTCGGTATTAGCTTGGCTGATTTGCGGCGCTTAAAGTAAAACTCGCTAAATTTTAGTTAAAAAACAAATTTGAGTTTAGTTTAGCGCGCGAGCCGTAAAGGCTTTTAATGCGATGTCTTGTAAAATTCGTCTATTTCGGGCTTATGGCCCTGTGTCGCCGTTTATTAGCTTTAGGCTATCTTTTGCGTCATAGCGAGTTGCGTACTTTTTGAGATTTTCGCACGAGGTTTGTAAATTTTCTTGCTTGCAAACGCCGTTTTTTAGCAGAAATTTAACCATATCCTCGCTATCTAAGATCGCGGCTAGTTTTGTAAAAATTTCTAGCTCTTTGGCCTCAAATTCGCTAAGCGGTTTAAATTTTAAAAGCTCCTTAAGGT
>NZ_CAUQHQ010000162.1:0-4506 GCF_963517995.1 uncultured Campylobacter sp.
CTAAAAATCCTAAAATAATTAAAAATAAAGAAAAAAATAATCAGAAAAGAAATAATAAAAACATAAATAAAAAGCAAAACAAAAATAAAAACAAGAGAAAAAATTCAAACAAAAAAAAAGACAAAAAATCAAAATAGCCACCTTCGGTGGGGGGATGGGGGGCAGCGCGCTTTTTCATGCGCTTTCGCAAAAAAACGACTGCGTCATCAGCTCTCGCAGACAGCTTGAAGGCGCGCATTTCGTGGACCTAGAGGAGGCGCTAAAGCGCGATCTGCTCGTCGTCGCCATACCTTCACAGTCCGTTAGCGGCTGGCTAAAAGAGCATTTTAAAAACTTCGGGCAGAAAATTTTAGTCGCCTCAAAGGGCATCGAAACCTCGAGCCTTCGTTTTTTAGACGAGATTTACGAGCAGCACGTAGATGCGGCAAATTTGGCCTTTTTATCGGGGCCGAGCTTTGCTAAGGAGATACAAAACGACCTTCCGTGCGCGCTAGTGGTAAATTCTAAAAACGAAGCCCTTGCGCGCGAGATTTCAGGGCTTTTTCCGCGAAATATCAAAGCCTACGCTAGTAGCGACGTTATCGGCGCCGAGATCGCAGGTGCCTATAAAAACGTCATCGCTATCGCGGGCGGTATCTGCGACGGGCTCGGGCTTGGCAACAGCGCTCGCGCCAGCCTCATCTCGCGAGGACTCGTCGAGATGGCGAGGTTTGGCGAGTATTTCGGCGCGCAGCAGCAGACGTTTTTGGGTCTTAGCGGTGCGGGCGATCTCTTTCTCACGGCTTCATCGGTGCTTTCGCGCAACTACCGCGTGGGCTTGGGACTTGCTAAAAACGAGAGCCTAAATAAAATCCTAAACGATCTAGGCGAGGTCGCAGAGGGCGTGGACACATCATACGCGATAGAGAAAATCGCCGCTAGCAAGGGCATCTATACGCCGATAGTAAACGAGGTTGCGGCGATGCTACGGGGCAAAGACGTGCAGGAAAGCTTAAAAGATCTACTTGGTAAAAAATAAATTTAGGCTTACTCATTTTCGTTAAAATCTGGGAGCAGTTTTTGGCGTTTGCATTTATGACGGAGGCGGCGCAAAGATTGTGGGCGTACAAAACCGATCTTAGCGGTAAATGAAAATTTATAACTTATTTTGGCGGCGGCATGCCGTATTGCCTGTTAGTTTGCGATATCTACGGCGCAAAATCTGTATGTAAAAGCGGTACTTGATAAATAAAATTTCGTTGCTAAATTTAAAAACCATCCTTTTACTAAGCTTGAGTAAAAGCAAAATACGGCGCAATAAATATACGTATAATCCACGGTAAATCTCAAAGCAAATTTAGAAAATCTTAAATTATTCGCCGTAAGAGAGGCATCTAAACTCATAAATTTAAAATTTAGCTTTGTAAAATTCGTCCTTGATATCGTCGCATTTACCCTAAAGATACGACGCGGGCCTAGAAGGGCTTTAGAACAGGCGGCTTGATACTGGCAAATCTCGCTTATAAATGAGCAAATATAAAAGCTAATTCTAATGAATTTTAAATATTTTTACAAAAGGCTTGCGTAAAGACGGCGAAGCTAAACCGTTATAGAGCAAAAGTGCCTTAAAAACCGTACTATTTCGTCTAAATTTTGCGCGTTATCCATAAAAAATTAAAATTGCCGCAATCATTGCAATATTTTAAGAGCGCATAAATAGTCCAAAATGGCCTGGCGAATATTTTTGATGCAACGATATGGTGCGTTTAGGTCAAATTTAGTAGGCTACTCGCTGCTACTTGAAAAAAAGTAGCAGCCGTTTTTTAGCTTTATCACGTTGCGGGGAAGTATGATAAGAGCGCCGTAGCCATTAGCTTTGATGAAGAGGAACCAAGCCGGATATTAGCGGAATTTGGCAAGCCTGCGTTTTAGTTAGCTTGCCTAGTTTGCGATTGGGTTTTGGCTTAGCGATATTTGGGGTAAGAATCGGGAGAAAATTACAGCGCCTTTACTTTAGGCAAACGGCAACCAAAAATACGGTAAAAACGTAGCGCTCTAGTTTGACCGGCGGGTCTAAACTAAGCCAAGTTTTAAGATAAGCCTAAATTTAGCGTTTGCGGCGGAAAGTTCGTGCCGAATTTAGCTAAATTTAAATCATTCAAATTCGCCGCTAAATTTAGGTTTTGATACGTAAAGCTACGAGATAACCTCAAGCGTTCTGATGCCGTCTTCAAGAGTCGCGATATCGCTGTTTTGGCCTTTTAGTAGGCTGGTAAAGGCATTTAGCTCGCCGCTTAGCGCTTCGCTTTTTTTCACAAAGCAACTTTTTTGCGAAAAAGAGTTTGCGTCTAAATTCGTATAAAATTTAAGCTCCTGCGAGATCAAATCCGCCTCAAAAACGCCGCCCTCGCAGACGACTTCGATGGTTCGCTTTTTAAACGGCGATAGCCACGAAACTCTAGCGCAAGCCGTAGCGCCGCCGCTAAGCTCGAAGCTTAAATTTGCGCTATCCTCGCAGCTAGCGTGGATGCGGCGGGATTTTAAGATATGCGAGCTCAAAATCTCCTCTCCGCTAATAAATCTAATCAAATCTATATCGTGTACGGCAAGGTCGGCTAGCACGCCCACGTCGCCGATACGAGTCGGAAACGGCGAAATCCTAGTCGTATGAATCTCGTAAATTCGCCTTTGGACTAGTTCATTTTTTAGCGCGCAGACCGCGGGGTTAAATCTCTCTACGTGTCCGACTGCCGCTTTTATACCCAGCTTTTTAGCTGCCTCCGCTATCTCGCGCGCCTGAGGGACGCTAGAGGCTAAGGGCTTTTCTATGAGTAAATTTACGCCTTTTTGCGCGCATTTTATCGCGGCGTCTTTGTGCGCAAAAGTGGGCGTCGCGATGACGGCGGCATCCAAATCCTCGCTCTCTAGCATCTTATCCAAGTCGCCGTAATGCTTGCAGCAAAAATCCCCGCTAGCAAATGGATCGCACGTGGCGACTAGTTTTGCGTCCGCTACGTTTTGCAGGGCACGGGCGTGATTTTTACCCATTACGCCAAGGCCGATAACGGCAAATTTAAGCATTATTTATAACCTCTATCACATAATCTTGCTCTTGCTCGCTCAAAAACGCCGACATCGGCAGCGCCATGATGTCCTCGCTCACGCGCTCGCTAACGGCAAAATCGCCTTTTTTGTAGCCAAGATCTTTAAAGACCTCTTGCAAATGTAACGGTAGCGGGTAATAAACTCCAGTCGGCACGCCTTTTTGCGCGCAGATTTCTAGCATCCTAGCTCTATCTTTTACGCGGATGCAGTACTGAGCCCAGACGCTCGTATTTCCGCGCTCTACAAAGGGCGTTACGACGTTTTTTAGGTTTTGGCCGTAGCGTGCGGCGATCTCTTGGCGGCGCGTAATTTCGCCTTCAAAGTATTTTAGCTTCACGTTTAAAACGCCCGCTTGGATGGCGTCTAGCCTGCCGTTTATGCCGATAGCGCTATGAAAATAACGCTCTTTTGAGCCGTGATTTAGTAAAATTTTTATCTTTTGCGCTAGCTCGTCGTCGCTCGTAAATATCGCTCCGCCGTCGCCGTAGCAGCCAAGCGGTTTAGCGGGGAAAAATGAAGTCGTGGCTAGCCTTGAGAGGCTGCACGACCTTGCGCCCTCTTGCTTTGCGCCAAAGCTTTGCGCCGCGTCCTCGATGACGGTTAGGCCGTGTTTTGCGGCGATTTGGTTGATGCGTTTCATATCGGCTATTTGACCGAAAAGCGAAACCGGCATTATAGCTTTGGTTTTTGGCGTGATTGCGGCTTGGATTAGGTTTGGGTCGATGTTGTAGGTTTTTTCATCTATATCGACGAACACGGGCTTAGCTCCCGTTAAAGCTATCATCTCGGCGGTCGCAAAAAAGGTAAAAGGAGACGTGATGACCTCGTCGCCGTGCCCGATACCAAGAGCTAGAAGCGATACAAATATCGCGCTAGAGCCGTTGCTGCAGGCTATGGCATGCTTTGCGCCGCTAAAGCGAGCTAAATTTTCCTCTAATAGCGCGACCTTTTGGCCGCCGATATACGCGCTAGAATCTAGCGTCTGCGCGATTTGCTCGTCGATTTCGTTTTTGTATTTTCGGTATTGTCCTTGCAAATCTATAAAATTTATTTTCATTTATTTTCCTTGATTTAAGATTAAAAATTATACTACTAAATTTATTAAATTTATCAAAATACTCGTATTTTAGGGCTTTTTGGACTTAAATTTAAGCAAAAGCCCGCAGCAAAAACGGCTCTAAATCCCCTCGCTAGCCATCCCAGCCTCGATCAAAAACTGGCTAGGCTGGTAGTTTATCTTTTTAATTTTGTCGTATTTGGCGTAGCTTAAAATCAGCTCGTCGCGCGCGCGAGTGACCGCGACGTAAAAGAGCCGCCGCTCCTCCTCGAGCGAGCCGCCCATGCTCATTAGTTTTAAGTTCGGGAAACGATTTTGCGCGAGATCGACTACGAAAACGAGGTCAAACTCAAGCCCCTTTGAGG
>NZ_CAUQHQ010000163.1:0-4503 GCF_963517995.1 uncultured Campylobacter sp.
CGCGACCGAACAGTCGCCTTCTCTCGCGCTTTTTAACGCGTCAAAATACCACTGCTTTATCTCGCTTTCGTTGATCGGATGATAACTCACGTCGTAGCCCATTTTGATTCCTTTTTAGGTAGATTTTTCTAAATTTACAAAGGATTCGGCCGATTTACGCGTATAAAATCGACCCCAAACGAATCATATTTGAGCCGCATTTTATCGCTAGCTCAAAGTCGCCGCTCATACCCATTGAGCAAATTTGCGCACCCTTTGATTGCAGATTTTCATAAATTTTACGCGTCGTCTCAAAGCTCCTTTGCACGACTCGCTCGTCATCAACGTGCGCGCCGATACTCATCACGCCGACGGGTTTTAAAAATTTGCACTCCTGCACGATTTGTAAAAACGCATCCTGCGCGGCCTCGGGCGAGATACCTTGCTTCGTGTCTTCGCGCGCGGAGTTTATCTGTAGCAGGCAAGGTAGCTCATAGTTAAGCCTCTTATCCACCGCAAGCGCGGCTTCTACGCTCTCGCAGCTTTGCCAAAGAGCGGGTTTGAGCGCTAGGAGATGATTTATTTTGTTACTTTGGAGCCGCCCGATGAAGTGCCACTCGATCGGCAAATTTGATAAAATTTCACTCTTGTTTTTGAGCTCTTGCACGCGGTTTTCGCCAAAGCTCGTTTGCCCTTGCCTAAAAAGCTCCAAAACTTCTTTAGTCGTTACATTTTTGCTCACGGCGATTAGCTTCACGGCCTCGCTCGTGCGAGCGTTTTGGATGCGTTCTAAAATTTGCGCGAGCTTCATTGTCCCGCTCCGCTTAGGCGCATCACGTCGTTAAATGTCGCAAACGCCATCAGGCATAGCAAAAACGCCCAGCCGCAGTAGGTGAGGCCGATATAGACTTTTTCGTTCATCTCGCGGCGGAAAACGAGCTCGTAAAGGTTGAAAAATATGTGTCCGCCGTCAAGCGCCGGGATAGGCAGCAGGTTTAGTACGCCTAAATTTACGGAGATGAGTGCGGCGATGATGAGTAGGGTCGAGACGCCGATGCCTGCGGCCTTTGAGGTGACGTCGGTGATCTGGATGATGCCACCCATCTCTTTTAGCGGCACGACGCCTACGATGAGCTTTTCAAGCCCCGTAAATATGAGCTTTGAAGCGTTTGCGGTCTCGACGAGCGCGAATTTTAGCGAGCTAAAGCCGGTATTTCGTATCGTGACGGCCTCGCCTGAGGGCGAAATGCCGATGAGCGGTTTTTCTATCTTTTCGCCAAATATCGTTACGCTCTGCCCGATTTTAGGCGTCAAATTTATCGTTTTTATTTCGCCTGCGCGCTCGAGCGTGATTGCCGTGGAGGTTAAATTTACGTTTTTGCTTATTTCGTCCCATTCGCTGATTTTGATGCCGTTTATGTTTAAAATTTTATCGCCTTTTTGCAGTCCGGCGCTTGCCGCGGCGGAGTTTTCCAGCACTTTGCCCACAGTCGGCGCTAGCCTTTCAACGCCGATATGTCCAAGCGCGATAAAGATAAAAAACGCCAAAGCGAAGTTAAAAAACGGCCCTGCGAAAAGGATGAAAATGCGTCCAAGAGGGCTAAGCCTCGTGTAGCTGTCGGCGTCTTCGTTTTTTAGGCCGGGCTTGGAGTCCTCTTGCCCTTTTAGGCTCACGTAGCCGCCAAGCGGTATCGCGCCCACGGCGTACTCGGTGCCACCGATAGTTTTTGAGTAGACGCTTTGCCCAAAGCCCACGCTAAATTTTAACACGCCGACTTTTAACATACGAGCGGCGAGAAAGTGGCCAAGCTCGTGGAAAAATATAAGAAAGCTAATCACCAAAACCGTGATCAAAAAGTGCCAAGAATACGCATAAAGCCCGACCGCAAGGATAGCGGCGGTAAGTATAATTCCTTTCAAAATTTGCCTTTTAAGTAGATTTTAAACGCGATTTTAGCGAAATTTTATAAAACTCCGCTTGAAACCGCGATCAAGAGCCGTTTGCACGGCATTTGCGGCGGGCAAATTTACGCAAAAAGAAGCGGCGCGGAGTGCGGCTGGACGGAGTTAAATTTTAGATCGCAAAAGCGCGGGTAGGGCGCAGTCTGGCTAAGCCTGAGGACGGACGGCTAAAAAGGCGCAAACGATACGGCGCGTAAAAAAGGTTCGCGGATAGACGGAGCCGAATTTACGGGGAGTACAGCTACATACAAGCGCAAAAGCCTAAGCCGCGCGGCAAAATAGCAATCAGACCGCGACTAAAACGAAAATAAACGGCGCGGTAAAGTAAAACAGCAAAAGCAGGCAGCTGCATTTGCCCCGATAAAAGCATCTCGCGGCAAAATCTCGCAAATAAAAATGCGCAAAATAGCCCGCCTAGCAGGCGTAAAGCGCTGCAAGTACGCTCCGCGCGCAATCAACTAAGACCTCGCAAGCGTAAAAATATCGCAAATTTATCCGCAGTGCGGTAAGGCTCGGTCAAGCTCCGTGGATACCGCTTTCGCTGTGCGCGAGATACGGCGGCAAACTGCGCAAAAAGATAAAACTAGCCCTTAGCCGCGAAGCAAAACGCCCTAAAATGCAAATAAGTCGTAATTTATCCGCTAAATTTAACACAAACCGTCGCCCTAAGCTACGCAAAATCGCTTTAAATTTAACGCAAAAGTAAACGGCGGATTTAAAATTCGACGTAAATTTACCATAAAGCCGTCCGCTACCGTGCGTCAAATTTGCGCGCAAACCGGGCTAATTTTAGGGCGCAAATTTAGCTAAAAACCTCATTTAGCCAGGCTAAAATTTTAGCTCTGCTTAGCCCTTTGCCGGCGGTTAGGGCGGTTTTATCTTTGTTTGAGAGATCAAAATCTATCCCAAAATGCGACTTTACGCTCGCGATAAAAGGCTTTAAGTCTAAAAGGTCGGGGCAGGGCAAGGCATCCGGCGCTACTTGCTGTAAAAAGCTCACGCCATCGTCGTCAAAGTCGATACGCGCCCTGGGAACGTTGTCGTTGCTGATTTGTATATCAAAGGTCTTGTCGTTTATAAACGGCGCAAAAATGCGGATCTGCAAGTGAAATTTACGCTTTTTCTCCTCTTCCCCTAGATACTCGTTGCTAAACCAGTAGCCCAAATTTACGGCGTTTAGTATAAACTCAAAATCATAAGGATCGGCAGGCGTCGCGCCTATGCGGCGCAAAAGCTCGTAAACGGGCAGCTTTTCTCGCAGCGCGTCATAATACTCGTAAAGCTCGCCAAGCAGCGGGTGAACGCGGCCGGCCTTTTCTTGCAGGCGTAAAATCTCGAAAATATACCTGTGCGCAAACGAGCGATGCGCTATGCTGCGGCGCGCCTGAGAGCTAAGATAGTCTAAAATTTCGGGCTTACGCGAGAAGCTAAGCGCGCTCCAAACTCCGCGCAATGTTTCTAAATCGTTATCGCTCGCGTCAAATTTGCCCTCGCGCGTCTTATCGTAGTCTAGCGCGCAGCCTAGCAAAAACTCTCCTAGCTCATCGCTCATAACCTCGCCGATTTTGGCTAAATTTTTAGCGTTGTGGTAAAAGCTGACATCGATTATCTTTTGATTTAGTTTTCGGGCTTGTTTTTTGAGCTCGGGTTCTAGGCTCTGCGTTCGCTCTACGATAGTATCTCTTAGTCCGTGATCCATATTTTCTCTTTGTTTTAAATTTATTTTTAGTTTTGGCCGGTCATTTAACCAAGCTTAGTTTAAATTTTTCATCTATTAAATTTGGACTAAAGCCCTCTAAGCCGCTTTCGTGAGTGTACCTAAACATTTGGCTTATTAGTCGTTTTATTTCGGCTAGCATCGCCGCTACAAAGATAATGCTTTTCAAAATTTACCTTTAAATTTAATTTTACCGCTCGAGTTTATCGCTGAGTAAAACGGCGATAAATTTCGTGCTCGGGTTTGCGTCAAGCGCGATCTTTAGACTCATGGTAAGCGGTACTGCTAAAAACATACCGCCGATGCCGAACAAAAATCCCCAAAAAAGTAGGCTCAAAAGCACCACAAGCGTGCTGATACCAAGGCCTTTGCTAAGAAATTTCGGCTCGATAAAGTTGCCGATGACGATATTTACGGCTAGATATAGCACCGCAGTCCAAGCGCAAGAGGCTGCGTCGTTTAGTAAAAGCGCCACCAGAAGCGCCGGAGCGGCTGCGATAATAGAGCCGATCGTCGGGATAAAATTTAGCACGAAAGCTAAAATCCCCCAAAGCGGCGCGTAGGGCACTCCGATAAAATTTAACCCGATAAATATAAAAACGCCCGTCGCAAACGATGCCGCGGACTTGATCGCGAGATAGCGCTTGAGATTTGATATAAACGTATCTACGATCTGGTTCGTTTGCGGATTTTTACTAGCAAAATACTCGACTTTTTGAGAAAATACCTGCACTTCAAAAAGCATAAAAGTAACGAGCAAAAAGACGAAAAAGCTCTTTGAAACGAGCTCGGTGCCGCTCCTTAAAAATCCGCCCAGCACGGCAAAAATTTTATTTATATCAAAG
>NZ_CAUQHQ010000164.1:0-4400 GCF_963517995.1 uncultured Campylobacter sp.
AATTTAACTCGTACAAATTTCGCAAGCGACTCAAAGTCCCTGAAGCAAAACCGAGTAGAGCGCGTCTATCTCGTCATCGTCAAGCAGCAGCGTAGAGCGCTCGCTAAAGAGCATTTTTATCTTTTCTATCGCAAAACCCTTTTGTGCGGCGCAGTGCTCGTGAGCGGGCAAGAAGCTCCTGGCTAGCGCAACTCTATCCTCCACGGGCTCGTCGCAGATAAAGCAAAAAAGCTCGTCGTGTAGCCTGCCCTCGGCCTCTAAAATGCGCACGTAGCTCTCGATGAGTAGGCGTTTGGGAGCGCCCCTGTCAAAGCGCGAGGCGCAAAGCTCAAGCTCGCGAAAATACACCTCGTCTATCTGCACGACGTCTCGCAGGTGCGCGTAGAGTAGGCGCATAAACTGCTGCCACGCGAGTAGCCGCTCGCGCGAGAGTAGCCAGCGGTAGCCTAGGTGCAGGACGCTGCGCAGGTGCGGGAGGAAGTTTTCGCCGCCTTCGAGCTCGAAGTCGATCTTGTAGCCTTGCAGGACGTTTGAGTGGCGTGCGCCGTAGAAGCGGTAGGATTTGACTAGCAGCGAGGGCGTGAGGATGTAGACGAGTAGGTCCTCGTCACGCACTTTTTGCGTGTGCAGGATGTAGCCTTGCATGGTTAGAAAAAGGTTTGGATTTTTTGGCGCAGGATGTCTGGCTCGGCGATGTGATTTATCTCGTCGCGAAAGGCGCTTGCGCCGTCTATGCCTTTGGAGTAGCGGTGTAGGTGCTTGCGAAATATCGCCGCTCCGTGCTCGCCGTAGTGCTCGATCATCGCGTCAAAATGCGCCAAGATGATCGCCTTTTTCGTCGCCGCGTCGATACTGCTGCCCGTCTTTATCTCGTGGAAAACCCACGGCTTGCCGATGCAGGCGCGTCCTATCATTAGCGCGTCGGCGTTGGTTAAATTTAGCACGTCGGCCGCATTTTCGGGCGAGATGTCGCCGTTTGCGATGACGGGGATGGTTACAGCTTCTTTGGCTCGGCAGATCGCGGCGTAATCTACCGCTGCCGTGTAGCCGCCCGCTCTTGTGCGTCCGTGAAATGCGATGTAGTCTGCTCCGGCATCCTGCGCGGCGAGGGCTAAAATTTCGGGTATTTTCTCGTCAAAGCCCAGGCGCAGTTTGACGCTAGTCATTTGCTTGTTTGAGGTTTTTTTGATGGTTTCTACGATGCGTTTTAGATTTGAGATATCTTTTAGCAGAGCAGAGCCTGCGGACTGTTTGACGACCTTTGGCACTGGGCAACCGCAGTTTAGATCGATACCGTCGATGCCTTCGATACCGTTTAAAATTTCCACCGCTTTTTTGACGATGTCTGCGTCGCTACCCGCTATCTGCACGATATAGGGCGTTTCAAGCGGCGACTTTTTGAGCATCTCAAGCGTTTTGGTTCCTTCGTAAACCAGGGCGTTTGCGCTAATCATCTCGCTCACCGTCACGTCGCAACCAAACTGCTTGACCACGCTTCTAAGTGGCAGATCCGAAAAGCCCGCGAGCGGAGCTAGAAAAAGCGGTTTTTTTGAAAAATCTATCAGCAATGCGCGTGCTTGAAAAATAGATCTGTCGGGACGTTTTTGCCGCTTTGTCTGAGGTAGAGCAGGGTGCGGAAATTTTGATATTCGCCTGCTTCAAGGCCTGCTAAAACCTCCTGCGCGCGCTCGAGCATCTCAAACTCAAACAGCAGATAGACATACGCTTCCTGCGCCTCTTGGCGTTCGTTTTTGAGCCGCTCAAAGATGCCGATGATAGCGTCCGGAGCGATTTTGCTTTTTAGCGTCGCGGCGCTGATGCCAAAGCTGTCTTTTGAAATTTTATCCGAATTTAACAGCTCCAAAATCTCGTCGTTGCTCAAATTTATCTCGTCTTTGGCAAAGCGGGCGACAAGAGTCATGATCTCTTTTTCGTCCAGATCGGGGGCAAATTTTTTGATATCGGCGAGCGAGCCTAAATTTATTAGCTTTTTCCTTGCTTCGCGGACTATTTCGCCTTGATCGCCCATAGGTTTTTTAAGCGTTTCTAGATAGTATCCGTCCAAATTCGCTATTTTGTTTAGCTCGTTTTTGATAAAGAGCGGATTGTCCTTAGGGAGCTTAAATTTCTTTAGGTCGGCGACTTCGCCGTTTTTGACCGCACGCATTGTATCTAGGGCGTTTTGTAGCTCCTCGCCCTCGATGCTCGCGTCTTTATACCTATCCCATGGCGAGAGGACTCTAGCTATTTGGGACGGGATTTTATAAAAGTTCGTTTTAAAGTCTTTGTTCGTATCAAGGCCTAGTAAAATTTCTTTGCCTAGCTCTCTGTAAAATTTCTCATCGTGCGAAATTTTGCGTTTAAAGGCGTAAAATTTAAACCCGTGATAGGCCATGTGAAGCACGCAAAATAGCATCAAAATCGCAGGCGGCAGTATCATCCAGACGGCGATGGGTAAATTTAGCGCATACTCGGTGCCGCTGCCAAAGAGGGCAAATTTAAGATGAAGTTCGTAAGAGCCGTTCTCAAAAAAATAAACGATCGCGCCGACTACGACCAGGTAAAGCACGGCGCAAGCTATAAAACGTTTGATTTGCATGGCGTACCCCTATTTTGCGGTTTTTTCCACTATCTCACGGCAGGTGATGCAGTATTTTGCGTGCGGTTTGACGCGCAGACGCGCCAGCCCGATCTCCTCCTCGCACATCTCGCAGATGCCGTAGGTTTTATCGGCGATCTTTCGCAGCGAGACGTCGATCTCGGTTAGTTCTTGTCTTTGTTGAGCGCTGATTGATTGCTCGATGAGCTGATCGGCGTTTACGGAGGCGATATCAAACTCGTCGCTGACACCGCTTTGGCGTAGTCCTGCCATCTCGTTTGACGAGTCTAAAATATTTTTAGTTATCTGTGCTTTTCGCTCCAGTAAAAGTGCCTTAAACTGCTCCAAGTCGCTTTTGCGCATTTTGTTCCTTTATTTGTGATATGGGTGGTTAGCGTTTATGCAAAGAGCTCTGAAAATCTGCTCGTGAAGCATAAGCTTTGCTATCTTGTGCGCCATCGTCATGCGGCTTAGGCTGACGACTGCATCTGTTTTTTGTTTAAAATTTTGACTAAGTCCGTAAGCTCCGCCGATAAAAAACGAAATTTGAGCCTTGTTAGAGATGAGTTTGGCAAACTCCTCGCTGTTAAATTCGCGACCCGCTTCGTCAAGCGCGACGCAAAAGCCGTTTAAATTTGGCTCATAAACCTCGTCGTAAGCTTTTAACGCTTCGTCTCGCCCCTTGCTTTGGGCTTTGGCGATCTTGTCGTTAAAGATAACGACGTCTGAAATTTTGGCGAATTTCGACGACATCTTCGCGTACTCTTTGATCTCGTTTTCAAAATTTTCACATTTTGACTTTTGGATGCAAAACACGGAAATTTCCAAATTTATTCCTCGTCGTCCAAATTTTGAGCGCTAGGCTGCTTAGCGGCGTAGGCTGGGTTGTTTGAGAGTAGCCTTATCATATCGCTTAAAAACTGCTTATGCTCTTTACGCTCGACTATAGCGTCTATTAGACCGTGCTCTAGCAAAAACTCCGATCTTTGAAAACCCTCGGGCAGATCGGCTCCGATGGTTTGTTTGATAACGCGCTGTCCGGCAAAGCCGATGAGGGCGCCCGGTTCTGCGATGATGACGTCGCCCAGCCACGCGAAAGACGCGCTCACGCCGCCCATCGTAGGATCGGTTAGGACCGATATATAGGGCACCTTAGCCTCGTCAAGCAGCTTTAGCGCGGCGGAAGTTTTTGACATCTGCATCAGCGAAAACGTACTCTCCTGCATCCTTGCTCCGCCCGAAGCCGAGACGATGATGAGAGGCTGCTTTTTATCGAGCGACCTTTTTACGGCGCGCACGATCTTTTCGCCCTCGACCGAGCCTAAAGACCCGCCCATAAAGCTAAAATCAAAAACCGCCAGCTGCACGTTCATACCGTCGATCTTGGCCTCGCCGCAGATCACTGCCGAGCTTCTGCCGGTCTTTTCCTCGTTTTCGCTTATACGTTTTTTATAGGATTTTTTATCGACGAATTTGATCGGATCGACGGGCTTTAGCTTGGTGTCAAGCTCGACGAAACTACCTTCGTCGCAGATCATCGCTATCCTCTTGTCGGCGGCTAATCTCATGTGAAAACCGCACTTTGGACAGACATTAAAATTTGCCTCAACCTCTTTGTAATACATTAGCGAGTGACAGCTGTCGCATTTGACCCAGTGCGCCGGAGCCTCGCTAGGAGCGGATTGTTGCTTTCTTGTTTTGGAAAAAAAATCTAAAAAGCTCATAGTTCCTACTTTTAAAAAATTTAGGGATTATAGCCAAAGTTAGCTTATGTTTTGCTAGTCGGGTATTAAATTTACGC
>NZ_CAUQHQ010000165.1:0-4375 GCF_963517995.1 uncultured Campylobacter sp.
AATCAATATCGGGCCTAGTCTATTTTAGAGGCGAAAATTTTGATTGACGCTGTGATTTTATGTCGGCATCCCGTGCGCGCTGTTTTGTCATATCAAAAATAGCAAAGAGCGCAAATTTGATTAAATTTGCCAAAAGCCCGCGAGCGCAAGGAGCAGCCAAGCGGCGTGGAGTATCAAATTTGGCTTTATTTAACTCGCAAACTAGCGGCCAATACCCAAAACCTCCCGCGCCTTTTGCTTGCACGCCTCAAATTTTTGCTCAAGCTCCGCGCGCTTTTGCGCCTCGTTTTTAGCTCCTATTTTGGTATGTCCCGAGCCTCGTCCTAAAAATTTTACGTATCCCGTATCCTTAAACTCCGTCGTAAACGGCATCTTCGCGCCCTCTACGCCCTCGCAGACGAGCTGCATTAATGCGTATTCTTCTAGCGCGAAGGCTTGGGGGTAGATGTTTATTTTCTTTAAATTTTTAAGCGTGGCAAGCGGTAAGAGCACCGGATAAGGCGCTTTGCACTTCACCCAAATGAGCCTTAGCGCTTCAAGCGCGCCTAAATCTCTTAAAAACTCGAAGTCCTTAATCGGCTGATCCCAATCAAGAGTACCGTTTATGCCTAGATATCGCAGCAAAGCTATACCGCTAAGCCCCGAAAAATCGCTAACTCTTCGTAAATTTTCAAAATGCGCCGATTTTAGCCTCTTTAGCTCCATTAACGGCGAAAGATCGCAAAAGCCGGAGACGTACTCTAAAACCAGCTCGCGCAAAAGCGGCAACCTGGCTAGAAAGTCGATATCTTTTACTTGGATTTTGGTTATGCGTAGGCGCTCTAGACGTTTTAGCTTAGGCAGCGCGGCGATTTGTTCCTTGCTAGGCAAGTGTAGCGTAAGCTCCTCTAGCCCTTCGCACTCAAAAATCCGCTCCCAAAGAGGCGTATCGGCGCCCACGGTAGCGATCTTTAGATTTTTGTTAGCTTGCGCGCCGCTTAGCATATACCTAAAACGCTCGCCGCCCGGCACCATCGCCCAGTAATCGTCTCTGCCTTCTAGCATATCCCCAAAGTGATGAATCATTTAGTATTCCTTTATTTACCTTATCTAAAAGCGTTTAAATTTAGCTGCTTTTTTTGCGGGCAAGCTTTAGTGTTTTTACTCATTAAATTTGTCTTTGGCGCGATTATAGCTTAAATTTGCAACTATAAAAAGGATTGCTTAAAACGGCGCCAAAGCGATAAAACGCGCGCCTGCAAAGAAAATAAAGACATTTTAAACGCCGTTTTTGGTATAATCGCGAAAAATTAAAACAAAGGAGAAAAGTGAAAACAAAGGTAAATAAATACTTAGTAACAGGGCTAAATCTCCAAGAAGCCCGAAAAAATACGAAAAATACAAGCTCGCCCGCAACAAAAAAAGCTTTTACTATGATAGAGCTGATATTTGTCATCATTATAATAGGTACTCTAGCGGCTATAGCCGTACCTAGGTTAAATGTAGGCAGGCAGGAAGCAGAGGCTATGAGAGAGTTTAAAAATATAGTAAATGTTCTTGACGAGGCACAGCAGTACTTTGCCGCGCATGGTAATGCTCATTTTGGTTTTGAAGGAACACGTAACTTTACGACAAACAAAAACGGCCTTAGAGTAGAGTATGATACCTATGAAACGTTTTTTTCAGATAGTATTTATGACCCCGATAGTCAGAGTGCTAACTATTCTAGCGTAAACAATTATGTAAACCTAGGGGACGGTTATGCATGCTTTATAATTGGGCGTGGGAACTACTATAGCGTAGTCGCGGGAAGGATAGTTCCGAGATATGCCGTAACTCTACGATATGACGGAGTGAGTTCTAGCCTAAGAAACGCGCTATGTAACAGGGTATTAGACCTTTTAAGGGAAAAATATCCGCCTAATTTTGATGCTATGCCGGATACGCATATAATAGACTATGAATATCGTAACGGAATGATGGGAACTTATTAGTAATTAATTTACAGGCTTATCTCGCACGATATACTTTGGATGGGATAAGCCTTTTATATTTCATTATTTTATGTGATACTCTTCAAAAACAGATAGTAGAACCGATAAATTACCCAAACATTCGATGCGCGCCTAAATTTAGCGTTAAAGGCGCGAATTTATTGAGTAAAAGATGTCGTAAGTTTTACGCCTAGGCCTCGTAAATTAAGGCAGTGCGTGTTTATTTTGATGGCACGCCGAAATAAAACTTCGTCAATTTTACGTCCGCCGGCTTGCGCCAAAACGGATCAAATTTAACTTCTAGCGTTTTAGCGAGATTTAAAAGCAAATTTAAGCCGCCTTCGCCGCAAGGACAAATGTAAGAGCAGGTCCGAAAACTTACTCAAATATCAAAAACGGCGCTTCAAGTACGTTTCTGATTATCTTAAACGGCGAGAGTAGGGTATCTTGCAGGATTTGCGTCGAGTACTGCGGTTTTTGCAGGGTTCCTCGCACCTTGATGACGGTTGAGAGCGTGCGATCTTTGCCGAGCACGATTTGATTTACGAGCGGGATTTTGTCTATAATGGAGCTAGCGTCTTTTAGCAGCTTTAGTTCTAGATCCACGTCGATCTCTTTAGTTGCGAGATTTATCGTGCCGTGACCGCCGATATCGGCACTCGAGCTTTCTAGCTCGATTGCTAGAAACTTTAATGTATCTGCCTTTTTCTCAAACAAAATTTTGCCGAATTTTACCGGATAGCCGTCGGCGCCGAAGTCGGGCGTCTTAAACACGAGCAAGGACGGCACGGAGTTTAAAAACGTAAGAAGCTGATTGTAAAACGTGTAGTCTTTTAATGTGGCGCCGATTAGCCTTGCTTCGCCTTTAAAATCATCGGTGCTTTTGCCTAAAACTCGCAGTTTAAAGCTGCCGCCTTCAAAGCTTTTGATGTTAAAAATCGAGTTTATAAACTCGCCTCTGATGTCGTTTGCGGATATTTCGAATTTTTTATTTGACTTTATGAGAGAGAGGTTGCCGTGGGCGGGCTTAGCGTCAAATCTCACTGCCCCGCCCGCGCTTTGGCCGCTATATGCTAGCAGATTTAGAGTCGCGTTAAAATCGTTTAAAATAAGATTTGAGCCCTTGGCTTCAAACTCGATGTCGCCGTCTTTTTCGCTTAAATTTTCTCCGCCGCTAAGCACAAGGTCTAGCTCGTTTATAAAAAGCTCCGTCTTGCCTCCGGCGATTTTGAAATTTAGCCCGCCGCTTTTGCTCTTGCCCGTTGCGCCCTTTGCGTTTACGCCAATCGCAAAGCTATCGGCATTGTAGGGCGAGCCGTCTTTTTTAAGTAGCGGCGTTTCAAATTTAACGTCGTTAGCCTCTATGCTAAGATTTTCAAAATCTTTGGTTTTTATATTTACGCCGCCTTCTGATATTTTTAGGCTTTTTAGCAGCGGCGAGTAGGGCAGTAGGCTCTTTGCGTCAGGCAAATTTATCTCGTTTTGCGCGCCGAATTTCAAACTCAGCGCGGCTGGCGAAGCGATATCTAGCTTCGTATCCTTGCCGCTAAAATCAAGCCTAGCGGCAAACGGCATCGCGTTTAGTTTTAAAATTTCGCTCTTGCCGAATGCTAAATTTAGCCCCTTTAGCGTGCCGTTTATGTCGCCTGCGAGCTTGCCCAGATCAAGGTTTACCGCCGCGTCCGCGCTAAAAAAGTCCATCCCCGTGTTTTTTGCGTTTATTTTTAGTTTGTCGTTTAAAAGCTCGACGTCTGCGGTACCTACGTTAAATTTAGCTCCTGCGATCAGAGTCTGGCCGCCTGAGACCTTAAATTTACCATTAGTCGTCACCTCTAGCGGGTCAAATTTGATATCAAGCGCGAGTTTGCCGTCCGTTTTGCCGCTTAGCTGCTCGACTGGAACCTCGATGCCGTAGGCTTTTAGTATGGAGTTTACGCTTTTGTCGTAGAGGGCCGAGGTTTGCAAATTTAGCGTGAGTCCCGCGCCTTTTTCCTCGAAAATTTTATAGATTTCAATGGTGCTTGCGTTTAGATTTTTGCCCTGCCATTTCGGGTTTTTTAGCGTGAAAAACAGCGAGCCTTTTTTTAGCTCGACATCGACTGCTTCGGCGGTGGCGGCGGGTAGTTTTTCGTGAAATTTAACCTTTACGTTTTTAGAAAAACCTTGCGCGCTAAGCTCGTTTAGATAGGGCTCTTGCTTGTTTAGATCAAACCTGCCCCGAAGCGATTTTACGAGATAATTATCCGCCGTGACGTAGCCGTAGATCCAGCTTTTTATCTCTTTATCCAGTCCCGTTTTTGCGCCCAGCTCGTCCATAAAGCCCCTTAGGCTAGTCGCGTTTATGTCGCCAAGCTCGTATTTTAGCTCGCCGTCTTTGAGATTTACCATAGCGTTTCCTTTTA
>NZ_CAUQHQ010000166.1:0-4309 GCF_963517995.1 uncultured Campylobacter sp.
GCTCTAGCTTGCTCGGGAAAAATATCAGCCTCTCTTGAAAAAAATAAAGCAACGCCAAAACCGCGACATAGACTACTAAAAATATCACGCAAAAGCGAAAAATCGTTTTCACTTTTTGTCCTTTAGATTTATCTCCGGCGGATTTTTTATCCAAAAACGCCCAAATTTAGCCGCACAAACGCTAAATTTTCATCGCGCCGCATGCCAGATCCTGCCGTTCATGCCAAAATTTTAGCAAAAAATCGCATAGCAAGAGCAAATTTAAGCAATTACGCTTTTAGAAAAACGAAAAAACGCCTTTTTGCCGAAGTTTATACTGATTTTAAACGATTTTTTGGCACAATCTAGGATTCTAAAAGTAAAATTTAAGGGTAAATATGCTTGAAGTCAAAAATTTATTGATGAGATTTAACGCGCAGCTGCTATTTGAGGACGTAAATCTAAAACTCACTCGCGGCAACCGCTACGGACTCATCGGCGCAAACGGCGCGGGAAAATCGACGTTTTTAAAAATCCTCTCGGGCGAGATCGAAGCAAACAGCGGCGAGATCGTCATCGAAAACGGGCTAAAAGTAGGCGTGCTAGGGCAAGATCAGTTCGCGTTTGAAAATTTTAGCGTCAAGGACGCCGTGTTATACGGCAACAAACGCCTCTACGACGCAGTAAAAGAAAAAGAGCGCCTCTATATGAGCGAAGAGTTTACCGACGCCGTAAACGACCGCCTAGCGCAGCTTGAGATGATAAGCGCCGAGGAGGATCCTAGCTACGAGTACGAGGTCAGGATCGAGAAAATCCTAAGCTCGCTTGGCTTTAGCGACTTTGAAAAGCCTATGAGCGAGGTCGAAAACTCGGATAAATTTAAAGTCCTGCTCGCTCAAGTGCTATTTCCAAAGCCCGACATCCTTTTCCTTGACGAGCCGACCAACAACCTTGATATCGAGAGCATAAAGTGGCTAGAAAACGAGCTAAATCGCCACGAAGGCACGATGGTGCTAATCAGCCACGACCGCCACTTTTTAAATGCGGTTTGCACGCACATCCTAGACGTGGATTTTAAGAAAATCAGGCAATTTGCCGGTAACTACGACGACTGGTACATCGCCTCGACGCTGGTTGCCAAACAGCACGAGATGGAACGCGACAAAAAGCTAAAAGAAAAAGAGGAGCTAGAGAAATTTATCGCGCGATTCTCGGCAAACGCGAGCAAAGCCCGCCAAGCCACGAGCCGCCAAAAGCAGCTAAACAAACTCGATATCGAGGAGATCAAGGTATCGAGCAGGCGCGATCCTAGCATACTTTTCCGCACAAAGCGCGACATCGGCAACGAGATCCTAGAGGTACGCGGCATCAGCAAAACATACGACAAGGTTTTGTTTGAAAATTTTAACTTCAAGCTCGAAAAGAACGACAAAGTCGCCATCATCGGCGCAAACGGCGTAGGCAAAAGCACGCTGGCTAAAATCATCATCGGCGAGGTTGCTCCGGATAGCGGCGACGTGCACGTGGGCGCGACGATAGAGCCTAGCTACTTCGCGCAGGATACGACAAACAAAATCACCGGCGAGCTAAAGCTCTACGAGTGGCTGCAAGACGAAAACAACAAGGACCTAGACGAGATCCGCAAGTGCCTGGGTAGGATGCTATTTAGCGGCGCCGAGCAGGAAAAATCGGTCGGCAGCCTAAGCGGCGGCGAGAAACACCGTCTAATGCTAAGCCGCCTGATGCTAGAGCGCGGCAACCTGCTCGTGCTAGACGAGCCAAACAACCACCTAGATCTCGAAGCCATCATCGCTCTAGGCGAGGCGCTGTATAAATTCGGCGGCAACGTCATCTGCGTGAGCCACGACAGAGAGCTCATCGACGCCTTTGCTAACCGTATCATCCACCTAAAAGGCAACGGCGAGGTCGTCGATTTTAAGGGAACCTTTGAAGAATACGCCGCGATGAACGAAGGGGCGACGGTTTAAATTTTGATTTTGGCTTTGATTCAGCGGGTAATTTTAATGCTCGCTAAATTTAAAAGCAAATCCAAGTGGCGAATTTAACTAGGTTTTGCTGCTTGGATTTAAATTTTACCGCTTATCTTTTTAGCGACTATTTATAAGGCTTGCGCTACGAAAATGCCGACATATTTTTCAATTTTACCGCTGTGTATCGTTTCTTAAGAATGAGATAAATATTTCTATGATAGCATTTATCTATATCATTTACTACTGCGAAAAAACAGCCAAATATAAAAGCAAATAGATGCGAATGTAGCAGCACGAGGAGAGAATGCTAATGGGTGAAAGCATAAATAATTTACTACAAAAAAGCGATGAACTGATAGTAAATATGGTAAAAGAAGCTGGCGAGCTCGTCAAAAATTTTATCGAAATGTCAAAAAATGATCCAAGATTTAAGGATTATTACCGCGATTTTACCGACGTCGGAGTGCAAATTTTTAAAATCCACGAAAAACTGCATGTCGATTTTACGGAACTAAAAGAGTGCGAAGGGATAAAGGCGCTAAAAGAGCATAAAGAATAAATTTTAGCTGAATTTAATCTAGTAAATTCTTTTTTCTTTGAGGACGAGAAAGGTTTTACTCGCAATAAGGCATAAAAAAACAAAATCTAACGTTTTTGCGATGCGGGTCTCGGTAAGTAAAATTTGAAGTCAAATTTGCAAATTTGACTTCAAATTTGAATAGTAAAAGTTAAGGCGAAGTATCGCGAGATGATTTTTCGAGTTTTGAAGCAAAATTGAGCGTGCGCTAGGCATATAGCCTGCGGAGCGAAAATTTTGCAAAATCTCGGAAAAGCGCTCGCGAGACAAGCCGTTTTTAAAAAACAAGCCGCTATTTTTTAGAATACTGCGCGTCGAGATACGGTATCAAATACCCATACCCCTCCTTCTCCATCTCCTCCTTTGGCACAAATCTCAGCGCAGCGCCGTTTATGCAGTATCTTAGCCCTCCTTTGTCCTGCGGACCGTCGTCAAATACATGGCCCAAGTGCGAGTCCGACATCGCGGTCTTGACCTCGGTGCGCACCATGCCGTGCGATAGATCAGACTTTTCGGCGATTAGGCTCGCGTCGATCGGCCTAGTAAAGCTCGGCCAACCGCAGCCCGCGTCAAATTTATCGTACGAGCTAAAAAGCGGCTGACCGTTGGTGATATCGACGTAGATGCCGATGCGCTCCTCGGCGTTTAGCTCGCTGCTGTGCGGGCGCTCGGTCGCGGCGTGCCTCACGACGTCGTATGAGATGGCGCTTAGTTCATTTTTTAGCGCCGCGTCGTCTTTGTTTTTGTAGTTTTGCAAATTTTGCTTCATATCGCGCTTTTTGTCGCTCAAAATTTCGCCATTTTTAGGCAGGCTTTCAAAGGTCACGTGGCAGTAGCCGTGCGGATTTTTGTCCAGATAGTCTTGGTGATACTCCTCGGCTTTGTAGATATTTTCTAGCGGCGCGACCTCCGTTACGATGGGCGCTTTGTAGTTTTTTTGCTGCTCGGCGATAAAGGCTCTGATCGCCGGCTCGTCCGCCGTATCGGTGTAGTAGATGCCCGTACGGTACTGCGTGCCGCGGTCGCCGCCTTGCTTATTTAGGCTGGTGGGATCGATGGTATTAAAATAAAATTTGAGCAAATGCGGCAGGTCGATCACATATTCGTCGTATTCGACCCAGACGGCTTCGGCGGCGTTCGTGTCACCCGTGCAGACCTGCTCGTAGCTAGGGTTTGGCACCTTTGAGTTTGCGTAGGCCGTATAGGTGCTCACCACGCCAGGAAGCTGCTTGAGATAGGCCTCCGTACCCCAAAAGCACCCGCCCGCTAGCACGATCGTTTTGTTCGCAACCGCAGGCTCTTTTGTTTTATGATTCATCTGTTCTCCTTGTAGATTTAAAAATATACCTAAAAATAGCGCCAAAGCGCCGACTATTCCAACTGTTTTTAACGTTTTGCCAAGCATTTTTGCTCCTTTTGGCTTAAATTTTTGATTAAATTTGATTCGGGCAAATTTGACTTCAAATTTGACGGTTTTAAATTTTACGCACCGAGACCTGCATCTTGAAAATGCTAAATTTATCATCAAACACTAGATTTTCAAATTCTTTTTTGGGAGGCGGAAGCGGCTTTACTTTGCCTGCGGCTCGTAACCGCAAGCAGAACTACTTACTGTCTGCTTGCAGCTGCTAGTAGCGCAGAGACGCAAAAACCCCCAACCATCCCCACTGCACGTGAGATGTTGCTGCACTGCGTGCAGATTAAATTTAGCGCTGTCGCGCCGCACGTTTTAAATTTTATATTTTCAAGATGCGGGTCTTGG
>NZ_CAUQHQ010000167.1:0-4198 GCF_963517995.1 uncultured Campylobacter sp.
TAAAAGAGATAAATTTAAAGCTTATGGGTGAGCTATAGTTGGCAAATAGAGATGAAATTTTAAGGTATTTTGCAAAGAGATACATCTGGTGGGAGCTACCCTATGACGTTATGGAGACGCCTGAAAGAATCGTAGCCCAAGCTATGTGCTATGCAGACATAGACGAATTTGCTCTGCTTTGGAAAATAAAAGAGGATATGCTACGCGCCTTAAATAATGCGCAGTGCGGCTGGTTTGACGAGAAAAGTTGGAATTTTTGGCGTTTAGTGCTTGACTTGCCAAAAAAAGATTTACCTAAGAGAAGCTTTGTGTAGTAGCAGGGTTGATTAGACCCTCTTTGACTTAGGCTCACGCAAAAAAGTAGTAAGTTACGATGAGAGCTATGTTCTTAAAAGTAACGAGCATAGCGAAGTTAAGTACCGGAGTTTTGTTTGCTGCCCCTATATCTCTTTTACCTCTTATTTATTTAAAGCTTTCATCTGTTTCAAGGCAAAGCTCTTCTAGGCGAGCTTGCGATCTGGAAATTTTGCCGCTAAATTTGCTTATCTTTTCACGCTCTTTAGATATTAAAATTCTAATATTTTTTAGAATCTTATTAATGGAAATTCTAGAAATTCCGATTAAATTTGCTATTTTAGTAGCTTTAATATCTTTTGCAAAATACTTGAGAATTTATCTAAATTTCTTTTTTCGAAATTCGCAAACGGATTATATACTTATTTCTTAACTTCGTTGCGATTGTTATTTATAATAACATCGACAAAATCACAGTTCTTGTGCTTGTACTCTCTTGGAGAAAAACTCCCGTGAAAGTTTTTAACTTGTCCTGGGCTTATAAAATATACAAGATGGGAAGGTGCAAATATATTATAATTATTAAAAATATAAAAGGATTAATATACTAGCCAAACTAGAACTACCCATGAAAAAATCAGGTGTACTCGTTAAGGTTAAGGAGTTTTTAAAGAGCCTTGGCAACGATATAAAGGTAAAAGAAGAAAACATAACCAATAAAAAAGCTATAAGCATTTAATAGTGTATGTGGCGGCATTAAACTAAGTGCCTATATCGAATCAAAGAGCTAGAAGAAGCAAGAGCTAAAAATATGTCTTATAACGTCAATGCTTTAATAGACATCTTGGTCGATTATGAAACGCCGACTACATATGATAAAATAAGCAAAAATCTAGCGGCTATCCAAATTTTAAATTTACATAAACAAAAAGAGTTTTTTACGATTATTTTTTGAAACCGATTATATAAGAGAAGACGCATTAAACTACTGCATCCAAAACGATACGGACTACGAAGATGCGCTCCAATACTTCTGTGTCTTAAAGTATATAAAAGATGAGTTCTTAGGATTACCTGTAGGACTTAGACAAAGAGGCTATAAAATGTTCGAGCTTTTAGAGACTAGAGGCAATAGCTTAGGAGAACCGTATATCAAAAGCCTAAAAGACTGACTGTTTGAGATGCGTATAAAGCCAAATGAAGGAATAGCTAGAAGCATATATTGTTATGAAATCGGTAAAAGGATAATAATCCTGCTAACTTTTGTTAAAAAAACGCAAAAAACGCCTAAAAGTATACTAAATTTGGCAGAACAAAGATTAAAGGAGTTTAGAGATGGGAACCGTTAATTTTAGAGAAGTTTTAAAAGAAGAGCTAAAAAATCCGGAATTTAAAGCGCAATACGATGCGCTGGAGGACGAATATAAAGCCATAGAAGCTTTAATAGACGCTAGAAACGAGGCGGGGCTAACTCAAAGCGAAGTAGCTAAAAGGATGGGCATAACCCAATCAGCCGTAGCTAGGATAGAAAGCGGAGCGTATAATATCAAATATAAAACATTCTTTAACTACATAAAAGCTTGCGGCAAAAGAGTGGCGATAGTTTGAGCGAGATTGATTATCTAATAAATACTCAAACCGATACAGAAGAGAAAAATATTAAGCTTTGTCGGTTCTCAAGACGGGATTCTTGCGGATACGATAGTTAGGATTTAGAAAAATAGGGCTCTTATAACATGGGCATATTTAAAACACAACCAAATCGAAGGTTTTAACACTACTACAAAAACAAATACGGCTACATTGTAGCGATACCTGTTTTATTAAATAATCCTAACCGCATACAAAAGCACTATTGCTTTTGATTTTTATTTCTTGCTCAAAAACAATACCTACTTTAATCTTTATTTATGCTATAAGAAAACTAGCAACATCTTAATTTTGAAAATTTGTGCTAAAATACCAGATAAAAAAATAAAAGTCAATTTCCCTATAAACCAAAATTTACTTTAGCTTAATAAAAAACAATCGCTTCAAATTCCATCATGCAGTCTTAGAACTTGACACCATTCATCAAAATATTAAGAACAAACAATCCCTACATAGGCAATATGTTAATACTTACTTAGCAAACTCAAATGAGTTTGCTGTAAGGTCTTGGCAGACGGCCGATATTTTTCTTTGACCGAGCAAAAGAAAAATATAAAAACTTAGACGAAACTTTATCGCTCGTAAATGATTTCTCGCCGATAAAATGTCTAAGTTTTTTAATAGGAAGCTTTTAACGGATATGAGTTAAAAGCTTATATGCGGTTGGTTTATTTTATAAAATTAATCAGTTTATATGAGTTTTTTGTCTTACAGATGCTTCTTTATTACAAAACGCTAGGCGTATATCTAACCGTAACTATAATCACGAGCTTCTTGTCTTCATCTATCCTATAGACTACAGTATAGTTTTCTACGAAAAGTTGCCTATAGCCAGCATTTGCATATATACCCACTTTTCTAGTAGCTCCCCTATAAGGCATCTCATCTAAGCTTAGTATAGCGGTCTCTATCTCGTTTACTAAATTTATCGCGGCGGTAGGATTAGATAAATTTGTAGCTATATATTTATATATACTATCTAGCTCTTCGTAAGCCTGAGGCGAAATTTTAACCCCATAACTACTCAAAATATTTTCCACGAAGCGATTTTAGGGCATCTTTGGCATCTAGCAGAGATCCCCCATCTTTAATCTTGACTTCAGACGACAATATGGCGTTATCAATATCTGATATCTTGGTTAAAGACTCATAAGTTTTCATACTCATTACCACTAGATCGCCATATCCGTTTTTGGTAACGAATATCGGCTCATCTTTGGCGTGACAAAGTTGGGAAATTTCATTCGTATTTCTTAAATCTCTTATAGGTACTATCTGAGGCATCGGTTCTCCTTTAAATTAGCATTATTATAGCATAATTATAGGCATATTGTTTTAATGGATAAAAGAGTTTAAATCTTTTAATACAATTAAAAACAAGGTTTGATCCAAAATTGTCAAGCCTGGATAATTTACATTATGAGAAGATAGGTAAAGAAACTCGCTGCATCGAAGATGAAATTCCGTTTGAGATACCGCAAAGTTGGAGCTGGGTGAGACTTGGAAAAGCTATTGTGCTGATTTCTGGACAAGATTTAACTCCTGATAGATATTCAAACATAAACAAAGGAATACCATACATAACGGGTGCAAGCAATATAGAAAATGAAAATGTTGAGTGTAGTAGATGGACTATGTCTCCAACATCAATAGCTTATAGTGGAGATTTATTGCTAACCTGCAAAGGTACTGTTGGCAAAATGGCTTTTTTAAAACACAATCAAGCACATATTGCAAGACAAATTATGGCAATTAAAACACCTTATGGTATAAATTTATACTACATAAAATTATTTTTAGAAGTATTTATGCCAAAAATAAAATCAGTTGCAAAAAGCATGATACCTGGAATATCACGAGATGATTTATTATCTATCCTCCTCCCCATCCCGCCACTACCAGAGCAAAAACGTATAGTAGACAAGCTTGAAGAGATATTGCCGCTTGTTGAAAAATATAAAGAAGATAAAGAAAGGTTAGACGAGTTAAATTTAAACTTTCCGTTAAAACTTAAAAAATCCATACTTGACTATGCTATCAAAGGTAAGCTTGTAGAACAAAACTTAGAAGATGAAAGCGTAGAAATACTGCTTCAAAAGATAAGACAAGAAAAGCAAAGACTAATCAAAGACAAAAAGATAAAAGCTGATAAATTCCTCCAATCTACTATTTTTATAGGTGAAGATAATTCCCCTTATGAGAAGATAGGCAAAGAAACTCGTTGCATCGCAGATGAAATTCTGTTTGAGATACC
>NZ_CAUQHQ010000168.1:0-4167 GCF_963517995.1 uncultured Campylobacter sp.
TCACCATCCTCACTCCGCCGCTAAAAATCAATGACGTAGGCTTCCTGCACAAAAGCGCAAATCAGCTAAATTTGCAAATTTATAGCTCGGGCGTAAATACGGTAAATCTCAAAATAAACGACAAAATTTGTATGAACGGCGCGTGTTTTGAGAAAAAAGAATTTAACAAAAAGTTCTTT
Organism: uncultured Campylobacter sp.; assembly: GCF_963517995.1. Classification (GTDB taxonomy): domain Bacteria; phylum Campylobacterota; class Campylobacteria; order Campylobacterales; family Campylobacteraceae; genus Campylobacter_A. The sequence goes on from NZ_CAUQHQ010000168.1 coordinate 180, forward strand.
TTAGAGGAGAGATACGACGACTTTTTCGCGGAAATTTTGGAGCGCAAGCCGCTGTATGACGGCATAAATGTAATGACAAATTCGTGCGGTTTTATACAAGATATAAGTAAATATTCAATAAAATACGAAGTTTGCGGTAAAAATATCAGCTTTTTCGACGCTAAAAACCGCATAAAAATCATCATAAAAGAGCTTCAATGAAATTTATCGGCGCGCACGTCAGCATCGCGGGCGGCGTAGAAAACGCTCCGCTAAATGCGGCAAATATCGGCGCGAACGCCTTTGCGATGTTCGTCAAAAACCAGCGTCAATGGGAAGCCAAGCCGCTTTCCCAGGAAAATATCTCCAAATTTAAACAAAATTTAAAAGCAGCCGGCATCAAGCCCAGGCACGTTTTGCCGCACAACGGCTACCTTATAAATTTAGGCCATCCGAGCGCCGAGCAGCGTCAAAAGTCCATTAACGCCTTTTTGGACGAAATTTACCGCGTAGAGGCGCTAGGCCTAGTGATGATAAATTTTCATCCGGGCTCGTATCTAAACGAAATTTCGCCCGAAATTTGCCTCCAAAATATCGCAAATTCCGTAAATTTCCTACTCGAAAATAGCCAAAACGTAAAGCTAGTCATCGAAAACACCGCGGGTCAGGGCTCAAATTTGGGCTTTAAATTTGAACACCTTGCCTTTATCGTCAAAAACTGCATCGATAAAAGCAGGATCGGCGTCTGTCTCGACACCTGCCATACGTTTGCCGCTGGATACGACATCAGAGAAGACTACGGGCGCGTGATGAGCGAATTTGACGAGATAGTCGGGCGCGATATGCTGTGCGGTATGCATCTAAACGATACGAAATTTGACCTAGCCAGCAAAAAGGACCGCCACGAGAGCCTAGGCAAGGGCTTTTTGGGCTTAAAAACGTTTGAAAACATCATAAACGACCCCCGCACGGACGATATCCCGCTAGTTTTAGAGACGATCGACGAGAGTATCTGGGCGGACGAGATAAAAATTTTAAGAAACTTTAAAGGAGAATAAATGAGAAAATATATCGGCGTTTGCCTAGCAGCTTGCTGCTGTCTAAATGCGGCGGGCTTTAAAATCCCCGAGCAAAGCGGCGATAGCATCGCGCTTTTAAACTCAAACGTCGCAACGAGCTTCAGTCCCGACGCAGCCTATAATAACCCGGCGAATATGATATTTTTGGACGGCGGACACTACTTTGAAGGCTCGCTAACCTACCTGCGCATGTCAAAGACGAAGTATAGGCACTTTAACGGCGACAAACTAACATCCAAAAGAGCGACCGCGCTCGTACCTACGTTTCACTTCGTGACGCCGCATTTTGGCGATTGGCGCTTTGGCCTCTCGGTCGTCGTGCCTGCGGGAATGTCGATGAGATGGGACGAAAATCTACCTAAAGCCACATCTAAAAAATTTGATCTAAAAGTGATCGAGGTAAATCCTAGCGTCGCCTACGCGCTAACCGATAACATCGCGTTAGGCTTTGGCCTCCGCGCCGTTTACGCTAGAGGAGAGGCCGTGCAGGAGGTGCCTGGCGCCCTACCCGCCTCGCAAGACATCAAAGGCGACCGCGTAAATTTCGGCTATAACGCGGCAATCACGTATAAACCGACCTCAAATTTGAGCCTAGCGGCCACCTACCGCTCGAAAGTAAATATGAATCTAAAAGGCGACACCGACGTCAGCGCGCCGGCGCACCCGAGGGGGGCATTTCCGAGCGGCTCGTATAGCGGCAGCGCAAAGCTATCCGTACCGCTACCTGCGAGCTTAAATTTAGCCCTATCGTACAAAATCGCAAACACCACGCTGCTATTTGATTTTGAAAGAACTTATTGGTCGGCATGGAAAGAGCTTGACTTCAACTACCCGGGCGCCTCGGCCGCTCACTACCGCAACCCGTTTTTTGCGGCATTTGACGCGTCTAAAAAGCGCGACTGGAAGGACAGCAACGCCTACCGCATCGGCGTAGCGCACGACGCGACGGATAAGCTTCGTCTGATGGGCGCGGTTACGTTTGACGAGGCTGCGTCCAGAGCCGACACCACGGGCTTTGACCTGCCAGATACCAAGGCCGTCATCTATGCAGCGGGCTTTAACTACAAATTTACGGACGCTTTGGAGCTGGGAGCTAGCTACTTCTACCAAGACAGAAAGGCGCGCGACGTACACTACTACTCAAACGCGTCGGGGCTTTATCCAAACGGCAAATTTGAGCGCGGCAACGCTCAGGCGATAAATTTGAACGTGAAATATAAATTTTAAGGCGCGGCCATGAACTACCCTTACGAAAATTTCGAGGATATGCTAAACGTCGCGGTAGATAAAAACGGCGGCGGTATCGCGATCTACACCGAAACGGACAAAATAAGCTACAAGCAGCTACGCGCGGACGCCTTTGCGCTGGCCGCATTTTTACAAGGCATGGGCGTGAAAAAAGGCGACCGCGTCGCGATGATCGTAAATAACTCGCCGGAGTTTATCGCTAGCTACTTTGCCGTCACGCTGCTAGGCGCCGTGGCCGTGCCGATAAATACCTTTTTAAAATACGAAGAATTTGAATACATCATAAACGACTGCGGGGCGAAATTTCTCTTTGCCTCGGCCGAGCTAGCCAAAGAGATACGCGGGCTAGAGAGCAAAACTGCGATCAAAAAGATCGTCTGGATCGGCGATAGAGCCGAATTTGACGGAAACAATATCGCCTACGCCCACGCGCTAAACTGCCGTATAGAGCTAAATTTGACCGACCGACCGAAGCTCGACGACCTAGCCCACATCATCTACACCTCAGGCACCACGGGCAAGCCAAAGGGCGCGATGATCAGCTATCGCAACCTCATCTCAAACGTCCAGGGCGCGCAAGAGGTCTTTCACGTACGCACGAAGGATAGATTTGCCGTGTTTTTGCCGATGTTTCACAGCTTTACTCTCACGGCGATGGTGCTGCTACCGATATTTTCGGCGTGTTCGCTTATTTTAGTAAAGTCCATTTTTCCGTTTTCAAACGTCCTAAAACAAGTCCTACTCAAACGCGCGACCGTATTTTTAGGCGTACCCGCGATCTACACGGCTATCGGCAAGGCTAAAATTCCGTGGTATTTTCGCTGGTTTAACTGCATTAGGATTTTTATCAGCGGCGGAGCGCCTTTGGCGGAGCAGACTATCGCCGATTTTCGCGTTAAATTTCCGCGCGCGGTGCTGATAGAGGGCTACGGACTTAGCGAATGCTCGCCTATCGTCTCGGCAAACACGCTACAAAAACAAAAAATCTCAAGCGTCGGCTTGCCGCTGCCCGGCTACGAAGTAAAATGCATAAACGACGAGATGATCGAGCTGCCCGCAGGCGAAGTCGGGGAGCTAATCGTAAAAGGCGACTGCGTGATGCAAGGCTACCTAAATATGCCAGACGCCACCGACGAAACGATCGTAAACGGCTGGCTGCGCACAGGCGATCTCGTCAAGATCGACGAAGAGGGCTATATCTTTATCGTAGACCGCAAAAAAGACCTCATCATCTCAAAGGGCATCAACATCTACCCGCGCGAGATCGAGGAGGTGCTGTTTAAACTGCCCGAAGTCGAAGCAGCCGCCGTTATCGGCATCAAAGACGAGCACGCGGACGAGGAAGTTACGGCCTTTATCCAGTTTAAAGAAAACATGAGTCTGGATGAAAAAGATATCCGTGCGCACCTCAAAAAACACTTGGCGAATTTTAAAATTCCAAAGACGATTTATTTTAAAGACGAGCTACCTAAAAACGCGACGGGCAAGGTGCTAAAGCGCGTTTTAAAAGAGCAGATAAAGGATGAAATTTAGTGCGGTTTTTGATAGAGTTTATCGGCGGAGAGCAAAATTCTAAAATTTCCTCGCTCATAAAATGCAGCCAAAACGAGGCGAAAATTTTACGCCATCTAAGCAAAGGCTACGTCGAGGGCACTCCGCAAAGTAGCGTCTATGACGTGCTT
>NZ_CAUQHQ010000169.1:0-4164 GCF_963517995.1 uncultured Campylobacter sp.
TCAGATAGTAGACCGGCTCCATAAAAACCCAGTTAAGAAACTTTTTTTCGTTTTCGGCGGTTGGATACCCCTGCGCTACGAGATAATCTATACAAAGCTGCACGGCAGGTATATTGCCCGCTACGAAAAAATCATATACGAGGAAAGTAAACTTCTGCGCATCAGGTTGGCGGGTAAATTTAAATCCCTTTTCGATAAATTTAGCAACGGCGGTTTGCTGTTTTTTAGTCTGGGCCAAAGGCGCTAATCGTTCAAAAACGTCATTCATCTTATCTCCTTTGTTATTTAAAAATTTTATTTATCGCGGCAGACGGATCCGCCATAAACTCCTCAAAGCTACAAAGAGGCGTAAAGACGCCGTGTTCGTAGTCTGCGCTAGCTAGCATTTTACTGCTGGGATGCCATACCAAAAACCCGTCCGCTCCGTATCTATCCGCATCTATAAGAAGGTCTAGAAATTTTTTATTTTTCCACTTTACCTCCCTTACGTCGCCAAGCGAGGCAAACTCTATAAAGCCCGTATATTCGCACCCCGGCAGCAACACGCGCCTGTCGTTTGAGCGTAGCAAAGAGATAAGCCCCTTTGGCAGTTTGTAGGACTTTAGCTTCTTTAGACGCTCCTCGTCGTCGTGCCAAGCGGACGGCTCTACGGATTTTATATACAGAGCTACTTCTTTGCGCTCGTTTCGCAGCGCGTAGTGATAGGCGCGCTCGCCGTATTTATCCTCGTAGCTAAGGTCTGCGCCAAGCTCTATAAGGCGCTTTACTAACGCAAGATCCGCATACGAGGCGGCCGCCTGAAGCGCGGATGCGTTATACGGATACACGGTATCCGGTTCGCAGTAGTTCACGTCAAAACCACGTTCGACGAGCTGCTCTATCAGTTTGCCAAGCCCTTCCATGGCCGCTTCTCTAAGCGTCGTGCCGTCGGGAATGAGCCTAAAGCCGTTTTCTATAAGCAAAAGGGCTATTTCTTCGTTTTTGCCGTATATGGCAGCTTTTAGCGAGCTGATATGAGTGCTAGCGTTTACGTCCGCGCCGCACTTTATAAGCCGCTTAATCAAAGCCGGATCGTCGCCGTATTCGCAAGCTTCGATAAAAAGCTCGCTAGTTATCTTTGCGCCTTCGTCCAAAAGAAAATAAAGCGCGTCTTTTTTATCGTTATAAAACGCGATTTGCAAAGGCGTTTGCAAGCCGTCTAGCGTAGGTAGCTTTTCGTTTAAGTCCCAGCCTTTGGCAAGAAGAGCCTTTAGGGCGGTTAAATTTTCGCTCAAAATAAGCTCCGCGATTTTAGCGGGCTCTAAAAGCTCGGTTTTATCGGTTAAATTTTCTTTCATATCTTTCCTTTGTCTTGGCGTAGCGCTTACGTTAAATTTACTCGTTTTTCGGGCTAAATTCGCTTTTAAATTTTACTATTCGTTCTTAAATTTTAGCGCCTAAGCTAATTAGCGACCGAGGGCAAATCCTCAAAAACGACGCGCTCGTCTAAATGTGCATCCTTTATCAACGCAGCAAAACGCTCTGAATAAAACAGCTTTGTTTGGTGCCGCGTATCTCGCCCTAAGGCGAAATCCTCGGGGATGCGCGAATTTAGGCATATATCGCCGATAAAATATTCGCCGCCATCGCTCAAATATATCTTTTGGCTGCGCTCTTCGTTTATAACGTCTGATGTTTGCAAGGTGTTTATTATGCAGTAGTCCTCTATCGTCCCGTCTTTGCAGTGCAGCCTTAAGCGCACGGGCTGCGTTTGCGCGTATTTTATAAAAATTTCGCGAAGCGCGGGGCTAACTACCGCAACGTCTCCTAGCATATTGTTATGGATAAAATGTAAATTTCTAACCTTGCTAATCGGCGCGGCTATATATAAATCATAAACAAAATCATCGTCTATCCGCTGCGATTTTATCAAATTTAGCATATTTGCCGCGCTAAGTTCCTCCGGCATAGTCGCTATCCAAGATTGTCGGTAGCTATTTTTAAATTTCATAATCTTCATATAATCTCCGTTATTTTAAATCCGGCCGTTTTTAAATTTAACGCGGTCTTTTAAAATTTTAGCGTCGTCGCGGCGGTAGTTTTCGCGTAAAAACGCCGTCAAACCCTGCAAAAAGCTTGTCTTGTCCATTTATTTTCCTTTACTTTGCGAATTTATTTTAGCGGTTTAAATTTAGCCGTCTAAATTTATAAGCCGGACTATAAAAAATCCAAGTCCTCCGCTTTAAAAAATCCCTGCGATACGGCCTTGTTAAACGCTAGCATAAAAGCCTCGTCTCGCTGCGGAGTTTTGACGGCGCCGCCTAGGGACGGCTTTATCTTTTCGTATTCGCGCCACAAGATGTGTTCGCTAGGCACGCGCGTCGTTAGGCCTCTTTCTTCGCGTAGCTTTAAAAAATATAAAATCTCTACCGGAAAAAGATAAAAAGCCAGGCTAGTACACATCCAGCCGCTTTCTTTGGCCGACTACTCGATGTGAAAGTCCAAGGCTAGCTCTATAGCCCGCTCTATATCCGGGCAATCAGGCTCGTATAAGAGCCTAGCTAGCTCGCCGTAGCCGCTATCTTTTCGCTCAAATTCCAAAAACTCCCCCAAACGCTCGGTCGGCAAATTTTTACTCTTTGCCCACAGCTGCACGATAAATCGCGGAATATCGGTATGCTCTAGCTGCTGTTTGGCCTTTTCGTCTCGCTCGAAGTAGTAGAAAAACTCGCCTAAATAATCGGCGCGCTTTTTATATCCTATCAGATAAAAATAAGCAAGCATAAAAGCCGTTCCCGCCTCGATGTCGCCAAAATGAGAGAGCTTAAAGTTCATCCAAGAGCCCTCAAGCGCGAGGTCTATATAGTCCCAGCCCTAGCTATCGCCCGCTAGCAGTCTTAAACAACCGTAATAAGTCAAGTCCACTTCGCGGTTAGACACCTGCATGATAGCCGTCCAACCGGCATTTGGCTTGCCTGATCTTAGCGCTTTTTGAAACGTCTCGTAGGTGTACCCGCTCATAAAATAGAAATTTGAAACCGCTTTTTCGTAATGAGCGTTATCCTTCGTCCAGCTTTTATACTGATTTATGGCGCGTTTTAGCCTTTTTTCATGTATCGTCGCAGTTTGTTTCATATCGTGCCTTTGTATTTTATAAATTTTAAAGATTGTATAAAACCGCGGGTAAATTTGAGATTAAGCGGGCTAAACTTCGTAGGCGGCGGATTAAATTTATCGATTCGTTTTAAATTTAACCCGCCAGACCAAGGTTAAAAGGGCTAAATTTGATATAATTAGCCCAAATTTAACCAAGGAGAAAAAATGCCTTTCGTAAATATCAAATTAGCCGCCCCAGAGCCCACAAAAGAGCAAAAAAAGCAAATCATCGCCGAGGTTACGGATACGCTAGCGCGCGTGCTAGGCAAAGACCCCGCCGCAGTGCTAGTGATGATCGAGACTCTGAGTATGGATAGCATCGGTAAAAGCGGCCTAAGCCTGGAAGAGATCAGACAAAATAAGGAGAAAAAATGAGCGAATTTTCTAAAGAGGATTTGGAGCGAAAGATCACGCTAGCAGCGGGCGATACGGCGCCGAGTTTTAGCCTAGAAAACAGCGACGGCGTAAGCGTCAGCCTAAAAGACTTCGTCGGTAAAAACGTCGTGCTGTACTTTTATCCAAAGGACAACACACCCGGCTGCACGACCGAAGCGTGCGAATTTAGCGCGCTTTACGGCGATTTTATAGCTAAAGACACCGTGATCGTGGGCATTAGTCCCGATAGCGTCAAATCCCACGCCGCCTTTGCGCAAAAACAGAGCCTAAAGCACATATTGCTAAGCGATCCCGCGCACGAAGTCGCCAAACTCTACGGCGTCTGGCAGGTGAAGAAAAACTACGGCAAAGAGTATCTAGGCATCGCGCGCTCGACCTTTGTGATCGGCAAAGACGGCAAGATCGTAAAAGTATATAAGAGCGTGAAGGCAAAGGAGCATGCGGCGAAGGTGCTAGCTGATCTAGTTAAATAAATTTGCTTGGCGGCTTGTCTCGCGAGCGTCTTTAACGGAGCTAGTAAAAATTTAGCTCGGCGGACTATCTTGTCCAGTCTACGCTAAATTTTTACGTCGCTTCTGCTTGCAGTTGCGACCGCAAGGGAAGCAAAGCCCTTAAATCCATCTCGCGATACTT
>NZ_CAUQHQ010000170.1:0-4108 GCF_963517995.1 uncultured Campylobacter sp.
ACTAACGAGCAGGGCGAATTTAGCTTTGCGATGCCGCTTGAGGGCTGGTGGGGATTTGCCGCGCTGATAGACGACGACCAAAAGATAAAACACGAGGGCAAAGAGTATCCCGTGGAGCTTGGAGCCGTCATCTGGGTGCAAACCAAAGAGTATAAATAATGCACATTAGCGAAGGCGTTTTAAAACCCGAAATCATCGTGCCTTGCTCGGCCCTTTGCGTTGTTTTGGTCTCAAGCTTGATTTACAAGCTTAAAACGAGCGAGATACCCAAAGTAGCGGCCGTCAGCGCGATGTTTTTTACGGCGTCTTTTATCCACATGCCTATCGGCGTTACGTCTATACATCTCGTGTTAAGCGGCCTTGCGGGGGCGTTTTTGGGTGCAAACGCGGTTTTGGCTATTTTCATCGCGCTGTTTTTTCAGGCCTTGCTTTTCGGTTACGGCGGCCTGAGCGCCCTTGGCGTAAATTTGCTGATCATCGCCTCTCCTGCGCTTCTTAGCCCCTATCTTTTAAAGCTCTCTTTCAAGCGATACAGGTCGTTTTTCTGGTTTCTAGTCGGGTTTTTGCCTATACTTTGTTCCTCGGTTTTGCTATCCTTGACGCTCGTTTTAAACGGTAAAGAATTCGCCCCCGTAGCCGCGCTCGTTTTTACTTCAAATTTAGCCCTTATGGCGCTTGAGGGGATCATCTCGCTTTTTGCGCTTTCTTTTATTTATAGGGTTAAAAAGGATCTTTTGATTTGCTAAAAATACTTTTGATCATGCTTTTTGCAAGCATCCTAAACGCGCACTCGCTAAAAGGCTTTGCAAAGCAGGAGGGCGAATTCGTCGAGGTAAAGAGCTATTTTTACGGTAATTCCCCTTGTAAAAATTGCCCCGTATCTTTCATAAAAGACGGCGCCCGTATCGCAAGCTCGCAAACCGACGAAAAGGGCTTTGCTAGGGTTAAAATCCCGGCTGACGAATTTGAAATCGTAATCGACGGCGGACTAGCGCACGAAAAAAGGATCAAATTTACCGCAAACAAAGACGAGCTAAAAAGCTCCAAAAATAACGCGTCAAGCGACGTCTCAAGCGTCAAATTTGACGAGAGCGAGGAGGATTTTAAGGCTTACGCGCTTAAATTTATCCTTGCGTTTGCCGGGATCGGGCTGTTTTTCGGCGGAATTTATCTGGTAAAAAGAGGCAAATGAACCTATCCGTTTTGCTGGTTTGCTTTACTTTTTTTAGCTTTAGAGTATCGCTTTCAAGCGGTACGGACGCTATTTTTATCGCGCCGGTGATCTTTTTGGCGATTTTAAATTTTAAAAATCTTTTTGAAATTTTAAAATCCGTTTTAAAACTAAATATTTTTATAATCTTAGTCGTTTTAAGCCTCGTTCTTTACGAAGAATACGCGCTTGCAAAGCTGATATTTATAAGGTCGAATTTGATCATACTTTTTGGGCGGCTCGCTTTTTATAGGAGCGATTATTTCAGTATCGCGCTTGCCGTTTCGTCGCTAAATTTAGGCGATAAGCTAACGGCGATTTTTTATTTTAGCGCTAAATTTACGGCCGATCTTAAAACGATATTTTTAAGGCTAAAAAAGACCCTGAAAGTTCGCGGATTTGAGCCTAAAACCTCGCTTTTTACCTATAAAATTTACGCAAATTTAGTCGCTATGCTTTTTTTGGAGGCGTTTTATAAGGCTAGCGTTCTTGAAAAAACCTTTGTTTGTAGGGGCTTTGAGGGCAAACTTTACGGAGCTAAAGGCCTCAAAATAGGCGCGAAAGACGCCGTTATAATCGCTTTAACGGCGTGTTGTTATATTTTTAGTTTAGGAGTCCTGATATGAGCTGCACGATAAGCCTAAAAAACGTCTGCGCCAAAATAGGCGAAAGAACGCTTTTTGAAAATCTAAATTTAAACGCGACGCACAAGGATAAAATCGCTCTCATAGGCCCAAACGGCTGCGGTAAAAGCACCTTGCTCGAGATAATGGCTGGGCTTAAAGCGCCCTCTTTGGGCTATATAGAGCTTTTTCACCATAAAATTTCAAATCTAGATGAGTATAAGCCGTTTCGCCGCGACGTAGGCTATCTTTTTCAAGAAAGCAACGATTGTTTCATCTGTCCTAGCGTACGCGACGACGTGATGTTTTCGCTACTTAGCCGCGGCGAGGACGAGGACGGCGCAAGTGCAAAAGCAGAGGAAATTTTACGCGAGCTTGAAATTTGGCATCTAAAAGACGAGATAGTGTTTAACCTCTCAGGAGGCGAGAAAAAGCTCGTCGCGCTAGCGGGGATACTGGTGGCTAAGCCTAAAATTTTACTACTTGACGAGCCTACGACCGCGCTTGATGCGCAGATGCAAGCAAGGATAGCCGCTATCTTAAAATCCCTCGACGTCACGCAGATAATCGTCTCTCACGACAAGGAATTTATAAGCGACGTAGCAAGCGCGATGTACCACCTAACTAAAAACGGACTAGAGCCGATATAAAATATTTTTATTTATACTTTTTTAAAAAAACTCCGAAAATAGTAAAATTTATCAATGTATAATGATATATTTCATAAAATTACTAAATTTTATTACAAAGGAGAATTTTATGAAAAAATTACTACTTATTTCTATCGCTGCCGCGGTTGCATTCGGCGGCGAAAATTTGCTCGTGGGCGCTGGCGGCGGATACAAAAAACCAGTCACTGAAGTGATAGAAAATCTCAAAAAAGACGGCGTACAGATCGAGGGCGCGTTTGCAAATTTGGGCCAGATAACCATCCAGGCAAAAGAGGGCAAGATGGCTGCGATCGTGGGCGACGAGGCGTTTTTAAAGAAAACGGGCCTTGATATAAAGGCCTATGAGCGCATCGGCAAGGGCGCACTCGTGCTAGTCACGCCAAAAGGCAAGCAGATAAAAGACGTATCTGAGCTAAAAAATCTCGCCAAAATCGCGATGCCCGACGCCAAAAAAGCGATCTACGGCGTGAGGACGACGGAGTTTTTGAAAAACTCCGGGTTAGAGGCCGATCTAGCGCCTAAGATGCTGCCGGTTGCCGGCGTACCGCAAGTAGTCGCCTACGTAGCAAACAGCGAAGTGGACGCGGGCTTTATCAACTCGACCGAGGCCGTGGCTAGAGAGGGCGAGTTTGGCAGCATGATCTATATCGATGAGGCGCTTTATAGCCCCGTTTTTATCTCTGCGGCAAAGCTTCCCGCGTGCGAAGGTAACGAGGCGTGCGCTAAATTTATAGACGAGATAAAAACTCCTCGCTCGAAGGAAATTTTCGCTAAATTTGGGCTAAAATAATTTAAATCGAGGGCTTTTAGCTCGGTTAAATTTACCGTCAAATTTCTGCTTTATGGGAGCGAAATTTGACGATTTTTACCGCTCAAATTTGACGTCGAATTTAACAAAACGCTAAATTTACTCGCTATATTTCGCTTGAGCAAAGAGCGAAATTTAACTCAAAAAAGGAAAAAATTGCAGGAACTTACCTGGCTCGTCCATCCGCTGCTTTTAAGCGCCAAAACGCTTGCCACGACCTTCGTGCTACTTCTATTTTTGGGGCTTGGCGCGGCTTATTTTTTGGCGTTTTACCGCGGTAGATTTAAGGCCGTTTTGGAAGCGGCTGTAATGTTTCCGCTCATTTTTCCGCCGATTGCTACGGGATTTTTACTACTTTACGTCTTGGGGCGAAACGGCGTGATCGGTAAGGCGCTAAATTTACAGATCGTTTTTAGCTTTTCAGCCCTCGTTATCGCTTCGTTTTTGGCGGGGTTGCCGCTGTTTGTAAAGCCCGTTCAAAGCGCGCTTGAAAGCCTGCCTAAAAGCCTAATCGAAGCAGGTCAAAGTCTAGGCAAAAATCGCTTTGAGATCGCCGTTTTTATCCTCATCCCAAACGTCTTTAAAAGCGTTGTTTCGGCGCTTGTTTTAGCCCTTGCTCGCGGCCTTGGCGAGGTCGGTATCACGCTGATGCTAGGCGGAAACATCGTGGGTAAAACCGATACGCTAGGTCTTGCGATCTACAATGCCGTGTATGACGGAGAGAACGAGCGGGCACTGATTTTAAGCGTTTTGCTCGTGATTTTCAGCTTGATTTTATTCTTCGCGATAAGTCTTT
>NZ_CAUQHQ010000171.1:0-4098 GCF_963517995.1 uncultured Campylobacter sp.
TGATAAGCTCAAATTCACGGTTTGCGTAGGCTTTGATACTCTCGGCTAAAAGCGAGATGATAACCTTATCCACGCGCAGCATTCTTAGCAGCTGATTTTTCTTTAGTTTTGCGATGAGTTCGCGTTTGCCTAGGATTATGCCGCACTGCACGGAGCCAAAGAGCTTATCGCCGCTAAAGCTAACGAGCGAGGCGTCTTTTAGATTTTTTAGATTCGGCTCGTTGCGCTCGAGACCGTAAGGCAGCTCGCCGTAAAATCCACCGCCAAGATCAAAATAATCGATGAGATTTCGCTCTCTTGCCAGTGCGCTAAGATCTGGCATCGCCACATCCTCGCTAAAGCCAACGATATCGAAATTTGACCTATGCACCTTTAAGATTAGCTTCGAGTTTTCGTTTATCGCGTCCTCGTAGTCGCGCAGGTTGGTTTTATTCGTCGTGCCCACTTCGCGCAGGATCGCGCCCGAGTTTGCCATGACTTCTGGTACGCGAAAGCTCCCGCCGATCTCGACTAGCTCGCCTCTGCTGATGATAGCCTCGCCGCCTTTTGAAAAGGTATTTAGCACCAAAAATACCGCACTTGCGTTGTTATTTACTATGACGGCGTCCTCAAATCCGAAAAGCTCCGCCAGCAGCCCGCCCACGTAGTCGTAGCGGTTTGAGCGGCCGCCCTTTTCGACGCTGTATTCTAAATTTGAATACCCCGTAATCACGGGCTGAGCTCGGCGTAAAATTTCAGGATCGATCGCGCTGCGGCCGAGGTTTGTATGGATGATGACGCCGGTTGCGTTTATCAGGCTACGCAGGCTCAAATTTAACGCCTTTTCGTATCTTGCGAGCGTGTTGTGGACGATGGCGTCAAGCCCCGGGCAGTTCCCGCCGCCCAAAATTTGAGCGCGGAGGCTCTCTAGCTCGCACCTAGCGACTTTGGTTAGCAAGCTAACGTCAAGCCCCGAGAAACGCTCGTTTTTTATAAATTTATCTATCTGCGGAAGTTTTCGTAGTTCGTTCAAATTCGCTCCTAGTAAATTTGTGTTACCGAGCGCGATTTTAGCATAAAATTGGATAAATCTAATCTTATTAAAAAAAATAAATGTAAAAATTCAGAGCCTATTAATGCCTTTAGTATTAAAATGCGCTCAATTTTGATAACGCGTAGCGTGGGGAGAAAATCATGAAAGAATTCGGTTTTTACAACGATTTTGACGAGAATTTGATGCTAAACGAGCAGATCGAGATAAACGGCGAAGGCGAGTATCTCGTCTCAAATTCGCCCAAACTAAAATCAAGCGTCGTAGCGCCCGAGATAAATTTTTATCTAAAAAACACCGCCGACTCGGTGCTAGATAAGGCCAAAAACACGCTTTTGCTTTATGAGGCTAGAGCTAGCGCCTTTGACCTAGCGCGCGACATCGACTACGAAAAGCAAGTCGGCAAAAACGTCGTGATCGTTAGCAACGGCGGACGCGAAAATTTGGCGAATTTGCTAAAGGAAAAAGGCTTTAAAACCATCGAGCTGACGCATTTTGAGATCAAATTTATCTACGGCGCCGCAGGCGAGCTAAGCGTGCTAGTACTGCGCCCAGACGGCGAGTTTGAGGTGGATTGCGACTTTTTCCTCGTCGAAAACGCGCGCGAATACATGCTAAAGCAAAGCGGCTGCTACGAGATCGCGGGTAAAAGCGACGAGGAAATCGCCTCGCTGCTAGAGGCGCAAAGCCCGAAATTTAAATTTAAAAGCCACGTCCACTACGACTCCACGATCTGCCAATACCACGAACGCAGACACGAGATCTGCGGCAGGTGCGTCGAGGCCTGCCCTACGGTAGTGATCCTAAAAGAAGACGAAACCAAGCACCTAGTTTTCTCGCACATCGACTGCGTAAACTGCGGCGGCTGCGTGAGCGTGTGCCCTAGCGGCGCGCTTGATTACTCCGATATGCCGCGAAATTCATTCGCCGAGATAGCCAAACTCTACCGAGATAAGATTGCTCTAATCGTGCCCGCAAAGGCAAATTTAGAAAATTTAAGCCTAAATTTACCCGCAAACGTGCTGCCTTTTGCCGTGAGCGGCGAGAGATTTTTGAGCGAGACGCATCTGCTTACATTACTTCAAGAAAGCGGCGCACAGGTCGTCATATACGAGCAAAATATCGGCAAAGGCACCAAAGACGCGGTGGATATTTTAAATCAAATTTACGAGCTTAAATTTAACGAAAAAGCCGTCCTCGTCGCGCAAAACGAAGACAAGCTAAAAAGCGCCCTATCTCAGGCTAAATTTATCGAAGGCTCGCAGCACTCCATGGCTGAGTACGCCCTACCTAAGCGCGAAATTTTCGCCAAGCGCCTAGAGTGGCTAGTGGGCGGGCAAAATTTAGGCTCGGTTAGCACCACCGAGCTCATCAGATACGGCCGCGTCGAGATAAACCGCGACACCTGCACTCTGTGCCTAAGCTGCGTGGGAGCGTGCAACGTCGCTGCCTTAGTCGCGGACAAGAAAACAAACTCCATCGTCTTTAACCCGAGCGTCTGCACCGCGTGCGGATACTGCGAGCTTAGCTGCGCGGAAAAAGACACGATATTTTTACGCCCGGGCAAGATCGATCTGGAGCCTAGTTTCTTTACGTTTAGCGAGCTAGCCAGAGACGAGCTTTTCGCCTGTATCGAGTGCGGCAAAGAGTTTGCGACCAAAAAGGCCGTCGAGAAGATCGCCTCGATCATGGCGCCTAGATTTAACGGCGACAAAGCCAAGCTAAAGACGCTGTACTGCTGCTCGGACTGCAAAGCCAAAGTGATGATAAAAGCGCAAATGGATCAAATGAAAGAAGAGGTTTTAAATGGATAATAACTTAACCAAGGCGCGCGCGTATTTTTACGAGTTTTTGGCCTATCCGCTGTTTTTTCACGAGCACGGCGGTAAATTTGACCGCTGGCGCGAGCAGCTAGCCTACCTAGCGACCAGTCCGGTTACGCCACAGAGCGAGGCCGCGTTTGCAAATTTGGCCAAATTTGACTTTGAGAAATTCGCCAGAGAGCAAAACGACGTGCTTTTTGACTTCTCTTACTCCAACATCCCGCTAAACGCCTCCTTTTACGAGGACGGGCGCGACGACGGCGCGGCTAGGCTGCGCGTGATCGAGTGTCTGAAGCTAAGCCCGTACCGCAGAGACAAAGACGCCTGCAAAGACAGCGAGGACTACGTCGGATTTATATTTTTGGCCACGGCGACCTTTTTGCGCGACGAAGTAGCGGGCGCGGCAAATATCAGCAGCAAGCTATTTACGGACGTTACGAATAAATTTATAGACGAATTTATCAAATTTTTATCCGCTCACAAAAATGCCGACCTTTTCGCCTCTTACGCGATTATCTTGCGCGATTTTATCGATCTTGAGCGCGCGGTGCTAGGCGTAGAAGCCCCTCCTGCACCGATCGGCGACAGCGCGGCGGTAGCCTCGATGAAAAAAGAGCCGTTTCAAAGCAAGATGCCTACGGCCAAAACCAAACTCCGCTGGGAGGAGTTCTCGCCCGTCATCTCGCAAGAGTTTGACGACTAAATTCGCATTTACGGCATGACCGGTTTTAAACGAGGCTCAGCAAACGAATTGCCGCGACTTGCTTAAATTTACCCTTTAGGTGCAAGAACCGATCGCCTTTAGCCTGGCTAAATTTAGTTCAAAGGCGCTTGAGTTAAATTTAATCATTTATTTATCCAAATTTAGCGGCGACTTAGCCGCACGCGCCTTTAACGTTTATGCGGGAATAAAGGCTAAATTTAGCGCGCTTAAATTTGCGTTTATTTGTTTGAATTAGCCTGCTTTCGTGTAGATACGCGAAATTTACGTAAATTTGCGGGTTTTAAATCCAATTGCAAAATAAATACGGCGCAAATTTAAAGCAGCCTGCACAAAACCTAGTTTTTGCCTTAACTTTATCGCTTCAGCCGTTCTTTTTAGCTCGCTCGAGAAAATTTATAAACCCGAAAAGCACCAAGCTAAGCACGACCAAAATCACGCTCAAAATGAGCGCGCGGCCGTTTTCGCCGTCGTAAACCGCATTATAAATCGCTAGCGAAACGGTGTCGGTTTTACCCACGATG
>NZ_CAUQHQ010000172.1:0-4015 GCF_963517995.1 uncultured Campylobacter sp.
GAACTAGAGCATAAGGTTAGAAATTTTAGCGAGTCTGTTTGTAAATTTAGCAGCGAACTTTTAGACAAACTAAAACTAGCTAGGGATGGTTTTAAAGAGAGCTTGATCGATGGAGTGCAGGCGTTTAAAAAGGCCTTTGACGACGAAGCTATCCAAGCTTACGACGATAATAGCGCGCTCATCGAAGGACTAAAACAAGACATCGATGAACTGGACAAAGAGGCAAACGAGATCTTGCAAACCATCGAAAAGGCGAGTATGCTAGATGAAAACGCGTAACGAGGGCAAAAGCGGCGACCAGACCTTTTGGATATCGTATGCGGACCTGATGGCCGGCCTGATGTTTGTTTTTATGCTCATCATCGGCGCCGTCGTCGTAAAATACGTCCTTAGCCAAAGCGACTTGGCAAAACTGCAAAAAGATTTGAGCGAGCGCGAAAAGCAAATCGTTTCATCGCAAAGCGAGCTTGCGCGCAAAGAAAACGTCATAAAAGAAATTTTTTCAAATTTGGACCGCGCAAAGAGCGAAAATAAAGAGCTTGCCGATATAAACAGGCTCGTAAACGAGATGCTTGAAGGCGTAAAAAAAGAGAAAAACGAACTCACGAATCTAACCCAAACCTACGAGATAAACCTAAACGACGCAAACAAAACTATCGCCGATTTGCAGGGTAGAGTGGTGCAGCTTGGGCAAATCTTAGCGCAAAAAGATGAGGCGCTAAACGAGCTAAACGCAAAATACGGCGATGAAATATCAAAATTTGCCGCGCTGGAAGAGGATTTTAATAAAACAAGAGACAAGATAAAAGACATCAGCTCACTCCGCTCAAACGTCATATCAAATTTACGCGCCAAGCTCGGAAATAAGGTCAGCATAGATCCTAGCACGGGCGTCGTGTCGCTGCCCGAGTCTATACTTTTTGACACGGGATCTTACGAGCTAAGAGACGAAGCAAAAGCGCGCCTAAAAGAAATTTTACAGACTTATTTCGAGGCGATTTTAAATAACGAGGAGATCGCAAAACATATCGATAGGATCGTGATCGAGGGGCATACAAACTCCGTAGGCAGCTATATGTACAACCTTGATCTGTCGCAAAAGCGCGCGTATTCGGTGCTAGATTTTATCTACTCGTGGAACAAGGACAAGCGCCTAGAGCGCTATCTCATCGCTAGCGGGCGTAGTTTTAGCGATCTGGTGATGAAAAACGGCAAAGAAGACCCCGATGCCTCAAGGCGCATCGAGATCAAATTTTCGATCTCGGACAAAGAGTCGATGAAAGAGATGCAAGATCTCTTGGAGCGGCAAAATCAAAAGTATTCAAAAGACTAAATTTAACGGACTCGAGTTTTACGTACTTCGCGACGACCTGATGGACGGCGAATTTAACGGCAATAAAGCTAGAAAGCTGGAGTATTTCTTGCATGCTGATCTAGGCGGCATAAAACGCGTCGTTAGCTACGGCTCAAGCCAGTCAAACGCCATGTATAGCCTAAGCGTTTTTGCAAAGATGAAAGGCCTCGAGTTTCACTATGTCGTTTCAAATTTAAACTCAAATTTGGCGGCAAATCCGATCGGAAATTTTAAATTCGCCCTTGAAAACGGGATGAAAATCTACATAGATAAAGATAGACGGGCGCGGGCTAGGGCTTTAGCTTATGAGCTTGCCGGGTTAAAAGAGAGCGGTATTTGCGGCGATGAGACTGCAAATTTGACGGACAATCGCAGCCAAAACGGGTCAAATTTAAAAAACATCGGCGAGTTAAATTTGAGTAAATTTGACGAACGGCTCGGTTTTACGGATATAAATTTAAATGCAAAAAATATGTCAAATTTGCAAGCCGAAGTCGAGCCGAATTTGCAAATAGAAAAATCAAATTCACAAGATTTAGGTGGGCAAATTTCAAGTAAATTTGACGAGCTGGCAAAGCTCGCGGGCGTAAAATCCAGCAAATGCATAAGCCATAAAAGCTCAAATTTTGAAAAATCCGCATACCAAACAAGCTTAAATTTGTCCGCCGCGCAGGATTGCTTCATCGGCGATTCGCTTTTTATAAACGAGGGCGTTTGGCAGCCGCAGGCGGAGGCGGGCTTTATCTCGCAGGCTAGGCAGATAGAGCGCTGGGCTGAGGCGGAGGGCAAAACCGTGGATATATTTTTGCCCTCAGGTACCGGCACGTCGGCGGCGTTTTTGGCTAAGCACGTCAAATTTGACGTCTATACCTGTCCTTGCGTGGGCGACGCAGACTACCTAAAAAGCGAGATCGAAGCGCTGACGCCAAACTCGAAGGCGTGTATTTTGCAGCCGCCCAAAAAATATCATTTCGGCGATCTAAAGCCAGAGCTTTATCAAATTTGGCGCGAAGTATGCGAGCAAACGGGGATAGAATTTGAGCTCATTTACGATCCGGTCGGCTTTTTAACGCTGACGGCAAACCCGGGCGCGTTTAAAAACGAGATTTTATACATCCATCAAGGCGGCGCGCTCGGAAATATCAGTCAAAAACTAAGATATGAAAGAAAATTTAAGGAGATGAGATGAAGTTTTTACTCACTAGTAACGAAAATTTTAAGGACTATTTCGCGACTTTGGTAAACCGCTCAAACGGCGATATGAGCGCGGTTATGCCCGCCGTTTCGCAGATACTGGAGAACGTGCGCGCTAGAGGCGACGAGGCGCTCTTTGAGCAGATAGAGAAATTCGACCGCTGGAAACCTGACGCAAATAGCCTAAAAATCGGCACCGACGAGATGCAAAAGGCCTACGACGGCATAGATAGCTGTCTGCGAAACGCGCTAAATTTAGCCTTTGAGCGCATCAAAAGCTACCACGAAAAAAGCCTGCCAAAAACATGGATGGAGCACGACGAGCACGGCGTTTTGCTAGGTGCGAAGTACACCCCGCTAGACCGCGCCGGGCTATATATCCCCGGAGGCAAGGCCGCCTATCCTAGCTCGCTTCTCATGAATGCCGTGCCGGCCTTGGTTGCTGGCGTTAGCGAGATAGTAGTCTGCACGCCTGCCATCGGAGGCAAGGTAAATGCGTTACTGCTAGCCGCCATGCACGTTTGCGGCATCAAGGAAGCCTATAAAGTCGGCGGCGCCTCGGCGGTAGCGGCAATGGCCTACGGCACGCAAACGATCAAAAAAACCGACGTCATCACGGGTCCCGGCAACATATACGTCGCGACGGCTAAAAAGCTCGTCTACGGCGAGGTAAATATCGATATGATCGCGGGCCCTAGCGAGATCTGCGTTATCGCCGACGAGAGCGCCGACCCTCGCCACATCGCCGTAGATCTACTCTCGCAGGCCGAGCACGACGAGATGGCTAGCGCCGTTCTCATCACGCCTAATCAAGCCTTCGGCGCGGCGGTGCAAAGGCATATCAACGAGGAGATCAAGACTCTAGCCAGGCAGTCCATCGCGCAGGTTAGCATCGATAAAAAGGGTGCTATCATAGTAGCTAGCGACCTTGATGAGTGCGTGAGGCTGGCTAACGAGCTAGCACCCGAGCACCTAGAGATCGCCACAAACGACGCGATGGAGCTGGCTAGGCAGATCAGGCACGCGGGCGCGATATTTATCGGGCATTTTACGCCTGAAGCGATGGGCGACTATCTAGCCGGGCCGAACCATACGCTACCTACGGGCGGTAGCGCGAGATTTTACTCGCCGCTCGGGGTTGAAAATTTCATGAAGCGCACCTCGCTCATCTCGCTAAACGCAAAAGGCATAAGCGAGCTAGCAAATGCGTGCATGAAGCTAGCCGATGCCGAGGGACTGGGGGCACATAAGCGTTCGGTTGCGGTTAGGCTCGAGGCTCTTAAATAAATTGCGGCGTTATCTCTTGGACGCTTTTTGAAGGGCTAGTAAAAATAAATACTCACGGACGATCAGTCCGCTGCGTTTTATTTTTACGTCGCGATCTCAAAAATCGCCTCAAGATATAACGCCAATTTGTTGAAAATATAATGGTTTTTTGACGAAATATGACAAGAATGACCAAAATTG
>NZ_CAUQHQ010000173.1:0-3964 GCF_963517995.1 uncultured Campylobacter sp.
CTTATATCCACACAGTCTTCACTATTCCATAAATTAGATTCTATGCAATAGTCAATTTTTCTGTCATTAAAATATGCTCTTAAATATTGAAAAATAGTATCTCTATTTTTTTCTATAAATTTATCATGATCATTTTGACTCAAAATAAGATCTGATACTTTATTTATATACCTGCAATATTTCATTTTATTCTCCCTACAGAATAAAATACAACTATTATCCAGAGTCACAAATATGGTGTTATGCCAGATATCTTTTTTACGTATAAAATTTAAGATATTAATCAAACTAATAGAATCTTTAAATTCGCTTTTTTTATCTTTCGTAAAAGGAGGTTTTATGTCATAATGCATATCCATCAACAAATCAGTATCATCCCCATTAAGACTACATGGAATAATTTTTATATCATAATCGTCAATCATATTACTAAACAATTCCAACAATCTACTCTCCATATAGTCACAAAAATCGTTGCATCTAGTAAATTCCATGTCGTGTTCAATTACGCCGTTTAATATAGCATTATATATCGCCTCGTGGTGTTTTTGAGAAAAATCTTTTATTTGTTTTTTTATTTCTGTTTCCACCACTGACGTAATATATACCTGTATACTATATTCTTTTGCATTTTCTAAAAATTTACACAAATTACCGCTATTATAGTTAAATTTTGCAGATGAAAAAATATTAGTATCCAAAAATACATTCTTTATAAGATTGTGTTCTTTAATATTTGTTTCGTTATCTTTGTTTTTATTCATTTTATTTTACCTCATATATTTACTTCTAAAATTTACTACACCAAAATCGCTACTCAAACTGCTTTTTATCAGAGCTTCCAGCCAAATTTGGCCTTTTTAAGATTTGAATTTATGCTATTACGATCAGTACGCCAAGGCCTTTGTCGGCGGCATTTTGATAAAAGTTCAAAAGCCCGTTAAAATGCTCTTTTAGCTCGGCTTTTATATACTCAAATTCGCTCTCGAGCTCCCATATCTCAGGATACGTGCCCGCCGCGCCGAAGTCTGTAAAATTTACGTTTGCCAAAAGCGCGCCAATGTCGGCACTCTGCATCGCTTTAGCTACGTCTTTTACGTCATCTGCGTCCACGTAAGATACCGCCTCGCTCCCCTCCTCGCCAGCCATGCCGCGTCCGAAAATCGCCCAGCTAAGCGGATTTGGCGTCGCGAAAATCTCGCCCGCGCTCATCGCTTCAAACATATTTTTGCCAGTTAGCGTTTTATGCATCGCGTCCCACATTTTATCCAGGTCGTATTCGTCCAGCGCCTCGCCGTCGCCGCCGTTTTTGATCGCCTCTATATCGTCTTGCGCATAGGCGTAGTAGTGCGCGCTCATTCCCATTTTTGCTCCTTAAATTTAAAATAAAAATTATACCGAACGATAGCTAAAATTTACGCTTGCAAATCGCCGTTTAGCGCGTAAATTTTAAACGCAAATTTAAGATAAATTCGTCGCAGCAAAAGCCGCCGAAAAATGAAATTTATGAAAGAGACGGCGGACCGTAAATTTAGCAAATCCGCCGTAATAAAAATAGAAACAAAGCGCAAGTATCGCGAGATGATTTTTCGAGTTTTGAAGCAAAATTGAGCGTGCGCTAGGCATATAGCCTGCGGAGCGAAAATTTTGCGAAATCTCGGAAAAGCGCTCGCGAGACGCCGCGCGCTTAGTGAGTTAGGAAAAGCTCCTGAATCTTTGCCTTATCGGTTGTTTGCGTAAGCGCAAGCATCAAAAGCACTCTGGCTTTTTGCGCATTTAGGTTGTCGCTGGCCAAAAAGCCGTATTTGCCGTCGTCCACCTCGCCGTTTAGCGTGGTCTCGCCGCTACCTACGCGCGAGTCGCGCACGACTACTACGCCGGCTTTAACCGCTTCGCCTAGAGCCTCAAGCGCGCTTGGGAATGGATTTCCGTTACCCATACCGGCGTTTATGATGCCTTTAGCTCCGTTTTTGACGGCTAAATTTATAAAATCCGGGTTGTCGTTTGCGTGGCTATAGATGATATCTACTCTTGGAAGCTCTTTGATCTTTGCGATATCAAATGCCGAATTTACGGTGTGTTTGCGAAGCGGATTCATGTAAAATTTGACGTTACCGTAAAACACCGTGCCGATCTTGCCGCTGTTTGGAGATTTAAAGGTATCGACCGCGGTAGTGTTGGTTTTAGTTACCTCACGAGCCGCGTGGATCTCGTCGTTCATTACGACCATTACGCCCTTGCCTGCAGCTTCTTTATTCATCGCGACGTTTACGGCGTTAAAGATATTTAGCGGGCCGTCCGCACTTAGCGAACCGCTATTTCTCATCGCGCCCGTAAACACGATCGGCTTGTCGCTTTTGACGACTAAATTTAAAAAATACGCCGTCTCCTCCATCGTATCGGTTCCGTGCGTGATGACGACACCATCGGCCTTGCCGCTAGTTAGCAGCTCGTTTACTCTATTTGCTAGCTTAAACCAAACTTCGTTGTTCATCTCTTGAGAGCCGATGTTTGAGATCTGCTCGCCTTTTATGGTCGCTATCTTGTTGATTTCAGGCACCGCGGCGATCAGTTTATCGACCGTAACGGTTCCTGAGGTATAGCTCGCATCAAGCGATCCAGGGCCGCTTCCCGCTACCGTGCCGCCCACTGCTAGTATAGTAACTCTTTTCATAAAACCTCCGTTTAAGCCGTAAGCCTGATTAGCGCCATATAAATACCCGTCGAAGCCGCGATACTAAGCAGGGTATTTTTAAATTTTAGATGAATCAAAACCGCGCTAAAAACGGCTAGCGCTTCGTTTAGTCCGTACGGATAAACGTCAAATTTGACGTCTCTTAGTCCGTAGCATACCAAGATAACCATTATCATTAACCCCATGTGTCGCTCCACGGCCGTTAGCCACGGACGAGGCTTATAGTTTTTGATGACGTAAAACGGCGCGGCTCGCGTCAAAAAGGTCGCAAACGCGCTTAGCAAAACGGCGGCAAATATCGCCCACTCGCTAGAACTCACGCTTATCAAAGCTTATCCTTAAAAACTAAAATAAAAATAAAACAAAGTGCCATCGAGCCTATCAGCATCGCTTTGGCAGGCATTAGCGCTACGCCGGCGACTCCAAACAGGCACGCCGCGCCTAGCACTTTATAATTTTTATCGTTTTTAAACATCTCCATTACGATCACGATAAAAAGCGCGGTTAAGCTAAACTCAAGCCCGCTCGTATCGACCTTTATCAGCTCGCCGGCTAGGCATCCGACCGCCGTTCCCGCCGCCCAGTAAAACCACGAGACCAAATTTAAGCGCGTAAAAACATAGCTGCGCTCCGCCGCGTCCAAGATCTTAAGCGCCTTAAATATCGCAAAGGTTTCGTCCGTGAGAGTCGCGATATTTAAAAGGCGAAATTTGAGATCTTTGTACTCTTTTAAAAGCGCCAGCCCGTAAAAAGTATGACGTAAATTTACCAGATACGAGACGATAAAAACCTCTAAAAGCCCCGTACCCGCGCTAAAAAGCGAGAGCATCATAAACTGCGCTGCGCCGCCGTAAGCTAGCGTGCTAAGCGCTATGGCTATAAAAGCGCTAACGCCCATGCTTTTAGCCAGTATCCCAAAAGCGACGCCGAGGGGAAAATAGCCCATAAATATCGGAACGCTAAGCTTAAAAACGTAACTAAAATGCAAATTTTTTCCTTAATAAAAGCACGATGATAGCTAAAATTTTAAAAAATTCGGATAAAGGCTGGAGTTTTGAGCAAATTTTGAAAGAATGGCTGACGATAAGCAGATTTTTAGCATAATCGCTAAATGATCAAATTTAAGCCGTCCGTGCTTGATATTTAGCTTAGATTTAAATGCTTGATTACCATAACCAAAAATCATAAAATAAACAATGGTTGCAAGCAAGAACCGCTACGAAACGGCTAAAATTTAGCTCAAAATTAGCCGCTTTTTCACCGTAAATT
>NZ_CAUQHQ010000174.1:0-3902 GCF_963517995.1 uncultured Campylobacter sp.
GAGCTATGATAGAGCTAAATTTGGGACTAGACGAGCTTGATGAAGTGGTAAAAATTTTACCCCAAAGAGGCGTCGTTATCTTGCAGGGAAATTTAGCTAGCGGTAAAACGACGCTGGTTAAAGCTATCGTAAAGGCTCGCGGCATCGATGCAGAGGTTACTTCGCCGACGTTTTCGGTCATGCAAAGCTATGGAGATAAAATTTATCACTACGATATCTATCAAAACGGACTTGACGCGATTTTACAAAACGGGCTTTTTGAAAATTTGCTAGAAGAGGGGCTTCATCTAGTAGAGTGGGGCGACGAGCGACTGGAAAAGGCGCTAGAAAATTTGGGCGAAAAATGCGTCAAGGTAGTCATCTCGCCTAGCCAAAAAGGGCGAAAATACGAGGTTTACGGTGCATAAATTAGAAGTTAAAGATTTACAAAAAACGATCAAGAAAACAAACATCATAAAAGGCATCTCGCTAGAGGTCAAAAGCGGGGAGATAGTAGGGCTGCTGGGCCCAAACGGCGCGGGTAAAACGACGACGTTTTATATGATCTGCGGGCTCATCTCGCCCTCTAGCGGCAGCGTATTTTTAGACGGCACAGACGTGACGAAGGTGCCTCTGCACAAGCGCGCGCATATGGGGATCGGCTATCTGCCGCAAGAATCAAGTATATTTAAAGACCTCTCCGTCGAGGAAAATTTACTGCTCGGCGCCGAGATATTATATAAAGACGAGGCCGTCCGCGAGAAAAAAGTAAATGAAATGCTAAATTTGCTAAATATTGAGCCGATACGCCTGCGAAAGGGCGTGAGCCTAAGCGGCGGCGAGCGCAGGCGCTGCGAGATCGCTAGAAGCCTCATCATCACGCCTAAATTTTTGCTACTGGATGAGCCCTTTGCCGGCGTCGATCCGATCGCCGTTAGCGACATACAAAGCATCGTTCGCGATCTAAAAAAGCTTGGCATAGGCGTGCTCATCACCGACCACAACGTCCGCGAGACGCTAGCCATCTGCGACCGCGCCTACGTGATCAAGGACGGTAGCCTGCTAGCTAGCGGCAGTGCGAACGAAGTCGCGAACAACAAACTCGTGCGCACCCACTATCTGGGCGAAGAGTTTAAATTTGCAGAATAATGCTAAAGCAAACTCAAGCTCCCAAAAATAAGCTCTCGCACACGTTGCGTTCGTGGCTGCCGATACTAAGCAGCAGCGTCGAGGAGCTAAAGGAGACGCTTGAGCCGTTTTTAGCGGATAATCCGTTTGCAAGCGTGCAGCAACGAAATTTGAGCGAGCTACCGAGCGCTGCACCGTCTAAAAAAGATAAAAATTTCTTCAAAGAAATATCAAAAAACAGCGTAACCGATAGTATCGAAAGCTTTAGCGTGGCTAAAACAGGGCTTTACGACAAGCTAATCGAGCAGATAGATAAGCCTCTTTTTCCGACCGAAAAGTCCCAAAAAATCGCGATGAAAATCATCGAATGCATAAACGAGGAGGGCTACTACGAGCCTGAAACGTTTGACGAATTTAGCGAGGCGGAGATCGAGTCGGTGCGAAAGCGGTTTGCCTACCTAGAGCCCGCCGGCATCGGCGCAAAGGACTACAAAGAGAGCTTTTTGTTTCAGCTTGAGGAGCTAAATTTGGACGAGAAGCTCTTTGAAAGTGCCAAAAAGCTTGCGTTAAATTTCGAAAACCTCTCCCAAATGCGTAAAATCCCGCTCTACAACGAAGCTCTCGCCGTCATAAAGAGGCTAAAAAATCCGCCCGCGATCGAGTATATGAGCGAGGCTGCGGCGATCATCCCCGACATCGTCATAGACACTAGCTCAGGCGGTATCGAGGTGCGCATCAACGACGACTTTTACCCCGAGATCGTCATCGATGTCGAGGGGCTGGACGAAAAGGAGAGCTTCGTCGCCTCGCGCGTAAAAGAGGCAAAGGACCTCATAGACGCGCTTGATATGCGAAAAGCCACGCTGCGTAAGATCGCCCTCATGCTAGTGGAGTATCAGTATGATTATTTTTTCGGCGGTGACATCAAGCCTATGCGCCTAAAAGATATCGCCGAGGATCTGGGGCGAAACCCGTCGACCATCTCGCGCGGCATCTCAAACAAATACCTCGAGTGCTCGCGCGGGCTCGTACCTATAAAGAGCTTTTTTTCCGCTGCGATCGATGAGGACGTCTCAAACAAGGCCATCAAGGACTTCGTAGCAAATTTGGTTCGCAACGAAAACCCCGCCAAGCCGCTTAGCGATCTAAAAATTTTGGAGTTTATAAAGAAGGAATTTAATGTCGAGGTCGTCCGCCGCACGATAACCAAATACCGCCTCGCTCTAAATATCGGCAGCTCCAGCGAGCGCAAAAAGACCTATCTGCTGCAATCGGGTAAGTAAAATTTGACGCTTGGAGCGGGGCAAATTTGCCGAGCACGCCGCAAATTTAAGCTTAAATTTAAAATTTAAGCGGAGTTTTGGCGAGGCTCGCATCGTATTTCTCTTGATTTTTAAGTCTCGAAAATTTAAAATATCCATATGAAGCGCATATTTTTTATTCTTTTTGTCCTATTTTTAGGCATTGCGAGTACTTATTTGATTGAGGGCATCGCTCCTGGCACGGACAACATCATGGGTGGTTTATTTTTCGGTTTGATTTTGGCTATACCGTTTTTTTGGTTGTTTCGCTGTTTAGGGCTTATTCCTTGCGATCAAAATATTAAAATAACGCCTATAGATATATTTTTCGACGATAGCAACGGCGATAGTTACTTTTACGTTTTTAATCTTACTATTTCTTTGATTTTGATGTTGTTTATGGGCCCTTACGCGTTAATTATGGCTATAGTTTGCGTGATTTTTCAGGGCACTATTAAACGGTTACTAAATTATATTTTTTATGCTAAAGTCTAAAATTTAAATCTTATTCCGCCGCCCCCGCTTCAAGCTCCTTAAAATAAGGCTTCAAGCTCTCATAGGCATTTTGGATACGCTGAAACTGCGTTTTGCACTCGTCCAAAAGCTCGGGGCTAAGCGCAGCGTGAAAGTCGGGGTGATAGGCTTTAACTAGCTCCAGATAGCTGTTTCGCACCTCTTCAAAGCTATCGTTTTTATCGCATCCAAGCACTGCGAAATGATCCTCGAAAAGGCTAGCAAGTGCTGCAAATTTGGCCTCGTTTTTCTTGGCGCAGATTTTGATCTGTTTTTTAAATTTTTCAAATTCCTCTTCGTTATAGTTAAAGATGATCGAAAATTTCATATATTCGCTTTTGTTAAACAGCTCCTCTAGGCGTGCGCATTCGCCCAAATTTGCGATATTTAGGGCGATTTGACCCTCGGCGGATAAAATTTGCTTTGACTCAAAGCCTCTAATTATGTGCGAGATGAAGGCTTCATTTGAGCGATCGAAGCTAAATATCGCGCCGCCCCGTACGAAGGCGACATCAACAAAAACCATGGCTTTTAGCGAGTTTGGTTGGATGTAGTGGAGTTTGATGGTTTTATACTCGGCGAAGTTTAAATTTACGTTTTTTAGCTCGTATCTTTGGCAGAGTTTTTTTAGAAATTTGACGAAATATTTGCGCTGAACCTTCTCGTTTTCGTCGTAAAACGACATCACTTTGCCTTTTTGCCCCAGCGTCTTGGCGAAGTTTCGCTTTATGAGCGCTTGCAGCTCGAAAAACAGATCCGCGTCTGATGTTTCTATGCTTAGAGATTCTAGATTTTGACTTACTTTTATCAAATTTTGCCTTTATAAAACGCATTTGAAAGCATTTTTTATTCCGCTTTTTCCCACACGGGCGTTTCGTCTAGCGGGACGTATTCGCACAGGCGCTCGTATGGCTTGTAGTCAGCCTTGTAGGCTAGGCTAGGGCAGTTTTTGACATAGTAGCCTAGATATATCCAGCGCAA
>NZ_CAUQHQ010000175.1:0-3872 GCF_963517995.1 uncultured Campylobacter sp.
TCATGAGCTCGCTAAAGGATCGCAAAAGCAGATCGCACGTTAAGCTAAGCTATAGGCAAATTATCGAAAACATCGCCAAAGAGCACGGGCTAAACGTAAAAATCAACTTTGAGCGCTCAAACGAAGTTGTCGAGCTGGAGCAGCACGATATGAGCGATGCGGCGTTTTGTGAAAAGATAGCAAACGATCTCGACTTAACATTTAGTATCAAAAACAAAACGATGATTTTTATCGATAGGGATAAAGTAACCGATCGCGTAGAGTATGATCTTAGCGAGGATGATTATTTAGAGCTAAATTTCGAGCAAACCGAAGTAACAAATTACGCCTCATGCGAGGTTACATGGCGCGATACAAAGGCGGGGCAGGATAAAGTAACCGTAGCCGGTAGCGGAGCGCCGGTATTAAAAAGGCAGATTTTCTCAGCAGATAGCGAAGCGGAAGCGCTAAAAATCGCACAAAGTTATCTACAAAATAAACAAAATAGCTCATTTAAGGGCAATGTGAGATGTATGGGCGTGCCGTTTTTCGCCGGCGGATACTTAACTTTACAAATTGAAGGCGAGACGAAACGAGCCATCATTAAAAAGATCACGCATACCATAAATAAATCATGGATTAGCGATATTGAATTCTTTTAAATTTAACGGTTTTTGTTACGGTTTGATACACTATTTTACAAAAAAACAATAATATTTTTTACGGAGTTAAAACGGAGTAAAGTAAAACTTAAGAATATAAATGCGTATTTTAGGTAATCGTATACTTAAATTTTAATCCGACCTCGGGCACCATTACACACAATTTACGCATTCAAAACCCCCGGAATACGGCATTCTAAACGAGCTTTCGCTCAACTGGCAGTAAGAATCAGCCTCGATTACTATACATTTTTTACTATTTAGCCGTTTTTTTACCTAGTAGAAGTAAAGTAAACAAAAAATAACGGACTATACGCTAAAAGAGCTACAAAAGCACCTAAGATACAATATTTCAAGAAAAATCAAAATACAAAAGTACGCGGATATAATTACTTTTTAGGGAAACAGAACCAAAATTAAACCCTTAAAAAGGAGACAAAATAAAAATCCATGACAACAAAGAGTTTGCCCGCAACCCGCATGCTGTTATATTGTCTCGCAAGCCAAAGTACAAAAAATGTGAAATGCTTGATAGCTCGCAATTATAAAGCCGACAAAAGCAACCATAGGCTCGAGTCCTACTATGCCGACGAATGACTTTCAATTGGCTTACAAAAAAACTCTTATTTAATTTTAAATTGCCTTATTGTTAAATTTCTATCGTAAAACCAAAAATTTTAATAATATTTAATCTATTTTAGTAAATTTATTGTAAAATCTCGCCCAAATTTTATAAAAAGGCAAACGATGGACACCTATGTTATTCCCGCGGAAGTAAGCGTCAAAGACGCGGAATTTTTTAGGCAAAAATGGCAAGAATATAAAAGCGGCGAGCTTGATTTTAAGGGTTTTGAGAAAATTCGCGTGGCGTTTGGGATATACGAACAGCGCGTAAAAGACAGCTACATGGCGCGGGTAAAAACGCACGGCGGCGGCGTGGGTGCAAAAGAATTCGCACGCCTCGGCGAACTTTGCAAGCGCTACGCCAACGGATTTTTGCATCTATCTACGAGAGCTAGCATTCAGCTTCATTTTGTAAAAAACGACGAATTTATAGAGCTTGAAAACGAGATCGCCGCGATAAATATGACTACGCGCGGCGCATGCGGGGATTGCGTTAGAGGCGTGGTTTGCGACGCGCTAGCGGGAGTCGCCAAGGACGAGGCTTTTAACGTCCTTCCTTACGCAAACGCCATTACTAGCATGCTTATCGGCAGAGCCGATTCTTACGGACTTTCTAGGAAATTTAAAATCGCTTTTTCAGGCTCCAAGGCCGACAGAGCAAACGCGACTATCACGGACGCGGGCTTTATAGCGACCAAAAAAGGCGGCAAAAAAGGCTTTATAGTCTACGTCGCGGGCGGAATGGGCTCAAAACCGCGCCTAGGCGATAAATTTAAAAGCTTCATCCCCGCAAACGAAGCCTTTTTATACGCGCAAGCCATCAAGCTCGTGTTTGCTAAAACCGGCGATTACGAGCATAGAAACTCCGCCCGCCTGCGCCATGCCGCCGAGAAGCTAGGAAAAGAGACGATTTTTAAAATGATCGAGGACGAGGTCGCAAAAATTAGAGCTTCAAGCGAAAAATGGAGGCTAGATATCAAAGAACCAAGGGGCGTTAAGCCGCTATTAAGCGAACCTCGCGTTAGATTTTCCGCCGCGCAAAAAGCCTGGGCGCAAAACTACGTAACCGCGCAAAGACAAAAGGGCTATTACTACGCCATAGTGCCGTTTTTGTGGGGAAACGTGCGCGGAGACGATGCGATAAAGCTATCAAAAGCACTTATTAAACTAGGCCTAAAAGATTCGCTTTTTATAAGCCGAGACCAGCACATCATCTTAAAAAATCTCAAAAAGACCGATCTTATCGCGCTTTATCCCGTTATCGCGGAGATTTCGCCTATGAGCGCCGATCCGCGCGTGTTTGCAAACATGACTCCGTGTACGGGCGCATCGACCTGTCGGCTAGGAATTTGCCGTCCAAAAGGCGCCGTGGAGGCTATCCACGATCATATTAGAAACAGCGATTTAGACTTTTCGCTTTTAAAAGACATCGTTATTAAAATGTCGGGCTGTCCAAACTCCTGCACCGCTCATCAAAACGCGAATTTAGGCTTTATGGGCGGCACTAGGCGCGAGGATGGCAGATCGCTTCCTTATTACAGCGTATTTGCCGGCGGCGAGCTAAAAGAAGGCAAAAGCAAATTCGGCAAAAAAGTAGGCGGCGTGGCCGCTTATCACGTGCCCGAATTCGTCTATCAAACGCTTAAAAAATTTACGCAGGTAAAATCCGAGTTTAAAAACTTCAATGACTGGATCGATAACGGCGGAGATAGCGTTATGGCCGAGCTTTGCGGGCTGTATCAGCGCGTGGGGACGTTCGAGGAAAACCCGAAAGCATACTACGACTACGGCGCGGACGTGCTTTTTGGCGAAACGCTAAAAGATAAAATTTAATGACCCTACCAGTAGCCCTTACGCCTAAACGCACGCTTTTAATCGGAGCCGGAAAGGTCGCGCGGCAAAAATTTTTAGCTCTAAAAGCGGCTAATTGGGAGTTCGAAATTTTAGCCGAAAAAATTTTAGAGCCGTTTTTTGCCGATAAAAATGTAAAAATTCGCAAGCTAACGCGGCAAAATTTGGGCGAAAATTTAAGCGGTTTTGAAATGATAATAGACGCTAGCGGAGATGAAAATTTAGGGCAGGCTTTATTTAGCGAGCGTAAAAGCTCGGGCTATTTGCTAAACGTAGTCGATAAGCCTGCTTTAAGCGATTTTTATTTTACCGCAAACGCGCATTTAGGCGAGCTTAGCGTAGGCGTTAGCACTAACGGCGCGAGTCCTAGCCTAGCCGCGCTCGTAAGGGATAAAATAGCTAAAATTTTGCCTAGGAATTTAGCGGATTTTATCCCGAAGCTAAAACTGGCCAGGCTTGAGGCGATTGAAAATTCTAACCCGCAAAAGGCCGAAATTTTAAAACCGAAGTGCCGCGAAAATTTAGGCAAAGTGTTTTTAATCAGCTGCGGCAGCGGCAGTCTTCAAAATCTCACCTTGGGCGCGCTTGAAGCGTTTGAGCTGCTAGACGTAGCTCTAAGCGATAAACTAGTCGGCGAGGATACGCGCGAAATTTTACGAAATTTAGGCGTAGAGATTATTAACGTAGGCAAAGGAAAAAACGAAGATAGCGCGACGCAAGAACAGATAAACGCCCTTATGCTAGGCCTGGCAAAAG
>NZ_CAUQHQ010000176.1:0-3868 GCF_963517995.1 uncultured Campylobacter sp.
ATACAAAAACTTTCTATCATATTTTACTAAAGATGATAAGAGAGAATCAGCTTAACTTATCTTGAACCATAAATAAATCGTTTTACTTTTTAGGATTTGATACATATATTTTGTAGATCGTACGCACATCGCAACAAAACATATAATGCATATCCATCATTTTGTATTTTAAGCTGACTGCACAATTATGCTAATGAGGCGTATTTTATATTATAATATTAATATAATATCTAAATACTATTATTACAATGTAGTTATAATATTTTAATCAAATTAATTTAATACTAAAGTTAATGCACACATTAAGAGATAATTTTTAAAATATACAAAACACAACAATAAAACACGATACTATTACATAGCTTTTTTATTGCAATATCCATCAGCAATACTATTATATTATAAAGATATTATTATAATAATATTTCAATATTATTATACTAGCTAATAGATATCTAAATTGTATTAAAAACAAGATTATTACAGTAAAAACAAATTAAATCTAAGCTTGTTTCTAGCTAAACCAACTTTGCATCAATCATCATCTCACCGCCCTACCCTTTTACAAATTACAATGAACGCTCAATAAAGTGTTGCTATGTCTTGATTACCATGGTTAATCAACAACCCGTAAATTCAAAGAAACAAACAAATTGCTGCCTTTGAAGTGTTTTGATGAAAACTACTAGGCAAATCAGTAAATCTCAAATTTTCTGCCCTACTTCCTTATTTTCATTAGTTTTTAGATGAATAGTTTCTCAAATTTCTGACACAGTATTACTTTTAGGCTTTTTACTATATTCATAAAATTGGATTCTCAAAAAATCAGGATCAACAATATACTTAATTTTTCATAGTTTTCATTGTAGCCAA
Organism: uncultured Campylobacter sp.; assembly: GCF_963517995.1. Taxonomy (GTDB): domain Bacteria; phylum Campylobacterota; class Campylobacteria; order Campylobacterales; family Campylobacteraceae; genus Campylobacter_A. Next base: position 874 of record NZ_CAUQHQ010000176.1, read on the forward strand.
GCACTCCTTTACTTGATCGCGTATTGATATACTAAAATTTATAGCACTAAAAACATGGTGAATTTTTTAATACTAGACTACACTATCATGTTATTAACAGTATTATTTTTGTATTTTTAAGATAGTAATATAATATCTAAATATAACTATTACAATATTATTATAATATTGTAATACTACTTAGTTAGCAAAATCAAAAAGTGCTATAAAAATAAGCAACCGCAGTTATTTAACTCCATGAAAATATGATAAATTTTTACAATAGTATCCAACCTGCAAACGACTAAGCCGGCTCTTTTTAGTACCAATGCGTAAATGATTAAGAATATTACGTTTTTAAAAAATAACGAGTGAATACAATCTATATCCAAGGAAAGGTTTTTGAAAGCTAATAAAACACAATAAGAAAATAATTTTATAGGTTTATTAAAAAACAACATAACAAAAATAGAGTATGCATACCATTTTGTTTTAGTAATTTAATAAAGTATAATATAATACAAGATTTTAGTAGTTATAAATTTTATATTTTAATTTAGTATTATTTAAATACGATAATGGTATTATAATCATATTATAACAATTCTTTTATAATATGATTATAATATTTCTTTTAATTGTTTTTTTACTTCAGCAAGCCCCCTACTTTTGCGCAAATCATTAAAATCGCTACACATACTATCTACTTCGATCGCATAAAAAACAGGCATGCAAATACTTACGTTTTTGTAATGATTTTTTATATAAAAAGCTTTTTCTTTACCAATATTTCCCCTTCCCTCCTTCTCGTTTTTTAAATCATTATCGGCTGCGATTATAATGTGTAGATGCGGAAATTGTTCCTGCATCCCGCGCACTACATATTCTAGATTACCAACATCAACACCTACAACAGTAGGTATGCCGCTTGCTTCATTTACGCTAACGGCCGTAGCAAAGCCTTCACATAAAAATACTTCGTCGACGCTAGACAAAATTTGATTATTAAGCGTCGCTGTTTTCGAATCATATACAGTGCCGTCGGTGACAATATAAAAGTTACCGCGTTTTTTGGCATAAATTTTTTCATTATTTTGTTTTTGGGCTTTAGAGAGTAGGGCGCCAATCATCTTATCGCCATTTTTAAATATCCTCTGGACAGACCAAAATTTACCGCTTACATCAAAAAGCGGCATCAGTAAATTCCCGTATCTATCTTGACGTAAACCATAATTATTACTTATCGTTTTTTTTACAAAATATGGATGATTTATTTCAGCCATAGAGGAGCATAAAAATTCATTTTTCAAGATATGCGCTGCTTTTTCATACTCTTTTGCTAGCTCAGCGTCCCTTTCTTGCTGTTTTTTATTAAAGCTCAGCCCATGATCTTCACTTTTAGTAGAGTAGGGCGCTTTATTTGCGACCTGCTTATCACCGCTTTGAGGCAAGCTGCTATTGGAATAATTACCGAACAGCAAATTATCACTCTCGTATTTCCAGTTTGAGCTAAAACCGCTCTTAAAATTTTGAATAAAACCGGCCGGCGTTTCATTGTTGTGGCCTATATACGCACCACTTCTTTGTGCACCCCTGTCGCCTTGCACCCTAACGCGATGAATAATGCCATCCATAATAGGAATATCCACCTCAAGTCCTGCATTATTTAGTGCTATTTTAAATTTACATAGCACGTCATTGCTATCAAATACATTTCTTTCAATATCTTTTTTAGGGTAGGGTAGGGTAGGGCGAGCAAACTGTGATGTGGTATTGGTGTCTGTTTTTGCACGTTCCAATAAACGCATCAATCCTTCAACATCAAAAGTATCATATATAAACCACTTCTTTTCATCACTGTCCCACATAGCGCCTATATTTTTGGCTGCATTTCTTAGTAAATAAGGAACATCAACGTAAATTTTCTTTCTTTTTCTTGGCATACTAAAATCCTATTGTTATCATATCTTTAGAGTATTTTTTAGATATTATTATAATATTAATATAATATAAATTAAAAACGCTCTCCATTCATTTTATGCTACGCCTACTAAAAATACCTGTTTAAGAATTTACCTAAAGGTAAAGCGATTTGGGGTGGGGACACGCTCTCCGATCTAAGCGCCCCACAAACAGCCAAACAAGAGTCGGAAGCTGGTAGTAATATTATAGCAAAATCAGTCAAGAAAAAATAACAGCGACTAGACGATAAGGGACCGCAAGCCAAAGCCTCAAAATACAGAATTTAGGTTTTCTAAAGGAGTTAGGGAAAAAGCAAAAATCAACGATAATCCCATAGTTGCAGACTTGGATATGCTTCAGAAAAAGCATTCTAACGTTCTTAAAACAAAGGGGGCGGTCGCAAGGCTTATTTTGGCTATCAAAGACGACCCAACCCATTTTCTCGACGGGAGCAACCCGCAAAGTGCATTATTACTAAAAAAATTAAAAGACGGCAAAACGGGTATGATAGGCGTCAGAAGAGAGGATACTCCTGAAAATTTGATAGTACATGCTCTAAAAAGCTCGAATAAAAAAGAAATAGAAAGATTAGTAAGGCGGCAGATGGGTAGGGCGTCCTTACCTACCACTCTCAAAAATGAGACTGGGACTGGCGCAAAAGCGCATTCATCTGCCTCTGGCGATATTATATCACAAAATTCGACTAAAGACGAAGCGGCCGAGCAAGGAAGTAAGCTCGAGCAAGCAGAAACAAAACAAGAAGTCGTAAAGGGCGAGGGCTGGACGATGAGAGACGGCACGGCGGCAAAGCAATACGCCGAACATAAATTTGAGCCTGAAAAATGGATAAACGATTTAAGCGGCGTACTTAGCGACGAATGGACAGCAAATTTAAAGAGCCTAGCGTTAAAGCATCCAGAAATGTTTAAAAGCGAAGCGGACGTATTTCGCGTAATCAAAGAGATAAAAGACAATCCGACGCATTTTTTTAAGAATAACAACGATAGGAATGCGTTGTTGGTAAAAAACTTAAAAGAGGGTAAAAGCGGAGAAA
>NZ_CAUQHQ010000177.1:0-3862 GCF_963517995.1 uncultured Campylobacter sp.
TCTATATCTTCTACAAAATACTTTAAAATTTCTCTAAATTTCTTCTCTGAAATTCTTGAACGAATTATATATTTATTTTTCATCGACAAAATCATAGTTCTTGTGCTTGCACTCTCTTTGAGAAAAACTCCTTTGAAAGTTTTTAACTTATCTTGAGCATTATTTAAATATTCACAGCAATAATGTTCTAGCTTTTTTAAGAGAAAGATAAATTGCATCCTTTTCAATTATTTTTTAAGCTAATATTATAAAAATTTAGGCCTATCACAATTCAATACAGTTTATGTTTGCATTATGTTTTATTGTGGCAAAGTTATTGTACAGGGTAGGGCGGACCGATTGCATATAGTTTTTTGTAAATTTTTATATTTAGTATGGTGTCTTATGTAATTGAACCTAATAGTTTTTACTAGACAAAGTAAGAGTATTACTTGTATGATATTTGCAATAATAGATATTATTTAGATATCAAAACTATATTGTAATAGCTATATTTAGATATTATATTGCTATTTTTATGATATAATAGTTTTACACAATACAGAAGGATAAATAAATGGTTATATCGATAGTAAATGAAAAAGGCGGAAGCGGAAAGACGACATTGGCCGTAAATTTAGCCGCAAGGCTTGCAGAAGACGGAGATAACGTACTTTTAATAGATGCCGACCCTCAGCGCTCCACCGAAGTCTTTTCGGATATCAGAAGCCAGTCGGATCTTAAGCCGCTATTTTCAAGCGTTTCAAAAACCGGCGTTAGTCTAGGAGACGAAATAAAACGTATGAGCGAAAATTTCGATTCGATAGTGGTTGATACTGGAGGGCGAGATAGTAAAGAGATGCGTAAGGCGATGCTCTCTTCAAACGTACTAATTATTCCTACGATACCTTCACAATACGACGTAAGCGTACTTGATCGGATGCTTGATTTAAGTAGCGAGGCAAAAGTACTAAATGAAAAATTATTGACGCTTGTATTGGTAAATCGTGTTTCGCCAAATCCTTTTTTGGCAAAAGAGCTTGAAAATATGCGCGAGTATATAGAAGATGCTAAAAAAGAGCGAAATCTAAGCGATGTTTTTTTATTAAGATCTGTTATATACGAAAGACAGGTATATAGAAAAATAGTAGCAAGCGGCAATAGCTTAAGTGAATTTTGCAAAAGTGGGGATAGGGCGCTTGATGATTTTGAGGGTTTTTATACTGAGCTTTTACAGGTAGTTAAAGAAAATATAAAGGAATAACAATGGGATTTAAAAAGGTAAGCACGGCTTCAACCAAGAGCGAAGAGAATTTTATTAACCAAGCAAGAGGCGAAACCTCAGAGATAAAAAAACCTAAAAATTTAAAACGAGATAAGTCGTTTTTGCTTTATTTTACGCAAGACGAGTTTGAGCGAGTAAAACTAGAAGCTGAAAAAATAGGAATGGGAATAAACCAATATATACGCTTTAAGATATTTAGTTAGATATTGTTATAATATTATATACATACGATAATAATATTAAATTAATTTGATTTGTAGAATTTAAGTAAATATTAAAAAAGTTAGACCAGACGCTTTTTATAGTATAATATTACCCATTGTTAATGCGGGCGGTATTGCTAGATTTTAAAAAAAATACCGCCTATGTTTTTTCCGTTTAAATCTTTGTAGCAAAAATCACAACCTCCTTTGGCATAAGTTTTCAGCCTTTGACTAACAGACTTGCAAAGCTCAGGCTGTCATAAAATATTTCATGGACGAATATTTTTTACCTAAGTAAAACGATATTATTATACTATTAAATTCATAGTATATTAGTAGCCGGCTTACGCCAGCTGAGCTTTAATTTCTTACGGCGGACAATAAAATCAGTAAATTTTAAAAACTCCATCAAGGCGGGTGTTAAATTTATTGTGTATTAAACCCAAGCCAAGACTTGCTTGGCTTTTACTACTTTTTATGTGTATTTTAATCAATTTTTATTCGACGTAACTTTTATTAATAGGCTTATGGCGCGATCATCAAAAGGCCATAAGATCAAAAACTAAACTGCTGTTTTTAAACCATAATGCATAAACGCGCGCAATAAAATTTCATAAATTTAACCATTAAATACGTCAAATAAAGACTAAGGGCGTTATATTGTACTAGTACTCTCTATGTAACGCAAGTAAATTTGAATCAAATCTGCAGAGGGTGCTAGCTAATGAGAATGCTGTAAATAATGCAGGTTTCAATCCCCTAAATCGAGGAAATTTGAATCAAATAGCCTAAAAAACGCATTAAGATTAACAATGAGTTTAAAGAACTATCAAAACACGCCATTATATCATATATAGCTAAAAAGTCCGAGAATCTAGCTAAATTTTAATTTCAAATTCCTAGCGTTTTACTAAATTTATGCTTAAGATAATGAATTTTAGGTAGTTAGCAATATATCAAAAGTCCGAGAATCTATTTTCAAAAATGAAAATTTAGGAGATTTTCTAACTTTTGCTAAATTCTTTAAATTTAAAAGCCCTAAAATAGGGACTTTAAAACAGGCTAAATTCTAAAAGTCCGAGAATCTATTTTTTAGGAGTATGAAATTTGAGATTCTCGAACTTTTTGAAACTTAATAAAATATAAAAGTCCCTAAAATAGGGCTTTTTGAAATTTACAAAAGTCCGAGAATCAAATCCCTAAAAAAGGGAGTTTAAACGTAAGTGTCCGATATATGAAATATCTTGGCTTCGCCTAAGCTTTCGCTTTTAGCTATGCAGGTTTTGCAGGGGTGGTAAAATGAGAGTAGGGCGGTCGCTGTATTTTGCTTTAGTCGCTTAGTAAATTCGTCGTTAAATTTACTATCATATCTTTTTGGCTAGGATCGCTTTGAGCTATGAGCAGCGCAAGGGCGGCAAGCGCGTTATTATTGATTTTAGGTTCGCCGTTATTTTTATAGAGAAGTCCGCTTTTTGATAGAAATAAAATAAACATAAAAGCTCCGATTCGTTTATTGCCGTCGTTAAATGGGTGGTCTTTGATGATATAGTAGATCAAATTTGCCGCCTTTTCTTGTGCCGTGGGCAGCAGCTCGCGTCCGCCGAAGGTTTGATAGATATTTTTGAGTATTCCTTCAAATTCTCCCGCCTTTTGCGTTGCGAAAATTTGCGATGCTTCGCCTTTTTGGATTAGCGATTCTTTTAGGTCGTTTATAGCTAGCATGGCTTCATCGTAGCCTAGAGTAAAATTTTCGCCCGCAAGATTTGTATATATACATAGAGTTTTATCGTCGTATCTTTGCAAAAGCGTCCAAGCCTTGGCGTAATGCTTAATGAGATCAAGCTCTTCGCGAGATTTATGAAGATTTGTATTCACGGTTTTGCCTTTTTTGGCTGGATTATATCAGTTTGGACGTAAATATGTCCTTTTTGCTCGGTAAAATACCTTTATAAATCAACCTATGCTAGCCGCAATCTACAAAGGAGATAATATGCAAAATTTAACCCAAATAAAAGAAATGCTCGAAGTCGCCGAGGAACTACGAGAAAAGGTCAAATTTATGATGAGTGCCGCCGACGTTTCTACCGAGGATGCGTTTAAGCTAAAAAATATCAAAAGCGATTTATCCGGTATCATAAACTCTCTGCAAGCTAGAGCTATCCATGAGGCATCTAGGCTAGCGGGCCTAAAAGGCGGAAACACCGGAGCGGGCGGCCCGTATACTCTAGAAGAAACCGGACTAGTGCTAGGCGGAGTAACTAGAGAGCGCGTAAGACAGATAGAAGCCCAGGCTATAAAAAAGATCAAGCATCCAAGGATCGTTAGGAAATTTTATGATTATGTGAAAGAGAATTCTTAAATTTATCTACGAAAAGAGTAGGGGGCTGTTAAGCAG
>NZ_CAUQHQ010000178.1:0-3839 GCF_963517995.1 uncultured Campylobacter sp.
GCAAAATTCTCTATGATGAGATCTATCATGTCGCTCTTTTTCATCTCGTAAGCTTCACAAAGCAGCTCAAAAGTGGATGCGTTGTCGATGCTGATCGTAAAATCGTATCGCGTTTTTTTGATCTTTAGATTATCATGGACTTTTATCATCTCTTGCCCCTTAGCGCCAAATTTAGCATTTTTGCGCCTGCATAAGCTAAAAGCGTAATGTCTAGCGCCTCGTTTCGATCACGTGTTTTTACCCATCTGAGCTTTAAATACCCGTTTTTATCCTTGGTTTTTTCTATTTTTTCAGACGTAAGCTGCTTAAAAAACTCCTCTTTGTAGCTCTCGCTAAAATGGAAATAACCCGCACCCGGCTCGCCAATGCGTAGCAATCGGTAGAGCTCGTTTTTGCCCGCATACGTTCCAATCGGCATAAATTTAACGCCCCTTTGGATGATTTTTATCTTGTTTAAAAACGCCGCTTTGCCGCTTTGCTCGCTTAGGCCTTTTGTGGCAATGAAGTTTTTATTTAAACTAACTAGGCGATAAACTCGCTCGGTATTAAAACCGCTATCGATTAGAGCAAGCGAGATAACGAGACTTCTGCCGTCCTCTTTTTTAAATTTCTTACAAAGATATTTATACGTATCCGCCCAAACTTTATCCTGGTCGGTATTACCCCAAATTTGAACGTGCTCGATACAATATGCCTCTAACCCTCTGCCCCAGCCGATGAAGTTTATCTCGGTGCGGTTGTCTTGAATATCTACGCCGGCGGTGATAAATTTAACCTCAGTCGGTAGGTTTTGATCGTTGTAACTCTCAATTCTATTTAAAAATTCGTTTTCGTCAATCTTGATCGCCGGCGGCTCAAAGCTCTCGCATTTGATCGTATTGATAAAGGTTTGGAGTTTAAGGTGATTGTCTTTTGAACGATACCAGTCCTTTACCACGTCCTCCATCGTGTAAAAAGGGCTATAAAGCGCATTAAGGAAAAATCCTGCGACGTCCGAGCGCGGATTACCTGCGATCCACTCGCCGCCCTTTACCGCCTCGTTTTTTTGCTGCTCGGTCAAAAGCGCGCCGCATTCGCAGCACTGATAGCGCGCGCTCTCAAAGATCGGCTCGTCGCTCTCGTCTTTATCCCATGCCAAAAACTCAAATTTCATCGTTTGAGAAAAACCGCACTCCGGGCATTTTATGTAGAATTTGCGCTGATCGCTGAGCTCGTATTCGCCCTCTATCGTTGAACTGCCCTTAACCGTCGGCGTCGAGCTTATGATGATTTTTCGATCAAAAAACGTTTTTGTGCGCTTTTCGGCTAGCTCAATACTATCGCCCTCTTTGGTAGGCTCGCATCGGTCGGCCTCATCCACTAGCAAAATCTTAATCGGCTTACTTGCTAGTTTGCTTGGGCTATTTGAGCCCACCAGCGCGAGGTTGCCGCCTTTAAAATTTTTGATTAGGATCGTATTGTTTGCCTCGTTTGAGTTTATAAGCTCGTCTAAAACCCTGCAATCTCGAAACATCGGAGCTAAACGGCGTTTTGAATAGTCCTCGGCGTCCGTATCGTTTGGGAGTAAAAATAAAATAGTGCTAGGCTCTTGATGAATAAAATAACCGATAGCATTATTAATCGTTTCGCTTTTGCCGACTTGTGATCCCCAAAGCAGAACTATTTTGCGGCGCTTAGGATTTGAAATTTCATTCATCGGCTCAACTTGATACGAAAATGCTTTAAACCTTCCGTAGTTGCTTGAGCTCTCACGACTTAGAATTCTAAACTTCTCAGCCCACTGAGTTAAATTTAATCTCGGCTTGATAAAAATTGCATTTGCAAAAATATCGATAACTTTACCCATTGTGTTTTTGATTTTATGATTTTTTAAAAAGTTGGTTTGTAGTCAGTGGCTCTGTTGATGTCTTTATTTTAGCGTTTTTTAGATAAAAATTCAAATAAAAAAGCCCTAAAATACGGCTTTTAACAATGTTTCTATATTTTTTTAGATGAAATTATACTTTTTAAGTTTTTACCTCTTTTTTTATTTAAATTTGCTAACAAAAAGCCCTTAAAAACGAAAACGAACCCCCTTAAGTTTTGTTATATCTCTCAACTTTTCGCGGTTGCCCACCGCAGTTTAAAATATTTCTTGGGAAGAACCTAAATTTATTTGAGCTTATTTGCAACGCTATTAAGAGAGGCTTGCACCTTACGCTTTTAGCTAGCCTGCATGCTAAAGTTTTAAAATAACTAGCTCACGCATCGCCCACGCCGCGCCTAGAGGCGTTTTGTGCATCTTTATAGTTAAGCGGACTTTAAGCAAATCAGAACCTCGAGAGTTAAGCGGACTTTAAGTGGTCATATATCGGGAATTTATCGGAAATTAAGCTACCGCGCACGCTCCCACGTGTATAAATTTAGCCGTCCGATTTGCTACACTCCTACACAAAAAAGGCAACAAATGTTAATCGTCATTGACCGCTATATCTTTGAAGTAAAGCATAATATTCTAAGCATAGCCAAATCTACAAATATAAACTTCGACAAGCAAAACACCATCACTAAACCCGTTTATACCCACATGGGCGGATATGAGGACGAGATCAGTTTTGAGGCCGTGATATTGCTTGATGATACGGCGGACTTCCTCGGATTCGAGGAGCTCGCCAAGCTAGGCAGGCCGCTTGACATATCGACTTTTGACCTCACGGACGATAGACAGATCTTTATTACCAAGCTCACACAAACCGTCGCAAATTTCGTTAAAACGCAGCTAAACGGCGTAACCTACTACACAAAAAAGCTTCAAATCTCGGGATATTTGATAGAGAGGCCAAAAGACGAGCAATGAGTAGCAAAAACGATAAAGAGCTCGATAGGCTGCGCAAAGACGTTCAAAACGCGCTAAATAGAACGCTCACTAAAGTAAAAAAAGAGCAATCAAATTTTATTACAAATCATATCGCGCTCGCCAAAAAGAAAATTAACTTTTTTACGACGCCAAAACGCGCGCGCCCGGACGATATGAGCATTAGCCTTTTTACCGCTAGGAAATATATCACGCCAGCCATGCTACCGCGCAAGGTATCAAACACCGGCGTAACCGTCACGATAAGCAAGCAAAAAAGCGTATTTTTAAGCGGCTTTGCACAGCAAACCCCAAGGCGCGGCGCCGGCAAATTTTTAATAAGCTCTAAAAACTCAAGCGCAGGAATATTCGGCGTTTCGCGCCACTCTTTGCGATCGAGCTACACGACATCCGGCGAGCGCAGGCTCTCGCGCCCTAGAGATGCATTTATAGTCAAGCGGCTAAACGATGATTTATCCGAATTTGCGTTAAAAGACGTCGATGCATTGCTTGAAAAAGCCCAAGAAATCTTTAATCAGGAGTTGGAAAAGTGAAATACCTAGCCAAAGACGGCGACACGTTAGACATGATCTGTTACAAACACTACAAGAGCCTAAACGATAGCGTTTACTCGCAGTTTTTGAGAGCAAACGAGCATCTTTTAGGCAAAGAAAAGCTATCTGGCGGCGACATAGTAAATTTGCCCGATATTGAAGTAAAAGCAGCCGTAAAGGTTACGTATCTATGGGATTAACATCAAAATACCTCTCGCCGAAGGTTCAGATTTTTTATAATGGTGTAGATAAAACCTCAGCGATGGATTGGATCAGTATCAGCATAACCGACAACGAAGGTAAAGACACCGACAAGCTCAACATTACGCTAGGATACGGTAGCCCGGCGCCTCGTTTCAAAGATACCATCGATATTTATGTGGAGAGCTTCTTTTTAGGTCATTTTATAATCGCCACAGTCAAAATAAAATACAAAAGAAGCTACGATATAG
>NZ_CAUQHQ010000179.1:0-3822 GCF_963517995.1 uncultured Campylobacter sp.
TCCTTGAATAAGTGAGAAATCTGTCCTTGAATAGTGAGAAATCTGTCCTTGAATACCTCTTGCCAAGCTCGATGCCATCGGCTCTAGCGAATACCTAAAAGATAAGAAAAGGTTTTTAAAAAGATGTTAAAAGGCGCGCGCGAAAAAAAATCGACCACTTTTTTGAAAAAATCTGACTATGAATTCGGACGCTTCAGCAGCGCTCAAATTGCTAGCGCAATTTTCGTCCGCGAGTTTTACGCCTTGCATAGTCGCTACGCTCCGCAAGGCTTTAGCAATTATTGGGGAGATGATAAGGGGCTTTTTAAAAGCTTCTACCAGTATCTTTCTTAATTATTTTTTGTGATACTGCCTTTTGTCTCTCTTTCTCTTGCATAATTTCTAAATGCGCTTTTTTTGCCAACAACACATTTGGCATAATAAATTCATCAAAAAGCGGCAATTGGGAATATTTAGCGTCTATTTCTCTATCTTTTTCGCCAAAATCGCCCATAATTGTATCTGGGCTTTCACTTTTGAAAGATCCACGATAGTCGATTAAGTTGAAATATGCTTTTAAGTCGTCAAATTTGACCGCTGTTGCATTTTCTTGTTTTAATTTGATAATTTCCTTGTCTTTGATATCGTTTTGCTCTTGTAGGGCTTTATTTTGCGTTTTAAGAGTATTTATTTCGGATTTTAACAGTCGATTTTCGTTTTCTAGCTCTTTAAAATTTAAATTTTTGGCATCGAGCGCTTTTAAATTTTCTCTGTGTATATCTGAAAGACGTTTAGTATTTGATGTGTCTATATTAAGCCTCTTGGCTACTGCGGTTACTACTATTTCGATATCATTATAATGCGCTTCTTCCTCTTTTTTTAGCTCTTCTTCTAGTTGTCTAATCGTTTTTTTACTTATTTCGCTGTCTTTTGGTAAAAGACTAATTAAGCTTTGTAAAAATGGCGATATTATCGGTTTTTGGTCGCCTGCTTCGGTATATGCTTTTAGCTCTTTTGTGGTTTGCTGCTCGAACTCTTGGCGATTGATTGGCTTTTGCTTTTCTCTGTCCGCTTCGATAGCTTTTTTAACCGCTTCATCTAGCTCTTTTTGAGTATATTGGGTTTCTTTGTCTTTTTTGATCGCCCCTAGCTCCCTAAAAAATGCGGCTGATAGTCCTTTGCCCTTATATTGCTTACGGAGTTGTTCGAGATATTCGGCTTTTTCTTTTTGGTTTAAAAGCTTTTCTTCGCTCTCGCTTACCGCTTTAAAAGCTTCTATCGCTTCTTTTTCGGTCTCTCTTTGAGTTGTTTTAATTGCCTTTTTTTCGGCTTCTTTTAGCTTGGCGTATTTGCGTGGCTCAATGCGTTCGGCTTTGCTTATTCGCTTATCTATGCCGCGCTGCATTCCCAAAATTTCGGCTACTTCGGATTGTATCTCACGCATTTTGCTCTTTGGAAAATCGCGCATTTTAAAGCAATTAACGCCAGTATTTTTATCGAGCGTGATAAGCTCTAGGTGCGCGTGGTGGTTAATTTGCTCTTTGCCGTCCTCGTCAATATGTCCCTCGTCCCTGTGTATGGCGATTTGGTAGCACTGAAAGCCGTATTTGTCATTAAAATGCTGGGCTATTCGCTTTAAGTCGTCCATTGTGGTATCGGGTTTTATATTACAAACCGCGCTCCACTCGTAAGTTTTAGCTTGAAATCTTTGCCCCGTGCGGCTCGTGTAGGTTTCTTTTGCCTGGGCTATGATTTGCCCTTTTAGCTTCCTTGCTTGCTCCGCATTGCGGTCACATTCCGCCCCTTTTTCGTTATCGATTAAATAACTTGGCGGAAGTGTGCGATCATTATGTTCGGCATTGATTGCAAAGGATTTTTTGAAATTTATACTTGAAATTTGGCTCATTTTATTTGTTAAAAAGCTCGCTATGGCTGCCAACTTGCATCAAATAAAGCTCTAATACATCGTCAATTATTTGATATATTAGCAATAAATCAGGCTTTACGTGACATTCTCGATACTGCGAATATTTGCCTTTTAGCTGGTGGTCGTAAAATTTTTGTTCTAAAATTTCGCCGCTCGCAAGTTTAAAAACTACTTCGTCGATTAGGTCTTGGTCTTGCGCGGTCTGCTTTTTAAACTGCGTTCGATACTTCTTTGAAGTGGTAATTTTGAGCATTTTTTATTCTCTCATCTTTGCTTGATAATCTGCAAAGTCATTGCACCTTATAACGTCGCCGTTTTCAAATTCTCTTATCGCTTCATCGAGCGCAGGGATAGAAATATTTTTCTCGTCTATCTTGCTTTTTGTTTTGGCTCTTAAAAATTTAACTAGCTCTTTTTGCGTAGCTATCTTGTTTTTAAAATCTTGTTCTAGCGAGCTTAGTTTTGCTTCGGCTTTTAGTAGATGATTGAATATCGTTCGCTTACTCATACTCTCGTATTTTTGATAGTCGATAGTAGCTTGTTGCATTGCGTTTTCCTTTTTGAAATATTTGCGATGATTGTATCATAAAAATATTTCAAAAACAAATTACACCTTATGAGCTTGCGAATAGGGTGGTAATTTGCAAATTACCACCCTTGACAAGCAAGAGTGATAATTTGTTTTTCTACTCGGCAAGCTCGTAGAAAAAATATAATTGAAATATAAGCTAAAAACCTAAGAAATTTTGTAGGTGTTTTATGCTCTCGAAAGTCGTTTCGGTTATGTAGTCATCATCAGAATTTTTTAGCTTGGCTTTAATTTTATCCTGGTAATAATTTAGCTCAATAATTTTTAGGGTGTCATATTCTTGAGTGTTTGGATTTTTAATTCTGACGCTTTGGAAAAGGTAGGCTTTTAGCTCGTCGATTTTGTTTTGTTTCAAAGATCGCAGCCTCTCTTCTCTTTGGATATCTCTTGCAATAGTTGCTAGATTTCTTTCGTTCTCTTTCTCGTCCTTTTCAAGCTCTGAAACGGGCTGCGGCATAAAAGTAAATTCTAGCGTTTCAATCTCTCGTCCTTTTTTAAATTTTCGGACTGATAGTTTTTGAAAAGGTGTGCGGCGCATATCAAAAAGGTTTCGTTCTGCCGATAGCTCTTTGATTGTAGGCTTTAAAATTCTTTTATCAATATCGCAAGATTGATAACTTTCAGGAATACCCAAAAGCTCTTTAAAATCATCGTATCGAATGCACCAGCGTCCAGTTTGGCGATATTGTTTTAAATAGCGGTAGATTGTTTTTGTGTATGTGCCGTTAAGATTTACAAACTCCGCTAGCTCGTATCTAGTCCAGCCTTTAAGAGGGCTTGAAATATAGCGGTCTTTAAAGCCTTGCGATACTCTAATTCTCAAGACTTTGTTTTTACTATCGGTTTCTATACTTGGAAAAATAACGTCTTGTCTTAGGTCGCCTAGTTCGTTAATCTCATATCGAAATTTAAACTCTTGAAGCTTGCCTATCTTGTCTAAAATCTCTTTGCGGTAATTCGTTCCCTGGGATATTTGAGCTAGCTCGAAAAGCTTGTTAAAATCAAGCTCTAGCGTATCGCCGCTAGTCTTTCTAAACTGCTGCAAAAGGGTAAAGAATACGTTTTGCTGCGCCTCATTCAGCGAATTAAATTTTAGCTCGTGTAGTTCGTTTGAATACTTTACAACTTCATTCATTTTTAGCCTTTTTATTTTGGGGCATTATAGCACCATAAAAGGACGTATGTCAATATTATGTCCTTTATTCAAGGACACTGCGGAAAATCTATCCCCTTATCAGAGGAAAATCTATCCTTGAATAAGTGAGAAATCTATCCTTGAATAAGTGAGAAATCTGTCCTTGAATAGTGAGAAATCTGTCCTTGAATA
>NZ_CAUQHQ010000180.1:0-3788 GCF_963517995.1 uncultured Campylobacter sp.
GCTCCAGATATCGATACCACCACCTTTTCATAGCGAGTGCCGGCTATCCTCTGGGCATCTACTAAGGCGCTTTTTATTGATTTTGAAGCTAGTTCGATATTGGTTATTACGCCCTTTTTTATGCCCTGCGTTTTGGCATTTCCTATGCCGATTATCTTTAGACCCGTGTCGTCGTGTTGCGCTATGACGGCGCAAATTTGAACCGAGCCTACGTCGATACCTAAAATTTTAGTACTCAAATCAATACCTTTTTATTTTTTACTAACGTAATATTCTACTTTATATCTCTTGGCTAGCGCCGTACTCAAATCTCTCATCAGTTCGCTATTTTTTAGGTAGCTTGATTGCTGGGCGATGATGTCTTTATATTCGCTCTCTTTATCGCGATTGATTAAATTTTGCTCTAGTATTTCGTAAACCACGGCTTTATTATCAATCATTACGTAGTCTTTTTTAGCGCTTTTGCCAAATAACTTGCTAACAAATACGTTAAATTCCCCTTCCGTTAGTCCGCCTTGAGCTTTTATGGCGTCTCTGCCGATAAAGCCTATGTCAATGCCTTTAAAGCCGTTTTTAAGCAGTTCTTTCGCTTTAGCTTCCACTATTTCTTTAGTCTTTTGTTCTTTGTAAAGCTCTAAAATTTGCTCCCTAGCTTCTTCAAAACTCATTACTCTTGGAGCTATTACCTCTTTTACCTTTACTATCATATATCCATCGTCGTATTCAAACGGCTTTAGCGTTTCGCCGGTTTTGACGAGTTTTAGTTCATCTATAGGTAGACTCGCGTTATCTTCCAGAGTCGAGATAGTCGTGCCTGCTTCGCTTTCGCCCTTTTTAATTTTTAAATACTCTTCTAACGCGATTTTTTTAGTTTGTTTTAGGTTAAAGTCCTTTAAAACCTCGTCTTTAACTGCTTCAAAATCTTTTATTTTGTCGTCGCTACCTTTATACTCATTTTTATTTTCGTCATAAAACGCTCTTAACTCCGTAGCATTTGCTTCGCTGGTTATGGCCGGAATAAATTTAGTATCGAGCTTAAACTCCGTCATGGTTTTATACTCGTTTTTATGTTCTTCCCAGAGCGTTTTTACGGCATCTTCGTCTATTTTTATCTCATTGTCGTCGGCCTCTACGACTTGCATGGAGATTCTATCTTGCATTAAATAACTCGCCAAAAGCATATCGGTATCTTGCTTTTTGGTCGGGATATTTAGCGCGTGTCTTAGCTTGTCTAGCAGGATTACGTTTTTTAGGCTTTCTTCGTATTCGCTCTGAGGTATTCTAGCTCTTTTTAGCGTATTTTTATACAGCTCTTTATCAAATTTGCCGTTAGTATGGAAATTTTGATCAGCGATGATATATTTTACTATATCCTCGTCAATTACTCCAAGACCCAAATCATCGGCAAAATTTAAGAATAACGCATCGTTTACTAACGATTCTAAAGCCAAATTTTCAAGCTTAAGATTAGCGGCTTCTTCTTCGCTTAAATGTCCGTCGGCAAGCTGGCTATAATATGCGTGAAATTGTCCGTATTTATTTTGAAACTCTTGGATGCTTATATTTCTGTGTCCTACTTTTGCGACGGAGCCGGAGCGGCTCGCGTTGAGGTCATAGGCTCCCCAGCCCACGAAACCCGCCCCGACGAAAGCTATCGTGCTTATCCATATCGTCACGACAAGGTATTTTCTGTGTTTTTGCATCCAAGTTATCATTTAAATTTCCCTATGTAAATTTCATAAAAATTTTATGCAATATTTTACTTAAATTTCGTAAATATCACCTTAAAAACGAGGTTTGAAGGCAAAATTTTTAAGTCGCGATAATACAAACTAAACTTTGCCTAGTTATTTTGCGATTCGTAAGAATGCGCAATGCTTAGTAGCTTACAAGTATTCTCAAGGATCGCGACGTCTTTTGCCAGCTGATAAGGCGTCCTGCTATGCACGTATACGCCGTATCCTTTGATAACCATCACGTTAGTTTTATTTTCTAGCATATAGCGGTATATCTCGGTATCTGCGCGCTCGTACCAGTCCTCAAACTGCTTTGGATCGTATATGGGTATCTCGCTGCGTCTCATGTAGCCAAAGTAATCCCTCGGTCGTATAAAGGCGTGTCCTAGGGTGTATGCGGTTAGATAGTGCGGCATGGCGTAGCAGACGTATTTGGCCTCATTTATATTTTTATATATATTTAGATGGATATCCGCATCTATACTCGCGTCGTTCCAGCGGTAATCCCTTTTGGAATTTAGCATTATCAAGTCTTCTTCTCTAACGTTATCAAAAATCGTCGTTCTTTTGTTTATCAAAAAAGAATCATGCTGGATTCTAGCTGAAATAGAGCCGTGAAAGACGCCGAAAAAGTTCTTTCTAAACATCGAAAGAGCGATGTTGCTGATCTCGCTTGCGCAGTATTTTAAGTCCATTTTAACCTTTTATAAACTTTTTTTGTTATTATACACAAAAAATAAAGGCTAAATTTGAACTCCCCACACGTTCCCGTGTTGCTTGATGAAGTTTTGCAAGCTTTTGCGGATATAAAAAGCGGCGCAATTGTCGATTGTACGCTCGGATACGGCGGGCATTCCGGCGCGATTTTAGAGCAAAATCAAAACGTAAATTTGATAGCTTGCGATCAAGATGAAGAAGCGATCAAATTTAGCCTTGAAAGACTGAAAAAATTCGGTCAAAGAGCGCAAATTTTTAAGAGTAAATTTTCAGAAATTTTAGGTAAAGTAGAGCAGGGTCAAATTCGCGGTATCCTAGCCGATATCGGCGTTTCGTCGCTACAGCTAGATAAAAACGAGCGAGGATTTGGCTTAAAAAGCGAAAATTTAGATATGCGCATGGACGCGCAGGCTAAATTTTCGGCTTACGACGTAGTAAATTCTTATAGCGCAAAAGAGCTAGAGCGCATATTTGAGGACTACGGCGAGCTACCAAACCCCGCCAAATTTGCCGCTAAAATAGTAGAAGCCAGGCAAAACGGCGAGATAAAAAGCGCCGAACGCCTCGCGCAAATAATCGGTCTAAAGGGCGTAAACGGACGCAGCGTTAGCGCGGCGACGTTAGCTTTTCAGGCGATAAGGATAGAGGTAAATAATGAACTTGGCGAGCTGCAAAATTTGCTCCAAAGCATTGAGGATTCGCAGATCGACGAGTGCGTCGTGGCGATAATCAGCTTTCATTCGCTAGAAGATCGCATCGTAAAAAATAAATTTAGGCAGTGGGCGCAAAGCTGTATTTGTCCGTCGCAAGCTCTTAGATGCACGTGCGGAGGGGATAATGCGCTAGGTAAAATCGTAAGCAAAAAAGCTGTAACGCCAAGCGCTGCCGAGATCAAGGCAAATCCGCGCTCAAGCTGCGCAAAAATGAGGATTTTTAAAATTTCAAGAGGTAAAAATGCAAGATAAAAACGAGATTTCGGAGTTTGGCGGCGGCGAACCGAAAAAGGAGCAAAATTTAGACTTTAGGACGTTAGTATCGGCGTATGCAGCGCTTTTTATCGCGCTTGCTTTGTTTTTGCCAAAAATTTACATCACGAATCAAATTTATTACATCAGTCGCGAAATCGGCGATCTAAGCGGCAAACGCGACGTCTTGCTAGAAGAAAACAGAGAGCTTCGTCTAAAACTCGAGAGGATGAAATATAAAAATCAAATTTTAGATCCGCTTACCTTAAAATAGCTAATTTCCGGCCTCAGACTGCGCGACTAGGCGCTCTAGGACGTACTGCTCCAAGTCCTTGCGCGGGATTTCGTTTTTTACTGCTTCGTTGTAGAT
>NZ_CAUQHQ010000181.1:0-3762 GCF_963517995.1 uncultured Campylobacter sp.
AGCTGCGAGAGCTTTTTTACGCAGACGCAGCTGTTAGAGGACGAGAGGTGTCCTGATTGCGGTAGGCCGACGAATTTGGTGAAAGAGGAGAGCTATTTTTTCAAACTTTCAAAATACCAAGACGCGCTGCTAAAATGGTACGAAGAGAACGAGGACTGCATCGTGCCGCGCGGCAAGAAAAACGAGGTCGTTAGCTTCGTAAAAGGCGGCCTGCGCGACCTCTCGATCACGCGCACGAGCTTTGAGTGGGGTATCAAACTGCCTGCGAGTCTAAACGAGCCAAGACACGTGATGTATGTCTGGCTAGACGCGCTCATAAACTACCTTAGCACGCTTGGTTACACGCGCGGAGACGATAAGATGCGCTACTGGAAGGGCGCTACGCATGTCGTAGGCAAGGACATTTTGCGCTTTCATGCGGTGTACTGGCCAGCGTTTTTGATGAGTCTTGATCTGCCGCTGCCTCGCTGCATCGCGGCTCACGGTTGGTGGACGAGAGACGGCGAAAAGATGAGCAAAAGCAAGGGCAACGTCATCAATCCAAGCGAGGTCGCAGACGCGTACGGACTGGAAAATTTCCGCTACTTTATGCTACGCGAAGTGCCGTTTGGGCAGGACGGCGACTTCTCGCAAAAAGCGATGATCGAGCGCATAAACTCCGAGCTTAGCAACGATCTGGGCAATCTTTTAAGCCGCATAGTCGGTATGAGCGAAAAATATTCGGACTTTGAGATAAAGAGCGAAAATTTACGCAAATTTTACGGCGAGGTTTTGGATAGTGGCAACGAATACCTGCAAAACGCTATCAAAAATTTAGAGAGTTTCGCCACGAACCGCTACCTTGAGGAGCTTTTTAAGGCGCTAACGCTTGCAAACGCGAGCATAGCTAAATTTGAGCCGTGGAATCTAATAAAAAACGGCAAAAAAGACGAGGCAAACGCGCTCGTATCGCTATGCGCGAACCTGCTGGCTCGCGTGGCCGTCCTGTTAAGTCCCGCGATGCCAAGAACCTGCGAAAAGATCGCGCAGACGCTTGGCTTTGAGATATCGACGGCGACTTACGAAAAAATCATCTTAAACAACGAAATTTTGGACTTTAAAGCGCAAAAAACGCAGCCGCTTTTCCCAAAAATAGAAAAAGAGCTAATGGCGACCGCGGTGCCAAGCGTAAGCGAACCTGCCAAAACCGCCGCCGCGCCGCAAGAAAAATCGGACGCAAAGATAAAAATCGACGACTTTAAAAAATGCGTCATAAAAGTAGGCACCGTGCTTGAGTGCTCAAATATCGAAGGCAGCGAGAAGCTGCTTAAATTTAAGATCGATCTGGGCGAAGAGCAGCCGCGTCAAATTTTATCAGGAATTGCTAAATTTTACGCTCCTGAGGGTCTCGTCGGCAAGCAGGTCTGCGTGCTGGCAAACCTAAAGCCCGCTAAAATTTTCGGGCATATATCAGAGGGCATGATCCTTAGCGCAGAGGACGGATCACTGTGCCTCATTGCACCGATGGCTGCAGTCAAAAACGGATCAGAAATAGGCTAAAACGGCGTGAATATCGAAAACCTAAGGCGCCTCATCAACGGCGAAGCGCTAAATAAACCGAGCGTCAGCGCCGTGGAGGGCTTTGCGTTTGAGAGTAAAAACGTACGCCAAGGCTATGCCTACATCGGGCTTGGCGCGGGCGCGGACGAGATAGCCGCAGCCGTCGCAAACGGCGCTTATGCCGTACTCGTCGAGCAAAGATGCGAGGTTATAGATCCCGAAGTCGCTTTTATCAAGGTAGATAGCCTGAGCGCCGCGCTGATGCGGCTGATGCGCTTTGAGGCCAGCTACAAAAATCTCAAATTTTGCTCCGTTAATCCCGTGCAAAAGGCCCTACTCGCGCGCATGAGCCTAGGCAAAAACTCTGACGGCAACGCAGCTAGCTTGCTGCCTGAGGATGCGACGCGACTTTTTATAAAGATAATGAAAGCGGGCGCGGGGGATCTGTTTTTCACAGACGATCTTAAAATTTTATCCAAGATCGCGCCGCTTTACGACACCGTCTTTAGCGACGTGGACGCGGTTTGCGCGCAGGGCGGCTCGCTGTTTGCCTCTAGCGTCGTTTGCGAGGGCGTTTATTATCCAAACTTAAATTTCCCTAAAGTTTTCACGCACTATCTTTGCGGGCTTTTAAGGTATCTGATCCGCGCGGGCTTTTCTTTTAAGCTAGGCGACACGCGAAATTTGGGGCACTTTGAGCCTATTTTTATAAATAAAAATTTTCGCGTCGTGCCTTTTGGCGCGAGCTCTCAGGCTTTTATCGCCGAGTGCGACGACGAGCTTTTTGATATGGAGGCGGCATTTCTAGCGCGCAATTTTAGCGGCGGCATAGAAATCTGCGTGCCGGAGGATTTTGCGGGAAGCGCGGCGGCTACGATGAGATTTAAGGATCTTGCCGAGCTGAAAAATCTTTCAAATTTTCACTACGTTCTCGTTAAATGCCAAAAAGAGGAGCTTGAGGCGATGCTAAATTTGGCCGCGCCCGAGCCTGATTTGTTTGGCGAAATTTTATAATAATCTCAAATTTAGCGCGTATTTTCGCCCTTATCTGCTACAAATTTGATCTAATCTTTAAAAACCATTTGCTTACTAGCCGCAAATTTGCCGATAAATTTGACGAAAAATGCGTAAATCGGCAGAGCTTGCCCTGCGAGTTTTAAGTAAAGCGTCTAAATAGTGCTTCCATTGCGAGGCATACCGCGGACTTTGCGCAGGCGGGTGGCGTAGCGGTGCAGATGCGAGAGAATTTAAAGCAGGCGTTTTATTTTCCGTTCTTAAAAGTGGATATTACCAAAAACACATACCGCCCAAAATCCGTAAAACCGCCGTCGCAACCAAATTTGCCGAGCAAAATGAGCGATAGTAGCGAGACAGATACGGCGGATATCGGCTTTTTGCTTATCTTATCGCTCTTTTAATTTACGTCGATACGGTTCGCGCAAATTTGGTCGCGCCGAGCCAAAATTTTACTTCAAATTTACGTATTTTATCCTATCTTTTTTGCCCGCCAGCTCAAATCCTCGCAGTCTTAGGCGGCAGCTATCGCACTCTCCGCACGCCTCGTCCTCGCGCTCGTAGCAGCTCCACGTTAGCTCCAGCGGAGAGCCAGCCTCCAGCGACTTTCGCACGATGTCGGCCTTGCTTAAATTTACCAGCGGCGTTACGATACGCAGGCTAAAATCCTTTGAAGTGCCGGCGTTTACGGCGCTTTCTATCTTGGCGATGAAGTCCGCCGTGCAGTCGGGGTAGCCCGATCCGTCCTCCTCGACGATGCCGATATATAGCGCCTGCGCGCCCTCTTTTTCGGCTAGTGCGGCGGCGATAGAGATAAAGATGCCGTTGCGAAACGGTACGTATGTGCTAGGGGTGTCGGGCTTGGCGCCGTCTTTGCGGATGGCTAGGCTCTCGTCCGTTAGCGCGTTGCCGCCGATACTTGCTATAAAACTAGCGTCTAAATTTACCTTTTTTAGCGCGCCGATACGCTCGCAGATCTGCTCAAACGCCAGCTTTTCACGCTTCATCGTGCGCTGCCCGTAGTCAAAATGCAGCGCGATGATCTCGTAGCCTGCGCGTTTAGCGAGGACGGCGCACAGCGTGCTGTCCATGCCGCCGCTCATTATGCAAACCGCTTTTTTCACTTTTTCTCCTTTTTAGTCGGCTCGTCTCATGAGCGCTTTTCCGAGATTTCGCAAAATTTTCGCTCCGCAGGCTATATGCCTAGCG
>NZ_CAUQHQ010000182.1:0-3750 GCF_963517995.1 uncultured Campylobacter sp.
TGACTTTTAGCAAGGCACACTCTTTTTTAAATAAATTTAGAGCTTGGTTTGGCAAGAGATACCCAAACTCTAGCTTTAGGTCAAATCTTCTTAGGCTTGCTTTATCGAGGTTATCGATTAAATTCGTAGTAGCGATAAATATCCCGTCAAAGCTCTCCATCTGCACTAGCATCTCGTTTACTTGCGTTATCTCCCAGCTTACGGTAGCTGTGCTTCTATCTTGTAAAAAGCTATCTACTTCGTCAAATACAAGTACTGCTTTTTTATCTTTTGCTTCCTTAAAAGCTTCAGCTATGTTTTGCTCGGTTCCTCCGACCCACATAGATAAAAGATCGCTTCCTTTTTTGATGATTATAGGCTTTTTTAGACTTTTGGCGATAAATTTTGCATAGGCACTCTTTCCGGTTCCAGGCACTCCGTATAGGCAAACTCTAGCGCTTTTGCTCTCTTTTACTCCTTGCATCAGCTCGTTTAGGTCGCAGTTTGAGTTTACGAAATTTGGATCGTAGCTGCTAGGTAGATCGTGGCTTGGCTTCTCTTTTTTCTTATCTTTTTCTATCGCTCCGTGTCCTTGGGCTTTTAGAGTGTTGCTTATCACTCGCTCAAAGGCCTTGTTTTTATCTCTAGCGTTTAAATTTGAAACTACTAGGCTTGCATTGCTAACTACGGCGGGAGCTACATGTTGATTTTTGGCTAGTTTTTTTATTAGCTTATTATCTATCAAATTTGCGCTGTATTCTTTGATGATCTTAGCTCTCATGTTTTCATTAGGCACCCCTAGCTCTATAGCTAAGTTAAAGCGTCTAACTACGGCTTCGTCCATGCTGTAAACATTATTCGTTATCCAGATAGTAGGCACTTCGTTGGTTTCTAAGGATCTGTTTATAAAGGCTTTGCCGTACTGTCTTTTCTCGTCATTTCTAGTGTTAAACACGTCTTCGGCTTCGTCATACATCAGCAAATTTGATCCAGCCTGCAAGACGTTTTGCGCGAGACAATAAGATCTTATTCTTTCTAGCTCGTTTGCATATCCACTCTCGTCTGCGTAGGCTACTTCGTAGAGTTTTAAATTTAACTCGCTAGCTATGACCTTGCTAAGCTCGGTTTTACCCGTTCCTGCTGAACCGTAGAGGAGGATATTTACTCCTTTTTGTTTTTTACGAACGGCACTTTTTAGAAAAGAGATTAAAATTTGCATATCTTCTTTTACGTGAGCATAGTTTTTTAGGGTCAAATTCGTTTCGCTACAAGGCTTTATCGCGCTTTGAAATATTTCGTCGATACTTTTGCATTTAATAAACAATGCGCCTGTAAATTCGTTATTTAGCACGTCGATTTTCGATCTTAGGTTGCGCGAACAGTAGGCGTCGATTTTTATTAACGAAGTTTTGGCGAAAATTCCGTCTTTTCTAAAAGCGTTTTGAACGTCTAAGACATCTAAATTTAGTATCTGCGATAAGGCTTTTACGGCTTGTCTGTTGTTTATATCTCCTATCAGATCGCAAGCATCGCAAACGACTTCGTAGTTGAATATAATAGCGACGAATCTAAGAATAGTCTTTTCGGCGTCGTTTAGACCTAAATTTGACTGAAGCAAATTTAAGTTGTGCTCGAGGTCTTTTAGTTTGCATGAGATTTTGGTTTTTTCAAGGACGTCAAGTCTGTTTTTAAGAACTTCGATGTCTTGTTTGGTCGGCTCGCTAGAGCTAACGCCCAAAAATTCAAGGACATTATCGTATCTGCATCTTAAAAACTCTCTTTCTCCGCCTGCGTGAAATATCGCGCGAAGCATCCAAAGCGTTGCAAGGTCGTATATCTCGTTATCTACGTGAAAGCTTTTGTTTCTCATGCCTGACTCCTTGTTTTGTTTTTTATTTGAAGGTATTTTACTGAGTGAAAAGGACAAATTTGTGTCCAAACTGATATAATCTGGCAATAACGTAATAGGTAAAAGCCATGACAAATTTACATAGGTTCGGCGACAAACTAGAACTTGCAAGAACTCATGCCAAAACATATCTAGCTCATAGAATCGCTCAGTGCATCTAACATATATACAAGAAATAACGTAAAAAATTTTAGTTTTTAGCAAAAAAGACCAAAATCAAGTTAATGTCATATAAATAGAACAAAAAAGATAAGATTTGGTATAATCGTGAATTATTTTCGATATTATGTAGCAAACGCACCTAAATTGTATTTTGTATAGCTTCAACTAGCAATTTTTTATTCTCGTTGCTCATCTTGTCATAGTTAAAAATCAAAAATCTAGTATCTACTAAAATTCCTTGCACTATGAAATAATTTGTGCCATTTTTCCATTCCATTGTAGCTTTGCCGATATTCTCAAATTTACCATTTATTGCGATGCTAAATTTATTGTTATTTTTATTGTAAGGCATCAAAAAAGCATTGTAAATATTGCTTTCATCATAACTGTTTTCGCTCTTTATGATATGGGCCGTATATTCGCCATAAGCTACTTGCTTTGTTATATCACTGCTTTGTGGTAGCCCTTTTAAATTAACACCATATTTATAGTATTTTGCATCTAAAATATAAATTTTATCGTCATAAATCATAATGGTATCTGGCTGTAATGAGCTATTATCTTTATCTTTTGTATATCTTAGTTCCCACTGCGTTTTTGGAAAGTATCTATTCTTATCGGCAATTCCAAATGCCTTATCTATTATCTTTTCCCAAATCGCATAAAATTTAGTAGTGCCAAATTTAAACTCATTTTCTTTTAGGTCTTTATCTTTATTTGATAGCATATGTATCATAGAGCTAAAAAGCAGTCGCTTTTTATCATCAAATGTGCTGTTTAGTTTGTTTTGTAAAATATAAAGGCAGTGATTTTTGCTTGCTGGCAGGCTTTGTTTTTGTGGCATAAATGAGTTGTAGGCAAAGCCAAATTTATTAAAAGCTTCATAGGTGCAGTATTTATTTATAGCTGTGATTAGTTCGTTTTCATTGATTTGATTTTTCCTAGTTTGAAACTGCGTATAAACTAACGAGCCATTTTTTTGCACGATAGGGCGATTTTTCTTGATTGTTCTAGCAAAATTTATCTTACCTTTTGTAGCGGTTTGATAAATACTTTCTCGCTCTGTATAATAGCCGTGAGCAAGAAAATACTCTATAATATTTTTATAGGCGATAAGTGGAAAAGTTTGTTCTATTTGAATATTACTGTTGTTGGTATATTGCGATTTAGCAGAAGCGTTATTAAGCCACATAAAAATAGACATCATTTTTCTTATGTCTGCCCTTATGCCTTTATCATCAATATTTAAACCAAAGCCTAGTGGAAAGCAAATTTGTAGATTATCATCTTTGCTTCTAATGCCTACAAAATCATCATTTGTAGCATTATCTAAAAAGCAATGCTCTTTTAAATCAGACACCTAGTTTAGCCTTAATTTTGTCGCTAAAAATATCAAATTGATTTTTGCCACTATTTTTAACATCTATAAAATGAACAATAACTGCTTCTAGTGTTTTAAAACTGCCATTAAATGCACTTTTATCAAATTTAAAAACATCGTCCCAAAGGTATTTTAAGACCTTATAAGCAAATAGTTTTTTGTCTTTCAGTTCATTTTCGGTTATAAAATATACACCTAGTCGTTTATCTTCCATAGAACTTACTTCGCCACAATTTTCGGTAAACGCTTCATTTATAGCTTCGCAAAAGGTTTGCCCAGACACATCGGTATCTAAAAATTTATTATATTTATATCTGTG
>NZ_CAUQHQ010000183.1:0-3701 GCF_963517995.1 uncultured Campylobacter sp.
CTCGTGGATAGTGCTGGTGCCGACCGGTATCATCATGATGTGGGGCGCTGAGCTTGGCGGCGGGGCTTTCGTTAGATTTTGTAAAAACATCCACGGGTTAGCTACTATTATATTTGCGGTATCCGTATTGCCGATGCTGATAGCTTGGACTAAAAGAATGCTACCGACGATCTACGACATCAGATGGATGCTGATCGTAGGCGGATATCTTTCAAAAGTTAAGCGACCGGTACCTGCAGGTAAATTTAACGCCGGTCAAAAAGCATGGTACTGGGTAGCAATCCCCGGCGGTATAGTGATGATACTAACCGGCGCAGCGATGTTCTTCTTGGATTTTAAAACGCCTGACGTCGCTACTTGGCTAGGCGTACCGCAAATCGAAGTTTTAAGAGCTTCTGCGCTAATTCACAACGTACTTGGTATAGTTTGCGCCGTATTTTTCCTAGTACACATATATATGGCGGCTATCGCGATACACGGCGCTATCTGGTCGATGGTAACGGGATATAAAGAAGAAGAAGAAGTTTACGTGCTTCACCACTACTGGTATCAGGAGCTCATCTCTAAAAACAAAATCCCCGTATCTGAATACGAAAAAACTTACGCGAAATTAAAATAATAAAAAAGGAGAAGTTTTTCTCCTTTTTTATTTTAAAGCCTAGCCTAAAATTCGCCTTTTTATACAAAATTTAAAATCTTTTAGGTAAAATTCCCCCTAGACTTCAGGTTGAAGAGTAATAAATTTTAAGGAAAAATCAATGCAAATCGATTGTAGAAATTTGGCTTGTCCAGAACCCGTCATCAGGACTAAAAATGCGCTTGAGAGCCTAAAAGTCGGCGAAAAGCTCGAGATTTTAGTAAATTCCATAGCTCCAAAAGAAAACATTAGCCGTTTTTTAAAAAATCAAAACGTCGAATTTAGCGTAGAACAAAATGGCGCCGAGACAAAAATCACCGCCGTTAAGGGCGAATCAAAGCTTGAGTTAGCAAATTTTGACGAATTCGTCTGCGAAATTACGCCAAAAGCCAAAAAAACGGTCGTTTATCTAAATGAAGAATACGCCGGAAGCGGCGATGTGGGCGTTAGCTTACTATCTAAATTTTTAGGCGCGCTTTTGCAGGTGGAAAAACCGGAGTACGTCATTTGCGTAAATAACGCCGTTAAAATGACTACGAACCGCGCGCATGCGGGCTTTAAACCGCTTAAGGATTTAGAGGCTGCGGGCGTTAAAATTTTAAGCTGCGGCAGCTGCTTGGAGGCGTATAAACTCGTCGGCGATTTAAGCGTCGGAGAGATATCAAATGCCTACGAAATCATGCAAATTTTAACTTCTCACGAGCAAATCAAACTATGATTTACAACGACAAACGTCTAACCAAATTCGTCAAAGCGGCGGGTTGAGCGGCCAAGCTTGACCCGTCGGGTCTACACAAAACTATCGGCGATTTAAATTTAGCTCACCCAAATTTGCTCTCAAACATCGGCACGAACGAAGACGCGAGCGTCTTTAAGATTACGGACGACATCGCGCTCGTTCAGACGCTGGACTTTATCACGCCGGTGGTAGACGATCCGTTTATATTCGGCCAGATCGCGGCCGCAAACAGCCTAAGCGACGTGTTTGCGATGGGTGGGCGCGTGCTAAACGCGCTAAATATCGTCGGCTTTGACAGCTGCAACCTAAGCGGCGAAATTTTGGGCGAAATTTTGCGCGGCGGACTGGATAAGGTCGCCGAGTGCGGCGGCGTGATCGTGGGCGGACACACGATAGAGACGCAGCAGATGTATTACGGTCTTAGCGTCACGGGCGTTGTTTCGCCAAACTCCTTTTGGTCTAATAACTCCGCGCGCGAGGGCGACGTGCTTATACTCACAAAGCCGCTAGGAACGGGCGTTTTAAGCACGGCGATAAAGGCCGATCTGCTAAATTCGGCGCAGATAAAGCAGGCGGTAGAGACGATGCGGCAGCTAAATTTTTATGCCGTGGACGCGCTAAAAGGTATAAACGTAACGGCGGCGACCGATGTTACGGGATTTGGTTTTTTAGGACATCTAAGCGAAATGCTAAACGATAAAATTAGCTTTGAAATTTACGCGGGTAACGTACCAGTGATAGCGGTCGCGCGCGAGTTTGCCGATATGGGTATCATCCCCGAGGGCAGCTATAAAAACCGCGAATTTGCGAGTAAATTCGTCTGCGGCGAGGCCGATATCTTGCTTTACGACGCGCAGACGTCGGGCGGATTACTGCTAGCGGTAGCGCAAAGCGAGGCAAATTCGGCTTTATCCCGGCTAAAGGGCGCCGGCTACGAAAACAGCGCCGTAGTGGGCGTAGCTACGGCAAAGACGGAGTTTGGGATAAATTTGATTTAGCGCTTGCGACAAAATTTGTCGGCTTAGCCGGTAAACTTTTAGTTTAAAAATCTAGTTTATTAAACTATATTTAAAATACCGCCAAATATACTGGGCTATCTAGCGCATAAATCACAAAAACGGCGCTAAACCGAGCAATCGTTACTTTTATCATTTACTTAAAATTTGCCGCCTCGTATGCCGGTTTTACATACTTGACCTAAAAGCCGTCCCAAGATCCCCATTATTTTAAATTTAATTTAAAAATCGTAAATATCCTTGGCATAAATAGCCAAATAAACGCGAAATAGCCGCCGCATCTAAATAGGCTCAGCTACCTTTGGCTAGGCGCGGGACGGTCTTGCTCGCCGCATCAAATTTACATAGCGCTTAAAGTTAAAGCATAAAAACTCTCGGTTAAGTTAAATTTCTGGCTAAAATCGTATAATTACCCGACTTTAGTAAAAGGAGAAAATATGAATTTTTTAGAAGCGATGAAATTTCGCCACGCGTGCAAGATTTTTGACGAAAATAAAAAAATCAGCGCGGGCGAGTTTGATTTTATCTTGGAAGCGGGCAGACTAAGCCCGAGCTCTACGGGACTAGAGCAGTGGGATTTCCTCGTCGTGCAAAATCCGCAGCTAAGGCAAAAGATCCGCGCCGTCTCGTGGGATCAGCCTCAGATTACGACTTGCTCGCATTTGGTAGTTATCCTGGCTAAGGTAGCAGAGGTTAAAGGCGTCGGTAAATACGTGGAAAAAATGATCAAGCGCCGCGAAGACAAGGCTCCTGATATAATCGGCGACAGGAAAAAATTTTACGGAGATTTTCTAACCGGACGTTTCGGCGGCAATGACGAGCTAATCTATCATTGGTCGAGCAAGCAGTGCTACATAGCTGCTGCAAATATGATGACGGCCGCAGCTAGCCTAGGCATCGATAGCTGCCCGATCGAGGGCTTTGACGAGGCGGCGCTAAACGGCATCTTGGGTCTTGATACGAGCAAACAGCGCGTAGCCATCGTGGTGCCGTTTGGTTACCGCCTAAAGCCTCAACCTAAAAAGTATCGCCGCGAGATAAACGACGTCGTAAAGTGGATTTACTGATTTTACGGCTTTTGGCCGTTAGCGATTTAGTTCGGCGGCCTGCTCGGCAGTGCGCCGGTGATGAGCGTAAATAAAAACTCATCCGCAGACTTCATCGCCCGCGGCGGCCAAATCCCTGCGCCTATCCATAGTTTTAAAAACTGAATTCGTAAAGTCCGTCCGAAAGGTTTCAAGAAACGCTTTAAAAGCTAAATTTAAAAGTCCGCCTAAAAAGTTTAAAAACTAAAATCGTAAAGCTCGTC
>NZ_CAUQHQ010000184.1:0-3671 GCF_963517995.1 uncultured Campylobacter sp.
CTTTTACTACTTCGTCCTCTTCGTCTAGCGTGATTTTGAAACAAAACGCAAGGCGCGCGACGCTTGGCTTTAAAGAGCAGATATTTTCGCTCAAATTTCGCGGCAGCATCGGCACGGCTTTGTGCGGAAAATATACCGAAAATCCGCGCGTTTTGGCCTCTGCATCTATCGGAGAGTAGGGAGTGACGTATTCGCTGACGTCTGCGATCGCGACGTAAATTTCGCGCTTTTTCTCGTCAAAATATATCGCGTCGTCAAAGTCTTTGGCATCGACCGGATCGATCGTGCAAAAAGGCAGTTTCCTTAAATCTATCCTTTGCGGATACATCGCAGCATCGACCTCGTCGCCCCATGCGAGCGCCTGGGCTTCGCACTCCTCGTTAAATTCGTCGTTTTTGTTAAATACGGCAAGCGAGATTTTCTCGTCGCTAAGCGGGTCGTTGATATTGCCGATGACTTCGACTATTTCGTTATTTATGTTGCTAATTTTTAGTAGCGTGCCCGGCGGTAGCATTTTTAGCGATTTTTGCGACGCTTTTAGAGCCGAGCTAAGTCCGGTTTTAACGTTTACGCCAAGGATTACCGAGCCTATTTGCTTGGTATAGATTACGCTCGTTTCGTTGGCGAGTTTTAGCGTCATCACGACTTTGGCGCTTTGGCGTTTTTTCTTTAGCGGCAAAAGCTTTGCTAGCACGATGTCGCCGTAGTGCGAGGCGTTTAAATTTTTATTTTCTATTATTATATCTTGCTTAAATCGTTTGTCATAAGGCGCCAAAAAGCCCGTGCCGTTTGCGCTTATATCGAGTTTGCCACAGACAAAGCCGTTATTTAGATAGTAACGATCTTTGTGGCGGCTTACGGCGTTTAAATTTAGTAAATTTCGTAGGATTTCTTTATCGGCGGAGGCGACTTCCTTTTCGCTTGCTCCGTCAAGTAGTTTGGTTAAAAATTCTTTCACAAATTCGCTTTGACTTTTGCGACGGCTTCTAAAAATTTATCTTGCGCAAAGCCGTATTCGTCGAGACACATTAGCGTATTTTGTAGTCCGTCGTCGCTAAGCTGGCTAAAGATATTTACGGCGTTTTTGACGACCCTGAGCGCTTTTGAGTAGTCTTTGATGTGCTCGGGCGCATCGTCTGGATCGTTTGAATAATATATCGCGTCTACTAGCTCGGTTTCTAGGTTCCATTGTTCGAAAATTTTAGCCGTTACCGTTTCGTTTGAGATGCCTACGATATCGGTTTCTAGATCGGATAGATCAAATGGATTTGAAATTTCTTTTAATCTTTTTCTAAATTCGTCCGCCTTGCCTTTTTCGTTTAATTCATGAGAAATCACGATTTTGCCGACTTCTAACATAAACGAAGCGGGGCTTAACACGGCGAGTTCTTTCGCGTCGATCTTAGAGTACCAGTTGTACGTGAGGGCATTTTGCATTATGGAAATATTTAAAAAGTCGTGGCTAGTAATGCCGTAAGGGTCTAAATTTATCTTAAAGTTCTTTTTAACGGCGCTTGAGAGCGCAAAACCGCGTACGGTCGCCATACCAAAAAGCGACACGGCCTTTTCGATAGTCGTTATTTCGCGACTAAATCCGTAAAGCGGAGAATTTGCCGAGCGTAAAATATTCGCCGTTAGCATCGGGTCTTTGGCGATTATCTGAGCTAGGTCGCCTAGCGAACTATTTTCGTTTGAACAGACGGCTTGGACTTTTACTACCGTATCGTCTAGCGGAGGGAGCGCCTTTATATGTTTGTAGATTGAATCATTCATAATTTTTACACTCTGTATCTATAAATTTTTATAATCTGCAATTTTACACTAAAAGGCTTTTTAATAAACTTAAATCGAGTCTAAGTCAAGTTTATTTCAGCGCGCAAATAGTATAATCACGCAAATTTATCTTAAAACAAAGGAATGCAAAATGGCTGTAAATATTTATTACGATAAAGATTGCGATTTGAGCTTGATTAGAAGCAAAACCGTCGCGATGATAGGTTTTGGTTCGCAAGGACACGCGCACGCCGAAAATTTGCGCGATAGCGGCGTAAAGGTAATCGTGGGTCTGGCAAAAGGCGGTAGAAGCTGGGCGAAGGCCGAGGCAAAGGGCTTTGAGGTAAAAACGGTAGCAGAAGCCGCAAAGGCCGCCGACGTCGTTATGATTTTAACTCCCGACGAGCTTCAGGCCGAAATTTTCGAGCGAGAGATTAAACCTAACCTTAAAAGCGGCGCGGCGATCGCATTTGGACACGGATTTAACGTGCATTTCGGACAGATCAAAGCTCCTGAAGACATCGACGTCATCATGATCGCTCCAAAAGCGCCCGGCCATACGGTAAGAAGCGAATTCGTTCGCGGCGGCGGCATCCCCGATCTAATCGCCGTAGAGCAAAACGCGAGCGGAAAAGCCAAAGAGCTGGCTCTAAGCTACGCTAGCGCGATCGGCGGCGGCAGAACGGGCATTATAGAAACTACATTTAAAGACGAGACCGAGACCGATCTTTTCGGCGAGCAGGCGGTGCTTTGCGGCGGACTTTGCGCGCTGGTAAACGCAGGCTTTGAGACGCTAGTAGATGCCGGATACGAGCCTGAGATGGCGTATTTTGAGTGCCTTCACGAGTTAAAACTAATCGTAGATCTAATGTATCAAGGCGGTATGGCCGATATGCGCTACTCTATCTCAAATACTGCAGAGTACGGCGACTATGTGAGCGGACCGCGCGTCATCGGCGAAGACAGCAAAAAGGCGATGAAGGAAATTTTAAAAGAGATCCAAAACGGTAAATTCGCAAAAGACTTCATCCTAGAACGCAAGGCCGGATACGTCCGCATGAACGCAGAGCGCGGTATCGCCGAAAGAAGCCTGCTAAATCAAACCGGCAAAAAACTACGCTCTATGATGCCTTGGATCAGCTCGGGCAAACTCATCGACCAAAGCAAAAATTAATTGAACTCAAAATCCAGAAAAAGATCCGTCAAAAAGCGTCCTAAAAAAGGGCGCTTGCGAGGCGGATTTAAGCTACCGTTTTCCGCTATTTTTATCGCCTGTATCCTGCTCGTCGGCGCATTTTATTTTTTGGACGTTAAATTTAAGCCGTATGCCGCCGAAAAACTCATCGCAAAGGCGCAAGAGTATCTAAGCGTTTCTAAAAAAGAAGAAACGGCGAATTTAGCATCGTTTAAGTCCGGTGCCGAGGATGCGAGCGAAGTCCAAAATAGCGACTCTGGCGTACATTCTAGAGCGAATTTAACGGACATCAAAGCTCTTTTTGCGCAAGCTTCGTTAAATGAGGCAAATTTAGAAAATAAAGATGACGGCGCAGGCGCGGCTTTTTTACGGGCTTCGCATACGCAAAGCGAGCTTGGTTCGGGTTTTTTAAACGACGACCAAGACGAGCGAACGAAATTCGTAAAGCGTCAAAACGTCATCGCGCGCGATAAAATTTCTCTTGAGTCGCGCGATCCTTCCGAGCTTGAAGGTGCGGTAAAAAACGACCTAGTTAAAAAGGATGGACGAGGAAATGAAAATCTAAACTTACCCGATACATACGGCGAACGAAACGACGAATTTAACGGCACCCAGGCCTCAAAAAGCGCAAACAAAACGCAAAGCGATGCTCTAGAGCAGACGCTAAAAAGTCCTAAATTTACTATAGATTTCGGCGCGCAAA
>NZ_CAUQHQ010000185.1:0-3648 GCF_963517995.1 uncultured Campylobacter sp.
AAAACGTCCTGCCGTAAAATCCGCCCGCGACGTGAAATTTATCCATCGAATTATCGAGCAAATCCGTCACGAAAAAATAATCATCCCTTGGCGCGCGGTCGAATTGATTTTCGGGTAATGCGCTTTGGGCGATGTTTGGCGTATATGGCGGTGGAGGCGTAAAATCCTTTATCGGCTTTATGACGTCGGGATTTGCACCGTTTGCGAGCAGCGCCGTCGCAGCCGCAGCCAGACTGATAGCTAATCTCATTTAAAATCCTTTATGATAATTATGATTTTTTGTATCAAAATATTAAAAGAATTATAGTGCAACATTCTTTTAATGGTCTTAATATGAAATAAGATATTATAAAAATAATTTGATTTTTATTTTTAAGGAATAATATAGGATTGGAATAGGTTAAAAAATTTTCAAAGGAGTTTTTCTTAAAAAGAATACTATGGTTAAAAATAGAATTATTAGACAAAAGCAGATAGTATAAAAATATTAGAGCTATTTTATAACTTATATTATTTTACAACTTATAAAATAATATAAGTTATTATATATAACAAATTATTTATATTAAAAAGTTGTTAATATAAAATAAGTTATAATTTTTAGAAAATACTTAAGGAGCTTTGTATGAGAATAGCGATAATTAATTCTAAAGGTGGAGTAGGCAAAACGCCTTTGGCTTTTAGTTTGGCAAAAGATCTGGGCTTAAATTTACAGACCAATGATAATTCTGTAATTACTCAGATATACGATAAAGCCGTGTTTTCTAATCCTTGTAAACTAGCAGATAATACAGTGTATGATTTTGGCGGTTTTGTAGCTCCTGGGGTGTTAAGTATACTAAAAGAGTGCAATATTGTAATCATGCCAGTTACTCCAAAAATAAACTCTGTTTTTAAAGCCGCAGAAACCTATAATCAAATAAAAGACTATACTAAAAATATGATGGTTTTGGTGACGGACGTTGTGAACAAGGGAGATCTGGGAACTATTATAGAGGCCTTGAAGGGAGCTGGATTTAAAAACGACGTCGAATACATGCTTTTAAAAAGATCGGCGATATTTGAAAACGCTATTGCAAACGGCATGAGCTTTGCAGAGCTCTATAATCAAAACGGTTTATCAAGATCACAGTATAAAGACTTCTATTTGCAATACTATAAAATTATCGAGTACATAAAAAATAAGGCCTAGCATGAAGAATCTTTCAAATTTTAAACTAAACGACGAGGTTGCTACCGGATTTGCGGAGGCGGACGATCAAACGGCGAAACTAGACAAGATCTCGGAGTTAGAGGCTGTTCTAGCCAAGTATAAAAAACTAGGACGCCCAAAATCCGAAAATCCACCGACTCGTCAGATGACGGCCTATTTGTCTGATGATGAGATGGAGTTTCTAGCCAAAGAAGCCAAAGAAAAAGGCATCAGTAAAAATCAAATACTTAGAAATTTAATAACTAGGCAGATGAATGGATAGGGCGAAAGTTCTCAGCAAGCAAGGCAAAAGTTCTATGAGGTTTAAAAAAATGCTACAATATAGCAAAAACAGAGGTAAAAAATGCCGAAATTAGATGAAGCAAAAGAGCGACTAGGGCTGTTAAAATTTTATATCGGATTTTTTATGACCGCTTTTGCTGCTCTTGTAAGCTGGATCGCTACGCATTATAAAAATTTTGATGATGCGATTATTTTTTACGGGGCTTGCGGAGTCGCCGTCGTCCTTTTTATTGGTATAATTTTAGGCACTATGCATGCCAAAAAAATTTTAAAAGAAATTAGAGAATTGAAGAAATAGGAGGATAAAATGAGTTCGTTTGTGATCGCTTTCTTTATGGTTGTTAGTGCGATTATTATATGCTGGTCGGCTTTAAGGTCTGTGCAGTCGGAGTAATATTGGCCTATACGTTCCGTTGGTCTTGCTGGCTAGTTTCGTCGTCGGCTACTTGTGGATAAAGAGCGGCAAAAAAATACCCGATTTTTTTCTAGTTCGCATTTTGCGCGGCTAAGCTCTTCAAAAAGTTTTTCATATTGCGGTCGAATTCTTCAAAGAGTATATATTCTATTTCGCCGCGATCGTCTGCGGCGATGATTTTCTCAAGCTCTTTTTGATCTGCTTCGTTTAAGCCGGGTTCGTCCTTGATTGTCGTCATTTAGTCTCCGTATCTCTCGAAAGTATTTTTAAAGTGCTTGAAATTGTCAAATCTCATTACGGTCGAGTATTCGTCATCGACGTTGAAAAGCTTGACTTCTATTTGCTCCCCGCTTTGCTCGAAGCTTTGAATTTTTAGTATATCCGTGACGTTCATTTTTTCGTTGTATATGCGTAGGTATCTGCCTATGTACGGGTCAAAGTCATTGACGGCTTTGCCCGTGATAGGATTGCTGCGCTTTAACTCTCTAAGCATATCCTGGCGCTTGATGTCGCTCGCGATCGTGTCTAAATTTCGGCGATTCTCTTTTTTGTCGTGCTCGATGTCGCTTATAGGCTGCGGCTCAAAGTAGAATTCTAGCGCATCGATATTTCGCCCGCTTTTAATCTTTTTTATCATAAGCCCCTTAAACGGTGCTCGTCGCTGATCAAACAGGTTGCGTTCTGCTGATAGTTCTCTTATTGCTGGCTTTAAAATTTGCTGGTCTATATTGCACGCTTGATAGCTTTCGGGTATCCCTAAAAGCTCCTTGAAGTCTTTATATTTAATATGCCATAAACCAGTTTGCCTAAACTGCTTCAAATATCGATAAATGGTCTTTGCATACGTCCCGCTAAGCCCCACAAACTCGGCTAATTCATACCTTGTCCAGCCTTTTAGTGGGCTTGAAATATAGCGATCCTTAAAACCTTGTGATACCTGAACTCTTAAAATTCTATTTTTGGTGTCTGTTTCAAGCATGGGAAAAATAATCTCTTGCCGTAAATCCCCTTCATCATTGATTTCATACCGAAATTTAAACTCTTGCAGCTTACCGAGCTTATCTAAGATTTCTTTTCGATAGCTACTGCTGTCAGCTACTTGAGCCAACTCGAATACTTTATAAAAATCAAGTTCTAATATATAGCCGTCCGTATTTCTAAACTGTTGCAAGATAGTAAAAAATACGTTTTGTTGCGCTTCCGTGAGAGTATTAAATTTTAGCTCGTGTAGCTCGTTTGAATATTTAACGACTTCGTTCATACAATAATCCATATATTATTTTATTATTGTATTATATAAAAAATAGAATAATAAATCAATACCATATATTATTTTTTATAATAGAAAAGTAGCGGAAAATCTATTATTGTATTTCGGAAAATCTATTATTGTATAAAAGGAAAATCTATTATTGTATTTCGGAAAATCTATTATTGTATGATGTCTAAACCCCTTGGTATCACGGCTCTAGCGAGACCCTAAAAGATATAAAAGAATTTAAAAAAGAGGTTAAAAGAAAACTTCGTCGCAAAAAATCGCAAAAATTGGCTTAAACACAATCGGAACCGGGGCGTGTGTACGTGCTTGTGCTTACGCACTGCGCACCGCCCCCTTACCCCCTATTCCGCCTTGCTTATGCGCTAAAGCGCCGCAAGGCTACCTCTTTTAGAGGATAATGTGAATTATCTGCTCAGCCCCATACCGCTACCGCTACGTTTGTGCTTTTCTCGGTCTTGC
>NZ_CAUQHQ010000186.1:0-3632 GCF_963517995.1 uncultured Campylobacter sp.
TGCTAAGCGAGATCAAGCGCGTAAGCCGAGAAAAAAGCGAATATAACCCGAGCGTAGCGATGAGCTTGCCGGAGTTTTTGAGGGTGGGATAATCAAAATGACTCACATAGCAACTCTCTCAGGCGGCAAAGACAGCACGGCGATGGTCGATATGCTCTTACGCCACGGCCGCCCGCTGGATCATATCGTATTCAAGGATACGCTTCACGAGTTTGATTTGATGTATCGCTACGTCGAGCGGCTATCTGAATACTTTAGGGGCAGATACGGCAAAGAGGTCATCACGCTCAAACCCGAGATCAGCTTTGAGGATAGCGTATTTGGAAGACTGGGCGAAAGAAGCGAGACGAGGCAAGGCTGGATCAGAGGCCTGCCTATGCCTATCGGTTATCCCTGCACGTGGAGGAGAGAAGCCAAAAATCGCCCGTTTGAGCGCTGGATAAAAGAGCAAGGTATAACCGAATACAAAATTTATATCGGTTTTACGACGTCCGAAATCCACCGAAAAATGGCAGGCGACGAGTTTCTTTATCCGTTAATCGATGATTTTTCGATGAGCGAAACGGACTGCGCGGCGTATCTAAAAGAGCGCGAAATGGAAAATCCATTGTATCGCTACTTCACGCGCACGGGTTGTAGCTTTTGCCCGGCTCAAAGCGATAGGAGCTTTTTCCAAGTCTGGAAACATTTTCCCAAAGATTGGGAGTATATGAAGCAGATCGAAGCAAAACTGTTCCAGCTGGAGAGACGGGGCGAAAAGGTGCAAAACAAATACTGGTTTAGTCGTCAAAGGACTTGCGCGGATATGGAAAAAGAATTCAAAAAAGCCGACAAACAAAGTGGACTATTTGATTTTTCAGATGAGCCGCTGAAAGACTGTTTTTGTAAAATTTAAGGAGCGACCAATGCAAGATTTAGAAGTGCGGCTAAAAGCGGCGCAAAAGGAAATTATGATGCTGCGACGTAAAAAAGTAGTGATGCCCTCTCGCGCAGCCCAATTGCTGGGCGAGATCAAAAGGCTAGCTCAAAAAGGACTAGACGCCAAAACAATGACAACAAAAGACGAAAAACTAAGAGGGATAATCAAGAAGATTAAGGATTGATGATATGAGAGAGATTAAATTTAAAGCTTATTATAAAGCAGATAAAAGGATATACGAAGTTTTATATCTTGACTTTGCAAACAATGAATTAGGGCTATGGGACGAGGAGACGGAGG
Organism: uncultured Campylobacter sp.; assembly: GCF_963517995.1. Classification (GTDB taxonomy): domain Bacteria; phylum Campylobacterota; class Campylobacteria; order Campylobacterales; family Campylobacteraceae; genus Campylobacter_A. The sequence continues at coordinate 1,220 of NZ_CAUQHQ010000186.1, forward strand.
TTGATTTCGAGTGCTCTTTTGAAGATGTCGAACTTATGCAATACACAGGGCTAAAGGATCAAAATAATGCGGAAATTTACGAGAGCTACATCGTCAAATTTGACCCGCAGTCTCCTTGCGGCGATGAATTTTATAATCCGCGAGACGGCGAGATAGGCGAGGTGATTCTTGATTTCGGAAGTTTCGTTGTTAGACCGATTGATAAAAAGCGGGAGGATTTGCGATTTTCTCTCAGTGAGCTCGGCGATTGGGTAGTCGTCGGCAATATTTACGAAAATAAAATTTTAATAGGGGGTAAAAATGAACCTAGAAATTTTTAAAAACGATAACTTTGAGATCAGGGTTGCGGTAGGTGAGTCGGGCGATCCGCTTTTTTGCTTAGCCGACGTTTGCAGGGTTTTGGAAATCCAAAACGTTACCGACGTCAAAAATGCGATAAAAAGGGAGTTTGATGATGGCCTAGATTTAACCTACCCCATCTTTGACAGCCTGGGCAGGGAGCAAAACGCGACTTTTATTACCGAGCCGCAACTTTATTTCGTGCTCATGCGAAGCGACAAGCCAAACGCGAGGAGTTTTAGAAAATGGGTCAATATCGAGGTTTTGCCGTCTATTCGCAAACACGGCGGCTATTTGACGCAAAAAAAGATCGATGAGGTGCTAAGCGATCCCGATACGATCATAAAACTAGCGCTTGATCTGAAAGCTCAAAGAGCAAAAACTCAGGAGCTAGAGCGCGAAAAAGCGGCAAATTTACCTTATATCACCTTTGCAAAAGCAGTCGAAGCAAGCGCGACGAGCATCAATATCGGCGACTACGCAAAAGCCCTATGCGACGATAAGCGCATCAGGGTAGGGCAAAAACGGCTCTTTAGCTGGCTGCGAGATAGCGGATATTTACAAAAAGACAATAAGCCCTATCAGAAATACGTTGATAACGGATACTTTGAGCTCGTGATGAATGTGATAGCCACCACAAAAGGCAATCTGCAAACCTTTACGACGAAAATCACGAGCAAAGGGCAAGTAGCGCTCGCGCCTAAAATAGAGCAATTTTTCTCAAAGAGCGCGTAAATTTATAAATTATCCAAATAGTCCGCCCACCACTGCATCAAAGCGCGCATTTGGGCTAAATTTTGGGCGCGATTGTAGGCGGCGCGGATCTTGTCCGTGCCTTTGTGCGCGAGGCATTTTTCTATAATGTCGAAATTTAGCCCGTGAGCGTCGATGTTTTCGTTGCAAACGGTGCTAAACATGGCGCGAAAGCCGTGCGACACGATCTCGTCTTTGCTAAATCCCATCCTGCGCAGCGCGACGTTTAGGGTGTTTTCGCTCATATACCGGGCTGAGCCGTAAAGCGAGCCGAAAAGATAAATTTGATCTAGATTGTAGCCTTTGTATTCTTTTAGCAGCTCCAGGGCTTGGCGCGATAAGGGCAGGGTAAAAGCCTCTCGCATTTTCATATCGCCCGCGGGGATGTTTATGACGCCCTCATCAAAATCGATATACTCCCATTTTGCGCTTCTAACGTTAAAAGGGCGCAGTGCGGTGAGAACTGCAAATTTAAGGGCGTATTTGGTGCGAACGTCGCCGCTGTATTCGTCTATACTTTGCCAAAGAGCCTTAATATCGGCGTTTTTGGTAAGCGTCGCGTAATTTTTCTCTTTGACTTTTTTGAATGTGAAGCGGTAGTTAATGCTCGCGATCACGTTATGCGGCGCGATATAGTAGGCTGATTGCCAAATTTGATTTAAAAGCGAATAAAGCCGCTTCATCATCTCAAGGCTGCCTTTAGCCTCTATCTTTTTTAAAATTTCGATGACGTCGGTTACGGTGATGTCTGTAATGCTTCTATTTTCAAAAAACGGATAGGCATACATCTCAAGCAGCCTTTTATCTCTATATAGGGTATTTGGCTCTACGCCAGCGACTTTTATTTCAAGCTATCTTTGCGCGAGCTTTTTAAAATTAGCCTGCTCGTTTATCTCGCTCTCGCGTTTGACGTCGATGCCGTCTCTTACCTTTTGCTCTAGCTTAAATCTCTCCTCGCGTGCCATGGCCAAACTAAACTCGGGAAAGTCTCCTAAATTTAGCCTTTTGATTTTATTATCGGCCGGGCTTTTGTATTCGAGAGCAAAATATTTACGACCGCTAGGATCTACGAAAATATATAAACCTCTGCCGTCGCATTTCTTATAAATTTTATCCTTCGGCTTTAGCGCCCTAATCTCTCTATCTGTTAGCGGGGTGGGTATCTTTGGCATTTTTTACGGAGTCCTTTTGTGCTTTTTTGTTTTGCTCCGTTATTATTCCGTAAAAAATGGATATTTGCAAATATATTTTTATATCTGTTAGTATTTTTAAATATACGCAAAAATATCTTTAAAATCCGTCTATATCGGGGCTTTTTTAT
>NZ_CAUQHQ010000187.1:0-3612 GCF_963517995.1 uncultured Campylobacter sp.
ATTTTGACGATCGACGACTACATCAAGCACATCATCGTAAACTATCAGGACAAATACCCCGACACCGAGCTTAGCAAAAAGCTAGGCATCTCGCGCAAATCGCTTTGGGAAAAGAGGAAAAAATATGACGTCGCCAAGAAAAAATAGCATACTGATAAACGACGAGGCTTTTGGGGCGCTTGATCTCATAGAAAATCAAATTTTTAGCAAATTTAACCGCCTGATGAACGAAAAAGAGGCGAACGAGGTTTATGAAACGGGCTTTTTAGGCGGCGAGCCGATGCCCTATGCTTTCGTATTCGCGCCGCAAGGTAAGCGCAATCAAGAAACGATAAAAAACGCGCAAAAAGGCGAGAAGATAGAGCTGATAAACTCTAGCGGCGAGCCTGTCGGGCATATAAACGTAAGCGGCTCGTTTAAATTTGATGAAACCAAAAGCGCGCAAAATATCTTTCGCGCTAACGAAACCGAGTCGGCGCGGCAATGCTGCGGCAAGCTAGCTATAAGCGGCGAGATAAAAATCTACGGCAGCGCGCTAGAAAAGGTAAAAGAGCGTATCGTGACCGTCAAAAAGGAGCAAAACGCGCAAAAAATCACGGCTATCATGCTAACCGCAGAGCCGTTTAACCGCGCGCACGAACGCCTTATCAGGATGACGATAGACAAGGCCGATTTGGTGTTGCTTTTTTTACTCAAAAGCCACGGCGCGGACGAGGTGATGAGCTTTGCGCTCAAAAAAAGAGTGCTTGAATACTTCATCCAAAACTACATCCCGCAAAATCGCCTAATCATCGTACCGTTTGAAAACTCCAGCCTCTTTAGCTCGCACCTAAATCCGACGCTAGAGTGCATCGCGGCGCATCGCCTAGGCGCGGATAAGCTCGTAGTCGGTCAAAATCACGCGGGTATCGGGATGTTTTACGATCACAACGTCGCTCACACGGTGCTAGAACGATACAAAAACGATCTAAATTTAGAGATAGTCGTGCTGCCGGAGCTTGTTTATTGCAACGAATGCAAAACGCTAGTTAGCACCAAGACCTGCCCGCACGGCCAGCACCACCATATCAAATACCACGCCCAGACGCTAAAAACATTGTTGCTAGCGGGTATCTTGCCGCCTGCGATCCTCATGCGGCGCGACATCTCAGCGATGATACTAAGCGAGCTTTTCCCGAACAGATTTGAAAATATCCAAAAACTTTGCGACGAGCTTTTTCCTAGCAACGGACTGCTCGAAAAGCAGACGGAGAGGGAATTTTACGAAAAATTAATGAAGCTTTATCAGACGACGTCGCTAAGCTAAATTTGCTTTCGGCGGTTTTGGTAAAGCGGCTTGTTTCGCGAGCGCCTTTAAATGATTTCGTAAATTTCGCCCTACGATAGGCCATATGCCTTATCTTGGGACGAAATTTACTTCAAAACATTTAAAATCATCTCACGATACTTCGCCTCATCTTTTTACGCTCAAATTTAAAGTCAAATTTGGCTAATTTTGTAAATTTGACTTCAAATTTTACTCGCCGAGACCCGCAACTTTAAGGCGCTAAATTTGGCTTTAAAATTTAACACTGCGCTCTCAAATTGCTTTAAACCGCTTTACTTTTATGTTAAGAGGGAAGGGGCTTGAATTACGAAGTCGCTCCCTTCCCCCTTAACAATCCCCTATCCCCTACGACGTGAGAGGTGGCGACATAGCTTTGCTGACGCAAGGCGTCGCTGGGTTTTGGAAACAAATTTGTAAATTTAGTATTTTCGGAGTGCGGGTATCGGTGGGTAAAATTTAGCGGTACATTGCGAAGTTGCCGCAAATTTTGCTCGTATAAAACGATCGGAAAATTTGATTGCCGTTTAGCAAAGCCTTAATTTTACCAAAGTCGGCGCTTGAGGCATCTAAAGTCAAATTTTAGAGATGCAAATTTGAGGTTTTTGGCTTGTAAAAATCAGATAAGTTTAACGGTTTTTGTAGCCAAATTTAAAAATATCTAAATTTGGCTCAAAATTTGGCGCCCAAATTTTGAAATTTGCAAGCTAAATTTGCTAAAATCGCGCTAAAAATCGGCGAGTAAAATGCGCCGATGATGATTTAAATTTGATTTCAAGGAAAAATATGCAAAGGTTGTTTTTAACGTTTTTTGGCGCCGGCCTAAGCCCCAAGGCTCCCGGCACGGTCGGCTCGCTAGCGGGCGCGATCGCGGCGTTTGGGATTTTGGCGATTTTGCCCGCTTCCACGTTATTTTTGGTTTCGATTTGCCTTTTTTTGTATAGCATAAAGATTATCGACGACTATGAGGCAAAAACCGGCGTGCACGATCACGGCAGCATCGTGATAGACGAGGTTGCGGGTGTTTGGCTAGCGATATCAATTAGCGGCGCTACGGCGGTGCAGTTTGCGCTATCGGTGGCTTTTTTTAGGCTCTTTGATATCTGGAAGCCGTCCGTGATCGGGCGCATCGATAGGGATGTCAAGGGCGGGCTTGGCGTGATGGGCGACGATATGGTCGCTGGGCTTTTTGCGGGGCTTTTTAGCGCGATTTGCTACGAGGCCGTGATAAAAATCGGACTTGACTACGAGTGGATCAAATTTGAGCTACCGTTTGTGAAGTAAGCTAACATCGGTAAGCGCCGTATTGTTTAAAGGGCGCCGAATTTGGCCCAAAAATCTCAAATTCGGCGGGCAAATATGGACGCTTTAGCGTAAAGCTAGCGGGTATCGCGCGGCTAGCCGAGTCGCTTTTTGCGGACATAAAAGGCTAAATTTAAGATTGCCGATTTTAGCTTTGTAAAAGCGCGGGCGCAAAAGTACTATCCGACTAAACGCCTAAATTTAAGCTTTAGCCTCGGCGATGTCCGTTTTTGCGCGTTTAAAGCGTTAAATTTTAGCCAAACGGGTTATATTTGCCTGAAAAATACGGTATCTTAGCGGCGGATAAGCGGTTTGCACCTTTTATCTCTAAAACGGCGCAGATATGCGTATTGCTTGCTTTCAAACCGAGCTTAAATGCCGTAAATATCGTTTTTGCCGCTTGATATTGGCTTAATCCTAAGCCTATAAAATCGGTAAACGAGGGTTTTGCGGCAGCGGCGAGACGAGCGTTTTATCTACCAAAATTCGCGTTTTGGGTCTTTAAAATTTACGAGCTACGACCTACTTTTTAAGGTTCCTTTTTGCTCGTAGGCTTCGATTTCTCTTACGTACTCGGGATTTTTCTTTTTTAGTTCGTTGCTCATAAATGCGATTAGCTTAGCGTCGGCGTTTTTGTGCGAGGCTAAAGCCGTAATAAAATTTAGATACTCTTTGGCTTCGTCGGGAGCTACGCCGTCTTTTTTGGGCGGTAATCTAAAATTCGTAGAAAACATCCTTAATATAGAAAAAAGTTTATTTTTACTAGTATTAGGATCGCTTGCGACGGTAAATAGGTCGTCTAAAGTAACGCCCCGCTCAGCGGCCTCTTTGGCTGCGGTGCTGGCTGCAATCTTGTCGCCGCCAAGTTTTGCCGCTAGAAAAATAAGAGAAGCTACGAGTATTAAAAGAACGGTAGCTAAAATGATTATTACCGTAGTTTGATTCATTATAGTTTTACTCCTTTTATGGGTTTCCTAAAATACGCC
>NZ_CAUQHQ010000188.1:0-3595 GCF_963517995.1 uncultured Campylobacter sp.
GCAAGACCGAGAAAAGCACAAACGTAGCGGTAGCGGTATGGGGCTGAGCAGATAAATTTAGCCTTTTTACCTAGTTTCCCTTGACGATGTCGGTAAAGTCTGACCAGTCCTCGACCTTAAAAGCGCGTATATCTCGCACTGATTTTTTAAACCAATCGATTGCCGATAAGCGGTTTATAAATTTTAGAGTTCAAGACATAGGGCTCTAAAAAATTTATAAAACAACTTTAACAGCTGGCATCAAGTCGTTGTTTTCTTCGATCTTGAGCATTCTAATATCTTTAACGCAAGTGGCAAATACTGGCATGCTCTTAGCTAGCTGTTGTACTATAGTAACGCAAGTAACAGCATTAATTGTATCATCTCCAAAATACACACTACCTTGTTGCCATTTAAATCCGTGTTGTTCCATAAATTTACGAATATCACTGTAAGCTTTCGAGTGACTAGTGTCATTGGTTGTTAGACAATTGGTGTCGATATCAAACGTAACTGCATACATTAAGTGTCCTTGTTATTTTTAAATATTATACCATATTTTAAAAGCAGTAGCCTTGCGGCGCTTTAGCGCATAAGTAAGGCGAAACAGGGGGTAAGGGGGCGGTGCACTATCTACAAATTCATACGCGGAGTCGACCAATATTTTATTTAAAATTCAAAGTTACGGATTTGCATATTTAGTTCTAACCTCTATCGTCGTATGGATATAAATAAATTTAAAGATAAATGGATCGAGTTTACCGCCAAAAAGATACTGGGGAATCATACAAACGTTAAGGTCTGAAAAAGACGGGCCTAAGAACCTTGTTCCGCTAGAGTAAGATATACTAGAGCATTTCAGAGAACTTAGCGACAAAGACCAAGAGATACAAACGGCCGAGATGAAACTTAAAAGCCTCAAATCAAAACCCTAGATATCGTCAAACAAGCTTCTTTCTTGTTTAGCCTTTGCGGCAACCTCCCCTTTTTCTTTCATTGCCCTGATCTCATGCGTGATCTGCTCGTAGTAATTTTTATATAGATAGATCAAAAATTTCTTCGCCCGACCGTATGAAATTCTTTTGCGAGTGTTAATATAATATAAATCCCCCTCACGGCTCATAGCGACCTCTCCGAACCGGTTTATCTCTTCAGGCCTTTTAAGTAGCGAAACGCCGTAGCAGTATTGGCTGATGTTTAGTAAGAAATCCATCATAGCGTTTTCGGGTTTATCCGTATCTATCTCGTAAACCCTCGTATGACCGTCGTCATAAGTTTTTTTTGCGTCGATGAGATTTCTAAATTTCTCTATGGCTAGATCTACCGTATCGGCCTTTCTAGTCCTAAACTGCTCGAGGTAGTCTTTTTGAAATTTAAACGTGATGATCTTGTCCTTGCCGTGTATTTCATAGTCGAATTGTAATTTACCTTGGAGATCAGGAATCACGACTTTATCGAACATAATAATATTATTAAGATAATTTTTAAATCCATTTGATAAATTTGATAATTTTACATCAAATATCCCCTCTAGCTCCTCTTGTTTAAAGTCATATTCGGTTTTATAGTTGTTAGAATTCGTATAGTATTGAATCTTGGCCACCAAGGCCTCGTAAAACCTGATGGCGTATTTACTCGTAAAGCTGTTTAGCGTCTTAAAATCCAGGTGCGTATAATCGGTCTTTTGCCAGCAAGCCGTAGCTAACTCCTTTGCGAAGCTGATCTCGCAGGTAGCTTTCTTGCGCTCCTCGCCCTTAGTCTTGAAATTTGGAGTTATAACGAGCCGGGTCTTTTGCCAGATGATAAATTCGTCCTTTTCCCAGTCTCTGTAATTATTTAGCTCAAATGCTATATACTCGAGCTTTTCGACGGACTTTATAAAATTAGTCCTCCAATTTTTTGCATCGTCCACTACGCGCTTAAATAGCTCCAAGGGGATCACTAGGGTAGTGAATTTTACGGGCTTAGTATCTTTTTTAACGCACTCTTGAAGGGTTTTTAATAAGAAATTTAAGACCTTTAAGTCGTATATATTTATCTTTAGCCCTCTTTTGTCGGCTACTACCTTGCCCCTAATGACGGAGTTGGCCTTTAAAAGCTTAATATAACTATCGTCCTTTAAATAATCAGCCTCATAAATTCTTTGTTCCTGCGGATCTATAACTACGGGAGCAAAAAAGTCGTCTTCTAGGTCATCATAACCCTGCTCTTCATCCAAATCGTCGTTTGTACCAGGCATATCTTGAGGCATTTATTTTCCTTTTATTGAAATTCTTAGACATCGCTTTTTAATTTTGCCGAGAATTCTCCCTAAAAAGCTCCCAAAAAATGAAAAATGGGTGCTTTTGATGACTTGCTGCAAAAAATCTTAGCATTTTAGGGAGTTACGCTCAAAAAATGATCGAATTCGGCCGTTTTTTACTTAAATATAGCTTATTTTAAGTTAATTATAAGCAGAAATTTAAAATATTTCCCTGAAAACCTATGAATTATAGCCATAATTTTTATTACTGTCAAACTTTTTCCCTGAAAACCTATGAAAAATCAAAAAATCATAGGTTTTTGGTGACTTGCAATGAAAAATCATAGTGTTTTGAAGAGTGATCACTTAAATATAGCTTATTTTAAGCTGATTATAAGCAGAAATAGCGTTTTCTTTCCCTGAAAACCTATGAAAAAAAGTATAACTCCCTAAAAACCTATGAAAATTTTTCCAAACTCCCTAAAAACCTATGAAAAACAAAAATTAACTCCCTAAAAACCTATGAATTATTTTTAAGTGAACAACTCATTTTTTAACCGCTCTACCAGGATCAAAACGCATGTGAAAAACTCAGTTATTCACACCCACTAAATTTATAAGAATTTAAATTTAATAAGAATTCGAAAAAATCAAAAAAACTTAATTTTTTCTTAAACAAAAATTTATACTAAACCTTCTCTTAGCAGCCCATTTTTAGGCACGTAAATCAAATTTGGTAAAATATCATCGATAAAAAGGAGAAAATATGGAAATTTTAGAACCAGGTAAAGATTACTCAAAACTCAAAGTATTTGACGAAATCAGACAAAAACACGGTATTATAGTCACTACTAGCGGACAGACCGTATACTACGCAGACGAAAAAGGCGTAAAAAGGATCGCATATGCTTTGAAATGCAAAATTCATCATAAGGGCTAGACGTACAATAAGACTTTGAAATTACCGTTAAATCTACCGATAACCTCAGAGACGAGCTTAAAACGCTTTTTAAGACCAATGAAGCCTATAGGGGCGAAGAAGCCAGAGCTCTTATACAATCGCTAAGCGTCGTCAATAAAATGTTAAATTTTAAAAACAAGCAAGATATGAAATTTTCAAACGACAAAATCGACATTGAGCTAAAAATGAAAAGCGTCGAATACGATCTTGAAATTCCTATGATAGAGAAATTCGGAGAAAAAGGTATTGAAAATTTAAAAATCCAAAGTGAGAAAGTGTATTCAATAAAAGGTTAGCAGGAAGTCCAAAGACGATCAAGATCACATCGCAAACTACCGAGAAGGAAACAAAGCTACTTCGGATCTAAATGAGTATGGTGTCTTGTGCTCAAGCTCTCTTTGAGAAAAGAGGCA
>NZ_CAUQHQ010000189.1:0-3556 GCF_963517995.1 uncultured Campylobacter sp.
ACCTAAAATTAAAAATTTCAAAAAAAGATTTTAAATAGACAATTTTTGTTGAAATATTGGTCTTTATAGAAATTTGCTTATTTTTTTGTATTTTTGAGCAAATTCCACGACCTAAAATTAAAAATTTCAAAAAAAGATTTTAGTTGGAGACCTATCGGATCTCCAAAATCTTTTACGCAGGATTGATTGTTTTATTTTTCTGAACGAAAAACTTTAAGGAAGTAATGTTTGAGTAGGCTGTTTTGAGTTTCGGTAGCGCATAGGTTTTTAAAATCAAATCAAAATACAAGCTAATCTCAGCCTCGTTGCCTAAATTATTAAAGGAATGGTATTTATTTTTTTCTAGTATTAGAGCAAAAAGTTGCTCGTGATTTTTAAGGTCCTATTTATTGCAAAAATAATATTGTTGGACTGTCTAGTCTACAAGCAATTGTTTAATATATAGAATTAACTTTAGAATAAAAAATTACTAGCCGAAAAAAGCTATACTAATATAATTTTAATAGAATATTAATCTCAAAGTATAAGTTATTTTTATATTTATTTAATTTCCAACTAATTAATTAACATGTTTTAACTAAACATAATTTTATGTTTAGTTATGTAGAATGGACGCATTATAATCATAAGACGCACATGTGGCACGTATTAAATTTCTGACTACAAGAAAATATACGATGTAAGGTATTTTATGGATGAATTTTGAGAAAAAGAACGACCTAGTTTGCATATAAATAAAAATCATGGACTTAAATTCGGATATTTTTGAGATATTTTTTAAAAAATAACGTATCAAATAGTAAAATTTGGTATCCGGATCACATCCTCACAATAAACACGAAACAAAAAGGAAAAAACTATGGCTTACCCGTTACTAGGCACGAAAATAGTGATAGACGAAGAGAAGGTTTTACGAGAGAAAAAGTATAAGCTAGACGTAATATACGAATATTTAGACAAGCTTGCCGAGCAGTGTAATTTGATTAGGATTGACAAAAATACCTTTCACGCGAAAGGCAATGAAAAAGATTTGGAGAGTCTAGGAATATTTATGTGTATATATGCAGTAGAAAATGAATGGCTAACTAAAAATATAAAAGAATGGATTTGGATAGACGAGGTTGAGGGCAACGAAGATATGATGGTGAAATTTAAGAAAGAAAATATAGGGGTTTGGGAATGAATAGCAAAAATAGAGCTATTCGTATTCCGACAAAAATATCTACGCATCAGAAAATCTAACAGAATTTGATATTTAAAAAGTAGAAAATTTATGTCCAATTTTTATTCTATAATTTTATTAATTTTTTTAAGGAGTAAAGATGGCATTGGCACTACCTACGATAGAGGAATATATAATACAAAGAGATAAGGAGTTTGGTTTTTGGTTGGTTTTTCATACTAGATACAATGACATATGCGCGTTTGGAAAGCACCCAGAAGACGATCGATTTGATAATTTTGATAAAAAATACATAGATAATGAATTTTTTAAATTTTATGAAAGAAAATTTTCCGACCATAAAATTAACTAATGTTTTTGACCTTGTTGATCCCAGCGTACTGACTTATCCGTATTTGGGTAGCATTGCGGTAGATTGCGTTCAGGGAGACGAGGCGTTTAGTGCGATTAGCGCAATGTACGGCAATCCATTTGAAGCCCCTATTTCCAACAAGGCTGTTTTTTGGGTTATGAAGTTAGAGGATGCGGTCAAGTCGCATACAAAAAGGCAAGAAGCAATAGATGCCGAATTTGGAGATTTTTAAATTTTAGCGCCTAAAAATATGTTAATAGCTAATATTTGTTTTTACAGAAAACAAGGCGCCTAAAAAGCATAAAGCTGAGTTGACGCCTACCCTACTACTTGTATTCGCTTCATTTGCTTAGTTTTTTAGCTCGTTTTGGACGGTTCTTTTTTGATACTAGTTCTACGCTATTTTATCTGTATTCTTGCCAATAAGATTTTACTATTTTTAGAATTTTTAATATTTTTAATGATACTTGATTTATCTTATAACCTTAATATAATCTTATGCATATACACGAGTTGCGCGATACGATAAATAGTAAACTATCCCATGAGCCATTTCCCCACCCACCAAGCAAAGCGCACCCAGTAAAAATTTTAGCTATAGATAATTCCAAAAAAGTCATTTTATCCACCAATGAACCACATAATATTTATTTCATTATAAACAATAATCCATAAGCAAAATGGTAGAATAGCAAACAAACTATAAATATTAATCAAGCACACATGTGCAAGCAACTAAAAAGAATTAAGAAAAACGGATTGGGATATTTGCCGTTTTTTGGTAAATTTATATTAATTACGTAACGGAGAAAAGATGATAAACATTAGAAAATTAGAGAGCGACCTTTGGGAGTCGGCGGATCTTTTGCGCTCAGGCTCAAAACTTACATCGTATCAGTACTGTATGCCGGTGCTTGGTCTTATCTTTTTGAGATATGCTTATAGTAGATTTAAAATGGTAGAGGCTGAAATTTTAAAAGGACGCCTCTCTCGCGGCGGCAGAGTTATGCCTGTTGAGGCGAGCGACTTTGCGGCAAAGAGCGCGCTTTATCTTCCAAAAGAAGCACAGTATGACTATCTACTAAATTTACCTCAAGATATTTCCTCGGTAAACCTTGTAAGTAAAGACAATCACGTCATGACAAGCCTGGGCGAAGTCGTAAACAACGCCATGTCTTTGATCGAGGATCAAAGCGAATAGCTCATCGGCGTACTACCAAAAAGCTATGCTGATTTTTCAGACGAGATATTATCCGAGCTTTTGCGTATATTTAACAACTCGGCCCTTGATGAGATCGGCGGAGATATCATCGGCAGAATTTACGAGTACTTTTTAAACAAATTTGCCAAAAGTATAGCCTCTGACGACGGTGTTTTCTTTACGCCAAAGTCGCTTGTAAAGATGATCGTAAACATCATAGAGCCAAAAAGCGGCATACTTTTTGATCCTGTGTGCGGCTCTGGCGGTATGTTTATTCAGTCGGGGGATTTTGTAAATGTAGCAGGCATGAACGCAAATAGCACGATGACCTTTTACGGCCAAGAAAAGGTCGAGTACAACGCGCAGCTTTGTTTGATGAACATGGCGGTACACGGACTTACAGGCGTTATCAAGTCCGGAGATGAGGCAAACAGCTTTTATAGCGACGCTCACAACCTAGACGGCCGCTGCGACTACGTCATGGCAAATCCTCCTTTTAACGTCGATAAAGTAAAAGCCGAGTCCTGCAAAAGCGCAAGGCGCCTACCTTTTGGAATGCCAAGCGTAAATAAAAACAAAGAGGTCGCAAACGCCAACTACCTTTGGATATCTTACTTTTACAGCTACCTAAACGAAAAAGGCCGCGCAGGCTTTGTTATGGCGTCTTCGGCTACAGATAGCGGCGGCAAAGATAAAAATATAAGAGAAAGCCTCGTAAAAACAGGCGATGTTGATGTGATGATCAGCGTAGGAAAGACCTTCTGTTAGCCGCTCGCCCTGCGTGGCTCTCGGGGGGTGTTTGTGCAATATAAGGCAAGCG
>NZ_CAUQHQ010000190.1:0-3471 GCF_963517995.1 uncultured Campylobacter sp.
GCCCAGACGATGCCGCCGTATTTAAAATCAGGGTCGTTTAGATCGCCCTCTACCGGCAGGTCGATATTTATCTGATTGTTTTGATCGCTTAGTATCGAAATAGCAAGCGATAAAGGCAGATCTACCGCGTCTTTAGACTCGACCTTTTCGCCCAGAGTTAGCGTGTCTAGATTTACTATGTTGCTGCCCTTTAGCTTAGAGTCCGCAACCTCGTAGTTTAGGGTCAAATTTAGCTTGCCTTTTTCTATCTTATAGCCCAAAAACTGCCCGCTATACGGCGTCACGTCTTTTAAATCTATATCTTTAAAACCTAGTTTTATCTCGGTGCTTTTTTTAAGATCAAACGGCAGTAGCTTTAGCCCGATCTTGCTAAAGCCGCTCTTGCCGACCACGCCTTCAAAAGTACCCATCGTAGGGCGTTTTTGATCCACTTCAAATAGTACGCCCTCAAGCTTAGCTATCCTCGTAGCAAAAGGCATAAATAGCGACGCATCCGAAAAATCTACCTCGCCGCCCTCTACTAAAATTTGCTTCACGGCAAATCCGAAATCGCCCTCTTTTTGGTCTTGCTTAGCGGCTTTAGCATCGCTTGCTTTATGCTCGGTTTTTACCTCTTTTTTGTCGGCGACACTAGTTTTTTTAGGCTCGGTATTTGCGGTTTTTTCGGCCTTGGCGCCGTCTTTATTTTTTACGAGGCGGCTTAAATTTAACTCGCGCTCCTTGTTTAAATGCGCCTTTAAAAACGGCGCACTCAGAGTCACGCGCTCTAAATTTAAGAAGTTTTTCGCAAACGAAATTTTAGATAGTTTGAGGTTTTTAAAGGCAAAAACCTTATCGCCGGAGCCGTCTGTAAGCTCGATATTTGCGATATTTGCCTTACCGCTTACGGAGGCTTCCGCAGCGTATTTTACGTTTATCTCGGCGTTTAGCTCGCCGCTTTTTAGGCTCGCGTCCAGATAGTTTTTAGCGTAGGCGAAGTAGCGAGGCAAATTTGTATCGTTTAGCTTCACGTCCGCTTCGATATTTATGGGCTCAGGCGTGATTTTGCCGCTAAAAGCCAAATTTAGCTTTTGCGAACTTTTCATGTCGATTTTGGCACTCACGGGCGAGGCTAAATTTTCGCTGATATTTTGTAAATTTACATTTAGTCCGTCAAATTTGTGCGCTATCTTTTGTCCCTCAAATATATGCGTCACGCCGATATCTGCGCCCGTAACGGCAACGCTTTTGACGCTAAATTTAAATCCGCTCTTTGTATCTTGAGCGCTTTTTTGCTCGGTTTTTTGGCTCTTTTTCGCGGCGGTTTTTTCTGCCGTTTTTTGAGATTTGGTAGATTTTTTCGCGCTTTCGGTTTTGCTTTTTGTATTTGTTTTTTTGGCGGCTGTTTTTTCGCCGTTTAGTCCAAGCTCGCTAATAGCGCTAAGCTCGCCGTTTTCTTTTAGCTCGGTTGCAAATTTGGGCTTATTTATACTGACGCTTCCTATTCGTAGCGCCGTTTTGGCTAGATCTAGATCCGCATCCTTTACGCCGATTTCAGCGACGGCGGCGATCTCTTTATTTTTAGTTTTTAGCGCGATTTTTTGAGCTTTTATTTCGCTGATAGAAGCGGTGCTAGCGTTATTTTCCAGCGTAAATTTAGGCGCGTTTATGATGAGCTTTTCTAGGCTTGCCGCGCCGTTTTTACCGACCGGGGCGGATGCTGCGTTAAGAGTTAAATTTTTTAGGCTAGCTGCGATATTTTGCCCGTTTATTTTCGCGCCAAGTTCGCTTGCGTTTGCGTCTTTTAGCTTTATCTCGCCGACGCTTTTTTCGATCAAATTTATACCGCTAACGCTCATAGTTTTTAGCGCTGCAGACGCGTTTGTATCACCTTTTTCATCTATATCCGCCTTGAGCGCAACGCCGCTTAAATTTAGCTTATCTAAATTTGCCTGCGCCTCGCCTTTAAAGCTCGTGTTTTTAAATTTTATCTCGCCGATATCGGCCGCGAAGCTTCTTTTTTCGCCGGCAAGGGCGCTTATCTCGATGCTCGGTAGATCAAGCTCCTCTAGGCTCAAATTTTGCCCCTCTAGCTGCGCTTCAAACGACTTTAAATTTAAAGCGACGTTTTTTAAAGCGGCCTTGATAACGCCGCCGTCCGCGCTTAGTTCATAGCCGGTTTTTGCGTTTATAAGGGCGCTATTTATGCGCAGATCTTGCGTGTCGATGAAACTAATCGCGACGGGGCGGACGTTAAAGTCCTTTAGGCTAAGCTCACCGTAAACTCGAAGCGGCGCGAGATCGATGCCGCCCTGCCAGTCTAGCTTTTGCGCTAGCGTCGAGTTTGCGTCAAAAACGTGCTTACCCGCGCTATTTTGCTCGGTATTTATGCCCGAGATTTCGTAGTTTATGCCCTCAATTTTGGCGCTAAAAGGCTGTTTTAAACTCTCGTCCGAGTAGGCAAACGAGCCGCCGATTATCTTTGTGCTGTTTAGAGCGAAATTTATGCCGCTAGTTTCGTTGTTTTCGGCGCTAGTAGCGTTTGACTCGCCTAAAAACGTAGCTAAATTTAGCGTGCCGTTTTTATCTCTAGCGATATTTACGCTTGGGCTTTCAAGGCGCAAGATATCGACCTCCGCGAGTTTTTTAAAGAGCGAAAAAGGCTTAAGCTTGACGTCGATTTGCTCCGCGCTAAAAAGCGGCGCGGTCGTGTTTAGCTCAGGGCGCGTAACGTTTAGCTCGAAGGTAAATGGGTTAAATTTAGCCTCCGCCACGCTAAAACTCGCGTTCATATCCTTTAGCTTTGCTGGCAAGGTATTTTTAAGCGCGTAAGGAACGCCTAAAAAGCCAGCAAGCGCGTAGATGAGTAGCAAGGCCGCGAGCGAGCCTAGGATAATAAGAGCGATTTTTTTACTTTTTTGCATAAATTCACCTCTAATTTTTAGTGGATTTTACTAGGAATTTGATTAAATAGCGGTTATTTTGATAAATTTAAGCGCCAAATCCAATGCTTGATTTACGATACGTAAATTATGAAACCGGAGGTTAAATTTAGGCGCGAAATTTATAAGCTTAAGAGAGTTTGTTTAAGACGGCAAAATTTAAAAAATCGCGATTTGCCTTAAAATTTAAATCTTGCTCGCTTAATACCAAATCTAGCCCTTCTGCTAGCAAGGCTTGGGCGGCAAACGGGGCAATGCCATGCTTAAAAGGCCGATTTTTAATCGAGCAAAGGACTATCTAGGCGAGATAATCGCTACTCGCCTAGATTTCGCAGATAGATCAAAATTTCTTCTTTTTTACGTCTTCTAAGATAACTTTAGCCATATCGTCGATCTGCGCCGTTACGTCGTTTGTAACATTTACTATGGAGATATTTTCGCGCGTAATGTTATCGATGGCGGCTACGGACTCGTTTATCATATTTATCGCGCTAGTTTGCTCCCTAATGCTCTCGCTCATCTCGTTGATGCTTTGGGCTAGCACGTTTGC
>NZ_CAUQHQ010000191.1:0-3399 GCF_963517995.1 uncultured Campylobacter sp.
GCTCGCATTTGCAGCTGGCGTATGCGACCTTTTACCTGCGGGTCGCCCTCCATCTGCTTGTACTCGTCCTTGATCTCCTGCTTGCTCATTCTTAGGTCGCGAAAATACTGAAAACGCACGATCAGCACGTCAAGAAGCCCGATGATAAACATCACGATGAGCATCACGGCGGCTAAAATCAGCATCTTTTCTTTTAGCCACGCTAGCTGCGTCGCCATCGAGAAAAACAGCGTATGCGGTAGCTCTTTGATGAAGCTAAAAAACATCAAAAATCCGACTGTAAAAACCGCCGTGACCTTGAGCACCATTTTGATGCCGTCTATCAGCTTTTTGAGCGAAAAGAGATTTTTGAGCCCTTTTAGCGGATTGATTTTGTTTAAATTCGGCTCCAAAGGCTTGGTCGTAAATATAAATCCAAACTGCATGAGATTAGCGACGACGCCAGCGATCGCGATGCAAACGGCGATAGGCAGGATGATGAGCAGCGTGCGAAATATCGTCGTGATCGCGACGCTAAAGAGTAGTTTGCGCGTAAACTCCTGTCCGATGAGGCTTTGATAGTAGTTATATAGCGTGAAAAACTGATCGCCGATGAAGCCAAGAAGCGCTACTACTACAAAGATCGCGACCGCGAGCGTGACGAAGCCGGCTAGGTCTTGGCTTTTGGGGACGTTGCCGTCCTTGCGCGCATCTTCGATCTTTTTGGAGGTGGGTTCTTCGGTTTTTTCTTGGTCTTCGCCTGCCATTTTCGTCCTAAATTTATCTTGCCGAGCGTTTTGGCTCAAATTTGCTTAAATTTGGGCGATTATACCTAAAAGGAGGTTAAAATTTACGCTACAATGGAAAGTTTAAGGAGGATTTTTGTTTTTGCGCGCGACATAAAAACCTGGCGGACGAAATTTTAAAAGCTAGGGCATTAAACCAAAATTTATAAATTTTTGGGTATCATCCGTCTCTTACAACCAACAGAGCTCCACAAGTCTTTTGAAATCCAAAAGCGCTTTTTGGTCTTACCAAATTTAGAAAGGTAGAGTATGTCAAAATACGCTATATTTAAGCACGGCGGCAAGCAGTATCGCGTCAGCGAAGGCGAATATCTTAAGCTTGACCATTTCAGTGCTGAAGCAAAATCATCAGTCGAGATTACGGACGTTTTGTGCGTAAACGACGGTGAAGTAAAGGTAGGCGCGCCGTTCGTAAAGGGTGCGAAAGTCGTTCTTGAAGTCGTAAACGAGGGCAAGGATAAAAAAGTCGTTATTTACAAAAAACGCAGACGCAAAGACTCAAAACTAAAACGCGGTTTTAGAAGACAGTTTACGCGCGTAAAAGTCGTAAGTATCGCAGCTTAAGGAGATAAGAAATGGCACATAAAAAAGGTCAAGGCTCAACCCAGAATAACCGAGATTCCATCGGACGACGCTTAGGCGTTAAGAAATTCGGCGGCGAATTCGTTCGCGCGGGCAACATCATCATCCGCCAGCGCGGTACCGCTACTCACGCGGGCAGCAACGTCGGCCTAGGCAAAGATCATACGATTTTCGCGCTAATCGACGGTTTCGTTAAATTCGAAAGACTAGATAAAAATAGAAAAAAAGTTTCAGTTTATCCTGCTGCGTAATCCTTGGGGCGAAAGCCCCTTTTTCTTTTAAAATCACCCAAATTTAATAATAAAAGTCGCGTTGTCTGTTAAATTTTAAAATTTGACGCAAATTACTAAAATTTGTCTCGTATTATTTGCGTAAACAGCGGCGGTTGGCAATTAGTTTGAACTTTGCGGCAAATCAAATTTTAATCAATAAACCGATATAATCCGAAAATTTCGCAAAATAACGAACCGAAAAACAATGAAATAAAATTTAAAAACTAAGGCAAGAAATGTTTATAGATAGCGTAAATTTAACCCTAAGCTCGGGTCACGGCGGGGCCGGCTCTGTGAGCTTTCGCCGCGAAAAACACGTGATCTTAGGCGGACCGGACGGAGGCGACGGAGGCGACGGAGGCGATGTATATTTCGTCGCCGATAACAACACGCATACGCTAGCGGCGTATAAAGGCAAAAAGGCCATGCGCGCGCAAAACGGCGAGGCAGGCACGGGGCGCAGGATGCACGGCAAAAGAGGCGAACACCTCGAGCTCATCGTGCCTCCCGGCACCGCGGTGCTAGATGCCCAAACGGGCGAGCTACTCTGCGACTTAACTAGCGAGGGGCAGCGAGAGCTATTTTTAAAAGGCGGCAAAGGCGGGCTTGGCAACGTGCACTTTAAAAGCTCGATCAATCAAGCTCCAGAATATGCGCAAAAAGGCCTTGAGGGCGAAACGCGAGAGGTGCGGCTAGAGCTAAAACTCATCGCCGACGTGGGGCTCGTGGGCTTTCCTAACGTCGGTAAAAGCACGCTAATCTCGACCGTCTCAAACGCCAAACCCCAGATCGCAAACTACGAGTTTACCACGCTCACGCCAAAGCTCGGCCTCGTCGAGGTGGACGAATACAGCGGCTTTGTCATGGCCGATATCCCGGGCATTATCGAGGGCGCAAGCGAAGGGCGCGGGCTTGGCGTGCAGTTTTTAAAACACGTCGAGCGCACTAAAATTTTGCTTTTTATGCTTGATCTTGCAAACTACCGCAGCCTTGAGGAGCAGTTTGACGCGCTACGGGCCGAGACGGCGAAATTTTCAGGCGAACTTGCGCAAAGAGACTACGCGATCGCTCTAACTCGCTCGGACGCGGCCGAAAATTTACAGGAAAAATTTGACGCGTTTTTGTCGCATTTGGGGCTTGCGGGCACGTCTGGCGAGATGAAATTTAAACAAAATATTTATGAATTTGACGCCGCTAAACCGTTTTTCGTAATGCCGATCTCCTCGGCGACGGGACAAAATATAAACGAGCTAAAATTCAACCTGCTTGAGCTGCTTAAAAAGGAGCTGTAGGTTGTGCTAAAAGCCGCGCCAAAGAGGGCTTTTGCGAACGTAGGTCTTAAGCGCGTCCGAATATGTGGGTAAATTTTATATTTATCGCTCGCAAACGCTGCAAAAAGATAAAATTTAAGAAGGCGAAATGAATAAAATTTTTATTCTAGTATTTTTATGCTTCGGCGCGTACGGTTGCGATCCCGCCGATTCGGTGCCGAATTTTATGGAGTTTAATGACAAAGATAACGACGGCGCACTGAGCTTGCAGGAGTGGACGGCGAGCGAGGTGCCGTCTGGGCTAAGAGTAGAGCTAGATCTGTGCTCGGGTTCGGAATTTAAGAGGCTTGATGCTAATCATTACGGCAAGATTAGCCTAGATGAGCTGGAGACGAAACCGTCTGCAAAGTTTTATTGGTCCGAAGATCCGTGCGCTTTTTAGCCTTGGCTGGACGGATCCGAGGATAAAAATCAATCCGCCGTCAAATA
>NZ_CAUQHQ010000192.1:0-3369 GCF_963517995.1 uncultured Campylobacter sp.
TTGTCTTTTGAGCGCCTTTGAATGAGTTTGAAATTTTCGCCCTGCGGCAGACTATCTGTCTAGCCTTGGGACGAAAATTTCCACACAACATTCAAATCCATCTCAAAATACTTCGCCTTATCGTTTTACGCTCAAATTTGAAGTCAAATTTGCAAATTTTATCCGCCGAGACCCGCACCCTGAAAATGCTAAATTTAAACTCGCGACGCTTTGCGTCAGCAAAGCAGTGTCGCCACCTCAAAAGCGTCGTAGGGGGAGGGGGATCGTTAAGGGGGAAGGGAGCTCTTTTGCTTCGGCTTTGCCTCGCAACTGCTAGCAGAGCGTAATTCAAGCCCCTTCCCCCTTAACAAAGAAGCAAGATGGTGCTAAATTTTGACTAAGCTAAAATTTAGCATCTTAAAGATACAGGTGTCGGTGCGTAAAATTTAAAAATTTATCCAAATTTAACTAAGTCAAATTCTAAAATCGCAAGGCGCCCAAACGACTCGCGAAAATACCGCTGTTTAAAGCCAAATTTAGCCTTTCGTTAGTAAAATACCGCTCAAGAGTTGCGGGACAACTATTATTTATACAAGGCATTTCATGCAAAGACGCGATTTTTTAAGAAACACTGCGATTTTAGGCGCCGTTATGGCAACTCCGAGCACCGTTTTTGGAGGCAGCAAGGCCGTGGGCAACAAGAGGGTTTTTGACGTAACTCTAAATCACAAAATTTTAGAGGCGGGCAAGAAAACCAGGCTGTGGATACCGCTACCGTTCATTAGAGAGTATCAAAGCGTGAGCGACGTCAAATTTGACGGCAATTTCGCCAATCCGTCGGTGAACTACGACGCGATACCGACGCTTTACGTGGACTACGCCGAGGTGGCAAAGCCGACGCTTAGCGTTAAATTTAGAGTCGAGACCTTCGAGCGAAACACCGACTTTAGCAAGGTTAAATTTAACCCGAACGAAAAGCTAAGCCCTGAGACGGAGTTTTATCTAAAACCTACTCAGCACATCCCAAATGACGGCATCGTAAAGCAAAAAGCAGAGGAGATCACTAAAGGCGTAAAGGGCGATCTGGAGCGCGCAAAAGCGATCTACACGTGGGTGGCAAACACTATGCAGCGCGACAACAGTATCCTAGGCTGCGGCACGGGCGACGTAAAAGCAATCCTTGAAAGTGGCAAGCTGGTGGGCAAATGCACCGACATAAACTCCGTATTCGTGGGGCTCTGCCGCGCCGTGGGTATCCCTGCGCGCGAGATTTTTGGCATCAGAGTAGGGCAGAGCAGATTTTCAAACGAGATGGGAAAGGCCGACGAGAAGGGCCTTGCGGCAATCTCTGGCGGTCAGCACTGCAGGGCGGAATTTTATCTCAAAGGCCACGGCTGGATCCCTGTCGATCCTGCGGACGTCGCTAAAGTGCGCCTGGGCGAGAAGCTAAGTAACGACGACAGCAAGCTTGCCAAAGTGCGCGAGTTTTTGTTTGGCAACTGGGAGATGTGCTGGATCGGCTTTAACGATGCGCGCGACTTTGTCCTATCGCCAAAACCTGCGGAATTTCCGCTAAATAACTTCGGCTATCCTTACGGCGAAGTGGACGACAACGTGCTAAATTATTATTCTCCGAAAGATTTTAGCTACGACTACAAGTCTCAAGAGGTCAAATGAAGGGCTTTTGGCTAGCTCTGGCGTCGGTAATAAGCGCGCTGGCGGCGACTCTTTGCTGCCTGCCCGCGCTTTTATTTTTGATTTTCGGCGCTTCATTTAGCTTGCTTAGCTCGGAGGCTATAGAGAGCCTAACCGAGCTAAGGCCCTATTTTACCGCACTTGCCGCGATCTGCTTTGCGGCGAGCGCGTTTTATTTTTTCAAAAAGCCAAAATCCTGCGATATCGCAAATCGCCGCAAAAAATGGATCTTCATCTACGTTTTTTTAGCTATTTTTGTGATTATTCTGCTATCATACCCCGAAGTTTTAGGAAAAATTTATGAATAAAATTCTATCTATTTTATTGCTTGCAAGCGTAGCGTTTGCAAATCAAAATTTTGTTATCAAAGTCGAGGGGATACACTGTCCGCTGTGTACGGCGATGGTGCGAAAAGCCCTGCTAAAGGTGGACGGCGTCATCAGTGCCAAGGCTAGCCTGCACGACAAAACCGCCCGCGTCGAGACAATAGACGGCGTGAGCGAGAAGCAGCTGCTAGATGCGGTGGCGACGACGGGCTACACGGGCGAGATAGTTAAGTAAATTTAAGGAGCAAACATGCAAAAAAACGAGGTTATGAACGATTTTAAAAAGCTGTGCGAGATACCGCACTGCAGCTGCGAAACGGAGCAGATGAGGGAGTTTTTAGCGGATTTTGCGCGCTCGCAGGGCTTTAGCGTAAACATCGACGAGGCTGGCAACATCCACGCCGTAAAGGGCGAGCCTAAAATTTGCCTGCAAAGCCACTACGACATGGTTTGCGTGGGTGCGGCGCCGAATTTAGAGCTCATCGAAGAGAACGGCATCCTAAGGGCGAAAAACTCGACTCTGGGCGCCGACGACGGCATTGGCGTGGCGATGATGATGGGTACGATGCGGGAGTTTGCGAACTTAGAGTGCCTATTTACCAACGACGAAGAGGTCGGGCTCGTGGGCGCAAACGCCTTTAAGGGTAAAATTTTATCGCCGAATCTTCTAAATTTAGACAGTGAAGAGGACGACCGCGTGACGCTGGGATGCGCCGGCGGCATAAACGTGAGCGCAAAAATCGGCGCCGCGAGCGTCAAAAAGAGCGGTAAAATTTACGAGATCGGCGTTACTGGGCTTAGCGGCGGGCACTCGGGCAACGAGATACATAAAAATATCCCAAACGCAACGAAGCTGCTGGCGAAATTTCTCGCCGAGGAGGGCTGCGAGCTCATCAGCCTTGATTTTGGCGAGAGGAGCAACTCGATCCCCGCAAACGCCGTGTGCAAGGCGCTGTGCGCGCATGAACCAAAGCAGCGCGGCCTGGCGTGGGTAAAGAGCTTGGGCGAGGGCGAAGCGGACGTGCTGGTAAACAGCGGCAAAATTTTGGCGCTAATTAACTCATTCGCTCAGGGCGTGCGCAGCTACGATACCGAGCTTAATATGGTAAATGAAAGCATAAATCTCTCGACCGTTAAGCAGAAGGGGGATGTGATCGAGTTTGACTTTTTCGGACGCGCGATGAAGCGCGAAGGGCTTGAAAATCTAGGCTTTGAGACAGCTACGCTAGCTAGCGCGCTGGGTTTTGAGGTAAGAGTAACCGACCGCTCGGCGAACTGGGCGCCGTGCATCAGCGACTTCGCGCATCTGGTGCTTGAGGAACTGCAAAAACAAAAGCCGCAGGCTAAATTTGCCGCCGTGCACGCAGGC
>NZ_CAUQHQ010000193.1:0-3358 GCF_963517995.1 uncultured Campylobacter sp.
AATAGTAAAATTACGTCTCTTTACCGGGCATCGCGCATAAATTTACATCCGCTTTTTTGATGGCGCTTAGACGCTCTCGTGAGATATTACGCTTGATTCAAGCGAGAAATTAGCTTAAAATAGCGCCTAAATTTATGCTATATCGAAAATTTACTTAACTTTTATCTAAATTTTGGTTCGCTCTTGACAACTCATCGCAAAACTTGACGCAAAACAAGACAAAATATATCTTAATAAACTATAATTCCGAATTATTTTTAAAAGGAGAAAATATGAAAACGCTTATTATCCTAGCGCATCCTGATATCGCGGGCTCTCGCGTAAATCGCCGCTGGAAGGAAGAAATCCTAAAACACGCCGATAAATTCGAGCTCCATGAGCTTTACTCGCTTTATCCTGAGTTTAAAATCGATGTAGCCAAGGAGCAAAAACTACTCGAAACTCACGATAAAATAGTGCTTCAATATCCGCTATATTGGTCAAATTTCCCGCCGCTTTTAAAAAAGTGGTTTGACGACGTATTCGCCTACGGTTGGGCTTACGGCACGGGAGGCACCAAGCTAAACGGCAAGCTATTTTCGCTAGCTATCTCGGCGGGTGCGAAAGAGGATATGTATTCCAAAGACGGTATCGAGGGCTTTAGCCTGCAAGAGGTATTGTCGCCGTTTAAAGCTACTCTAAATTTCGTCGGTGCAAAGCCTATGGCAGATTTCGCCTCGTACGGCTTTTTACTGGGCGCTAGCGACGAAGACGTCGAAAATAGCGCAAAAGAGTACATAGACTTTTTACTTAAACTTTGATTTTGCGGACGGAGATTTATCTGCTTAAATTTCCGTTGTTTGTCACTTTACCCAAGCGGCTTTGCCGCCGAATTTTACTTTACCGAGGACTTTTTCATGATTTTTAGCCCCTTGGCACGCTTTATAGCCCCAAGCGCAAAGCCCGCAATAACTACCAAAAGCGCAAACGCGGCGACTCCCCAAAAAAGATAGGTCTCGCCGCTTTCGTAATAAGTAACCGCCTCAAAAACGAGCTCGCCTCGCGCCGGCACGAGCCGCTCCTCTTTTATCATCTTACGGATGTCCGCGCCGCTTATGTTTTGCCCGCTTGGATCATACGGCCGTGTCAAGGCCTCTATGGCGGCAACGTCTGCGATCTCGTAAACGCTAGCGCTAATCCCCTGCTGCGTCCCAAGCGCGTCAAAATAGTAAATTTTATCGCCGTCTGCGTAAACCGCGCCGTATACGCCGTTGCGCACAAGGCCTATTTTGCGCCACTGCTCGCTAGTTTTGAGCCTAAAAAGCTCCGTACGGCGCGAGCTTAGCCGTTTGCCGCTTTTGCCGCGGCTCCAAATTTCGCGGCTCTGCACGAAATAAGTCTGTCCGCTGCTAACAAAAACGCTACCCGCAAGCGGCGAAATTTCACCCATAAACGGATCCGCCGCCGCGCGTTTTAGCTCGCCGCTTTCGCCGTCATTTTTACTCTCCCAAAAATAAATCCCGTCCTTGCCGCGAAAAAGCAGGTGATAGGCGTGCGCGCCAAAGACGCCAAACGGTAGCGAGTAAGGCGCAAATTCGGGCGCAAACTCATTCCCGTCCGCATAGACTACACCGCTAGCGGGCTCTAAAAGATAGCGCGCGCGGCCAAAATACGCAGCCTCATGCAGCTCAGGGGTAAATTTAACCGCGAGTCGCGAGCTTTTAAAATAGACGTTTCGCCCGTCCGTGACGTAAAAATCGCTAGTTCGACCGCGCGCGTCCCTCACGTATCTTAGCCCATCCGCGTCCGCGCCCTCTAACTCCTCGCCCTCGAAATAAGCTTTTTTGCCACCTTTATCGCCGCCGATTTGCGCTCCGTCTCGGACGCCTTTTTTATCTTCCGCGTCGCTATTTTCGCTAAATTTACCGCCTTGGCTCGCGTTTTTAGCCGCAAAGCCAAAACCCAAAACCGGAGTCAAATTTACGCCTGAAACGCGCTTTGTTTTATAAATATAGCTTTGCGGTTTATCAGCGCCCAGTAGCGCGTACACCGCAGTTTGGACCACCTCGGTAAACTCGCCTAGCTCGTGGTTTCTCTCGCCTACGTCGCTACAAAAATAGCTAACCCCGCCGTCCGTGAAATATCCGTTTCCAATCGCCCTAGCGCGCGTGGGATCAAGCCCGCTCATGGCTAGATTGCCGCAGTAGACGGCGCTTTCGTCAGCTCCGACGTTTCGCCCGCGATAACCGCCTGACGCAAGAACCCTAAATTTATCCGCCCGCGCGCCTTTTAGCTCAAATTTGCCTCCGCTTGGGATTAGCGCGTAAATTTTACCCTGCGGCGTCGCGTAAAATTCGCTGTCGCCTATTTTGGTAAATTCGCCCTCCTCCTCGTAGCTAGCGATATAAACCGTAAAAAATACAGTAAAAAGTACGGCAAAAAGCGCAACCGCGCAAGTAGCGGGAGAATTTTTTATTTTCATCAATCGCCTAAATTTAAACTAAATTTTTATGATTATATTATGATTTTGTTTAAGAGTTTAAATTTGACGCAAAAACCGCAAAAGCATTGCAGATTTTTGCATTACGGTTACGCCGATTCGTAGGAAATTTTGCTAATTTTAAAAATGCCGAGTAACTGCGTTTGCTTGGTTTGCGGTAAGATTTTGTCTATCGCTAAACGATAAATTGCTTAAAATCCTCCGTCAAAATGCGCTCAAACCGCGGTAGCAAATCCTATCGTTTTGAGAATTTATACCCCGCGACTCCATGCAAAAGCGCAGACGTTATTTACTTTAAAACGGCAAACTCCACATAGCCTTCCATGGCTATAAGCATTATCCAAGCGGCATCCGGGCTGTAAAAATAGTGATGTTCGGGGATATTTTCTACCATAAATTTTAAAAAGTCGTAAAAATACTCGGGCGCAAATTTGACTTCGGCATTGGTCAGATTGTCGCCGACGTAGCTTATATCCGCGCTTAAAATTTTACTTTGGATGTTTGGATTTGAGCTTATAAAATCCTTAATATCGGTAAAATTTTTGTAATCGACCGTTTTGTAGTCTTTTAAATTTTGCAAAACCGGCTTTGAGCCGATAAAACTAAAATTTTGCCCTATAAACTCCGCTCCGCCGTCATTCGCGCGCCACTCGTCGCCCAAAGCGGACAAAAAAGCAAGCATCTCGTCATCGGCCCAGCTAAAATTTTCAAAATCCATTTTCACCCCGTAAAGTCGTTGTAAATTTAAATTGCGCCGCCGCACATTTTTATAAACTGCGCTGATTTAACTCAAATTTCGTACCCCAAACTCGCGGCAAAGAATTTTTGAGCAAATTTGGACATTATTGTCAAATTTCGTCAAAAAACCATAAAATTTTC
>NZ_CAUQHQ010000194.1:0-3329 GCF_963517995.1 uncultured Campylobacter sp.
TAAAGCGCGTATTTTTGATTACGGCAATTTTTATAAGAGCCTTAATTTTAGCATATTTGGTTTGCTTGTTACGCCCCTAGAATTGACGCTTTTTAGCGACTTTACGCGGGATACTAAATTTAAAACCGCCAGTAAGCCGTGAAATTTTACCCGCTTTTTGATATTTCACGTTGCGTTTTGCGCCGCTTGCGTAAATTTTAGGACTAAATTTTACTCGGTATCGCGTTTTTGGTATTTGATTTTACTCGGTACGCCGCAAGTAGATTTAAGTTTGCTGCGATTTTTAGCTTTAAATTTGACGGTACTCGCGACTTTGTAAATAGCACGCGGCCAAATCGCGCGTTAAAAAAGGGCCGCACGGATTTAGCTTGATTTAAGCTATTTTTTGATTCTACCGCCGCGATACCTGCTCTAAATTTATCCAAATCAGACTATAATCTCAAAAAAAGGATTAAACATGCAAGAATGGGCTTTATGGGCGCTAGCTTCGGCGGTTTTTGCCGCGCTTACGGCGATTTTTGCTAAGGTCGGGCTTGAGGGCGTGGACTCAAATTTCGCGACCTTTATCAGGACGCTCGTTATCGCCGCGGCGCTGATTTTGTTTCTAACCTATGCCAAAAAGTGGCAGCCTCTTAGCGAGCTAAATGCGCGAAACTGGCTGTTTTTGACGCTTAGCGGACTTGCGACGGGCGCGTCGTGGCTGGCGTATTTTAAGGCGCTTCAGATTGGCTCTGCGTCGCAGGTAGCGCCCATAGATAAGCTTAGCGTCGTTTTGGTAGCCGTTTTTGCGGTTATATTTTTAGGCGAGCGCCCGAGCGCGCGAGAATGGCTAGGTATCGCGCTGATAGCTAGCGGGGTTTTTACGCTGGTTTTTGCCAAGGCTAGCTAGATCGTTGCTTGCTACCGCGAGGCTTAAAGAATCTCGCCAGCACCGCCGTACCGCGCGCTTTGCGAACATACCGCGCTTAAAGTCTAAAATTTGCGCTAAATCCGACGCATTTTTAAATTTAAAATCCAAATTTAGCAAATATGCCGCCAAATTTCGCGCTCTATCTTCAAAATTACCGCCTAAATTTTGCGATTATTTTTCTTAGCCTAGCCGCGTTTTTCGCGCCCTCAAATTTACCTTCGCAGTACTGTCTTGCGCTTGTTCCGGCGTCGTTTATCGCGTCCAAGTCGGCGCCCGCCGAGAGCAACAGCTCAAAAATCCTCTCGCTATCGCAAAAACATGCGCGTTGTATTGGCGTGAAACCGTCTTGGCCGTGCAGATTTGCATCCGCGCCTTTATTTAGCAGTATTTCCACGGCATATTCATCTACGTCCGCAATCGCTAAGTTTAAAATCGTTTCGCCGTTCGCGTCTTTTTGATTGGGCGAGACGATTTTACTATCAAATTTGCTCTTTAGAGCGAATTTCTCGTAAACCTTGTCCACTAAGTCGCAAACTATAGCACCGCGTAGCTGCACAAGATACGCACCGAACGTAAAACCTCCAAAATTCGGCTCGTAACCGTGACTACGCGAGATCTCTTTGCTTTTGTATTCGACCGGTTGCAGTACCCGTCCGTGCGGTCCGTCGCATGGTTCGTAGCGAAAATATATCGCCGAAATCCCCGTCACGACACCCGTTATCTCGTACTCTTCTCCGCCGTGCGCCTCGTAAGAGTAGTCGGTATCCTTGAAGATGAAATCCGAATCCGCTTTAAATTTTGCCGTATACCAATTTACCTTGTCGCCGAGCTTAAACGCATCGCCGCAGCACTCCATTTGCCAGTCGTCGTAGTATATTTTTAGATCCATTTTTTCCCTTTTAAATTCGTCGCGATTTTACCGAGCGAGCTAAATTTGTCGCAAATTTTATCAAAACGGCGTAGTTAAAGAGATAAATTTAGTATCCGTTCTGTCTTGCTTTGGCGCTAAAGCGGAGCGATTCCGTATATGAAAAAACGGTGTCGCGCTTCGTTTGAATGGGATTAAGTTTAACTAGAATTAAGCTGTCAAATTTGCGCTCGTTTGGATGAATTTACATCGTCAAGTTTTAAAGACGTTAAGCTTTGTCTTTAAATTTTGCTTCATGCTCCAAAAGCCAAATTTTAGTCGCCAGCCCTTCGCCGCCGCTGTATCCGCCAAGGCCGTTTGAGGCGACGACTCTGTGGCAGGGCACGATGATGGGGATTTTGTTTTTTGCGTTTGCCGAGCCTGCCGCGCGAAACGCCTTCGGTCGTCCCGTCATCGCTGCGAGCCCGGCGTACGTGACGCGCTGCCCGTAAGTGATCTTTTGCAGATTTTCGTAAACGCACCTTTGAAACGCCGTGCCGCCGATATTTAGCCGCGTTTTAAAGGTTTTTAGCTCGCCTTTAAAATAACTCTCAAGCTCGCTTAAACAGAGCTTTAAATTTGCGTCCGTTGCGTCCGTGCGGACAAAATCTCGCACGAAATTTATCTCGCAAACTCCGCTCTCGTCGCCGCAAATCTCCAAAACGCCGATAGGCGAGTCAAAATACGCTTTTTGCATCGTAATTCCTTAAAATCAAGTGCTTAAATTTAGCCAAATTTCGCTTTGTTTTGCTAAAATTACGTAAATTTTAATAAGGATAAACGATGGACTTTTTCACGCAGTACGAAAAACACGTAAAAGAGCGCGAGGCCCTAGGCGTGCCGCCGCTACCGCTAAACGAGGAGCAAACGAGAGAGGTTTGCGAGCTTATAAAACAAGGCGGAAATAGACGGGACGAGCTTATAAATTTACTCGCAAACCGCGTAAATCCGGGTGTAGACGACGCGGCAAAGGTAAAGGCGGAGTTTTTAAACGAGATTATAAATCACGGGCTTGAGATAAGCGGCCTTGACAAAATCGCCGCCGTAAATTTGCTGCGACCGATGCTTGGCGGATACAGCGTCATCGTGCTGCTTGAAAGCCTAAAAAACGCCGACGAGGCCGTAGCACAGGCCGCCTGTAACGTGCTAAAAGAGACGATTTTCGTGCATGATTATTTTAACGACGTGGCGCAGCTTGCAAAAAGCAATAAATTTGCGCTCGAAGTTCTGCGCTCGTGGGCGGAAGCGGAGTGGTTTAAGGCGCGCGAGAGCCTGCCTAGGCGTATCAGGGCGGTCATATTTAAGGTTGCGGGCGAGACCAACACCGACGATCTAAGCCCGGCTAGCGAGGCCTACACGCGCTCAGATATCCCGCTGCACGCAAACGCGATGCTAGTTAAGCGTCAGCCGGGCAGCCTAGAAATGATCGGCGAGCTCAAAAAAAGCGGGCTAGAAGTCGTCTACGCAGGCGACGTCGTGGGCACGGGCAGTAGCCGAAAGAGCGGCATAAAC
>NZ_CAUQHQ010000195.1:0-3307 GCF_963517995.1 uncultured Campylobacter sp.
CCCTATCCACGCGGCC
Source organism: uncultured Campylobacter sp. (assembly GCF_963517995.1). Taxonomy (GTDB): domain Bacteria; phylum Campylobacterota; class Campylobacteria; order Campylobacterales; family Campylobacteraceae; genus Campylobacter_A. The sequence continues at coordinate 17 of NZ_CAUQHQ010000195.1, forward strand.
GTAGTCTTGACCGTCTCGGCAAAATCCCCATGCAAAAACGCCAGTGCCATATTTGAGCCGAAATTATAAAGATGCGTAAAAGGATTTTTAACCGTTACGTTTACCTTGATGTGGTCGATTAGCTTGTAGTACGCGCCGTTAAATTTAGCCATCTCGCGCCCTAGCATCTCAGCCTCACTTAGAGCTTTGGCGACGTCTTCAGGGACGTATTTGCCCGCAAGCGCTCCGTATTTTTTTATACCGCCGCCCGCGCTTTCGTCGCTTATCCTCGTCCAGTTTAGTCCCTCGGCTCCTTCAGGCGGCGCGTCTTTTGCAAATTTGTCCGCAAAAAGCTTTAATGTTTGAGCTTTAAGCAGCTGCTTTTTTTGCTCCAGGATCGTGTTTGTTACCGCAAAGGCCGCATCGTCCTCGATCTGCCTTAGCTGTTTTTGCTCCCAGCTCATCTGCTTTCTGGCAAAAAATTTGCTTTGTCTTAGCGCCTTTGCGATGCGGCCGTTTTCTTTGGCCTCGTCTAGGTGCTTTTTGTAGTAGTGTTTGACGTAGTCTTTGATGACGTTTTTTGACTCTAGCGCCCCGGCGTCCACTAGAGCCTGCGCGCCGTCGTCGATAGTTTTGCGCACCTTTTCGTATAGCGGCCTTACGTGCTCGGGCAGTGCGCCGGGATCCGTCTCGCCGTCTAGCGCCTTAAACATTGCTTTTCTGTTGCCTATGCTGAGTTTGCCGAGATACTCCTTAAACTGCCCGGCTTGCGCGTATATCGCCGCAGTGGTTCTGTGGTATTCGCCTAGCAGCTCGTCTATCTCTTTGGCATGATCCCTGACATCTAGCAGCTTGCCCGCAAACGGGATATTTTCATCGGCCCACTTTGCGGCCTCGTCCAACTTTTCGCCCGCTTTTTCAAAGGCGCTATCTACTTTCAGCGCCCAGCGATCGAGTAGCTTCCCCGATCTTTCTTGAATCTGTTTTAGTGGACATTTGTCATTGCTCATTTTTTACTCCTCGGGCGAGCTTAGCACAAGCTTAGCCCGTCTTTTATATTTCCGTTTTCGTCTAATTTTTTAGCCTTAAACTCTTCAAATTTAGCCGCGGCCGCCTTATCTCCGCTTTGAGCCGCTTTCTTTAGCTTGTTTAGCTCGGCGGTCTTTAGTATCGCCTCTTTTTTGATAGGATCTAGCTCGTTGCGATACGCCGCTTTTACCTCAAAGCTCATATTCTTTAGCCTTGCCGCGTCGCCCGTGCCTGCTAGCTCCTCCAGCGCACTTTGCTTTACAGGGATGCTATCTATATCCTTTTTGCTATACCCGTCCACCCTGAGACTCCCATCCTCTGCGATATCGACGAAAAACCTCTTTTTATCCCCGTCCTTGCCGATCTTGTCAAAGTAAATTTTGCTTTCATTAATTACTTTAAAGTCTGCATTTTTGATATCGTTTTTTAGGACGGCTAGCTGTTTATTGCTTAGATTTACGCTTTTGCCGAGCTCTTGGGTTGTTATCTCTTTCGTATCAAATTTACTTATCAACCCGTCTTTAAAATTTGAGTCGTTAAAGCTCTCTTTACTCATCGCGGCTATACTCTCGTCTAGCTCTTTTTCGACGTTTGGATGCTCGCGCTTTATCTCCTCTATCTTGCGGTAATGATGGACTTTTTCTTCGTTTTGCTGTATAATACCCTTACCGTCCGAAGAGTGTTCTATGGGCTTTAGGCCGCCAGAGCTTCGGACGTATCTTACTTTGCCTTCTCTCGTTATCAACTCGAATTTTCTATTTTTCATCGGATAGTTAGAAATTACATCCAGTCCGCCGTCTCTTTCCTTGATCACGGAAGCGAATTTAACGACGCCGTCTTTATCTCTAAAAGGCTTAAAGAAAAACGTAGTATCTTCAAAATCCACGACAAAAACGGGTCTTTCAAGAGTCGGTTTTATTAGCCCTAGGTATTTTTTGCGACCTTTTCTTTCTAGTTTTTGAAATTGAGAGGAGCTTATATCTACCTCCCCTATCGGCGTGTCTACCTTGCCGTTTGAAAACTCGGCTTTAAAATTCTCTAGACTATACTCTTTTTCTATAAAGGGCTCGGCTTCTTTTCCTACGGCGGCTTCATTGATACTTCCGTCTTTTAAAATGTACTTTTTCTCAAGTTCTTTACTTAAATTTAAGTCGCCGCGGCCTATATTCACCCGCTCGCTTCTTGGCGCGTCAAGAGTATGAAGAGGATGTTTTTGATACTCGGCATTTTCTTTTAAATAAAGCTCATAGCCCTTTTTATAGTCGTCCCCCGTAAACCCTAGCCTATCTTTGATTTTTTCATAGAGCTCGCCAAGCCTAGCTTCTTCTTGCGCGCTAAGGCCATCGCCCTTATCGTTAAGATAATCGTCAAATTTCTTTGATAGCTCATGATACTCCATATACTCTTTATCGCCTGCCATCCTTTGCAGTTGAGCTTCTTCTTTATACGGAAAAAACTCCATAGAAGTAGAGTTCTTAAAGCCGTCATAGCTTACGTCGTTCATTCTTTTTTGTACGTTTCTAGCTTCTACTTCCCCGCCTGCGAGCCAATATTTACCGTTTTTAGAGCTAGCCCCGGGGCTAAATCCTTCGATTTCTTGGATAGCGTGCTGTATTTCGTGGTATAAAGTGCTCTTAAAATCCGTCGTTTTTTCGTTTATTATGAATGTTTTTTGAGAGGGGATAAACCCGCCGTCTGCGCTACCTAACGCTTTTAGCGCCGCCGGGTTATATTCGCCGGCTACCTCCACCTTGTATAGCTGTAACTCGGGATAGGCCTCATAAAGCTTTTCGTTGTTTAAAACATTATATAAAACGGTGTTTCTCGGAGGATTTGGTTTTAATTCTCCGCCTCTTGGATTTATTTCAAATTTCCACTTGTCGTCGATTTCATCTTTAAACCACCCCGTCTTCTGCCAAATTTCTACCTCGTCCGCGCCCTTTTCGAGCATTGCTTTAGCTTGATCTAGTTTACCGACGTTTGCGGTGATGGCCTTTTCTCCGGCAAAAGAATTTAAACTTACGTCTTTACCGTTTGAGTAGAGCTTGCCTAAGAGCCTTGGATTGCCGTTTGCCATCTGCGGCATCTTTTCGGCCGCGCCTAGGATTTTATTGTATAGCTTAGGAGTCATTTTTCTTAGCCCCGTAGATACGGCTTTGCCGCCCGCAAGCCCGGCCAAAAATCCCGCGGCAAATCTCTCGGGGCTAAAATTTCCGTCCTCGTCTACAGAGTTTAGAGTTCCGGCTACCAGGCCGCTACCTAGATGAGCGTTTGAGTTTGCCG
>NZ_CAUQHQ010000196.1:0-3300 GCF_963517995.1 uncultured Campylobacter sp.
GGTGTGGATCCAGCTCTCTACGCGTTTGCTCATCGCGTTCATCCAGTTGCCCGTGTCTACGCTTAGGTCTTTTAGTAGCTTAAATACCGGCAAAGGCATAAGCTCGATCACGCCGTTTGGATAGTCTTTGGTTAGCGTACGGCAAGCAAGCTTTGGCGTACCGTTAACTAACATACCGCAGCTGCCGCAGATACCTGCACGACAAACGAAGTCAAAGCTAAGATCCGGGTCAAATTTCTCGCGAATTTGATTTAACGCTATAAAAAGCGTCATGCCGTCGGTTTCCTCTAGCTCGTAGGTCGCAAAATGCGGCTTTGAAATTTTGCTTAACGGATTATATTTAAATGCTTTTATGGTTATTTTTCTACTCATATCCTATTCCTGCTCTTTCGTTTGGTGCTTTATATTTAGGCTGAAGATCATAGTGCATTAGCGCTTCTTGGATCTCGTATCTGCCTTTGCCTTCGGCTTCCATTTTGGCGCGGATCTCATCGACCTGTGCTTGGCGTACGGCGCTGTCCGGGTGCTCGATGATGTTACCCTTAGCTCCGTATCCGCGGAATGCCGGCGGAATTTCCATTTTCATAATATCAAGCGGCTCATACACGATAGTCGGTAGTGTATCGCCCTCTTTCCAGCTAGTTAGAGTTCTGTTTAGCCAGTTTAGGTCGTCGCGTTTCGGATAGTCCTCGCGGCAGTGCGCTCCGCGGCTCTCGGTGCGATCAAGCGCGCCTTTTGCGATACAAAGAGCTAGTTTTAGCATCTTTGGTACGCGGTAGGCCTCCTCGAGCTCAGGGTTGCCAAATAGCGCCTTGTTTGTGACTTTGACGTCTAAAGATTGTTTATAAAGCTCTTCTAGCTCTTTTACAGCTACGGCTAGACCTTCGCCCGTTCTAAAGATCGCCACGTGCTCCCACATTATATCTTTCATCTTGTTTTTGATCTCAAATACGTTAAATTTGCCCTCTTTTTCGACAAGGCTCTTTAGATAGTCTTCCTCTTTTTTAACGAATTTTTCGATGTCGTTAGTGTTTATCTCAATCTCGTGTTTACCGCAGTAGTCGGCAAAATAGTCCCCAACGATCATACCTGCAACGACCGTTTCAGAAACGGAGTTGCCGCCTAGACGGTTAAATCCGTGCATATCCCAACAAGCAGCCTCGCCGGCGCTAAATAGACCCGCTAGCGTCGGACTCTCGCCTGTAGGCTTGGTTTTTATGCCGCCCATAGAGTAGTGCTGCATAGGAAGGATCGGCGCCCAGCCTTTACCGCGCTGGCGACCGTTTTCGTCGGCATATACTTCGGTGTCGGCAGGATCGATGCCGTTAAAGATTTCGCAAATTTCTTGAACGTCGCGTAGGTTTTTCTCGATATGCTCGCGTCCTAGGATCGAGATATCTAGCCAAACGTGATATCCGTACGGGCTAGGTACGCCCTTGCCTGCGCGGATATGCTCCATGATGCGGCGGCTTACGACGTCGCGGCTAGCTAGCTCTTTTTTCTCAGGCTCGTAGTCGGGCATAAAGCGATATCCGTCCACGTCGCGTAAAATTCCGCCGTCGCCGCGGCAGCCTTCCGTTAGCAAGATGCCGCTCGGAACGATCGGAGTCGGGTGAAACTGCACCGCTTCCATATTTCCTAGTTGCGCAACTCCCGTTTCAAGAGCGATGGCCGCGCCGATACCCTCGCAAACTACGGCGTTTGTAGTGTGTTTATAAACTCTTCCGTAGCCGCCCGTAGCGATTAGCGTACCTTTTGCGACGTATGCAGTGATCTCGCCGTTAACTAGATCGCGAACGATCGCGCCGTAACAGCGGTTGTTTGCGTGGATTAGCGCGATAGCTTCTTTTCTGTCATGAATTTCGACGTTATGTTTTAGAGCTTCGTTTGCTACGGCAAAAAGCATAGTGTGTCCGGTGGCGTCGGCCGTAAAGCATGTTCTCCATTTTTTAGTTCCGCCAAAGTCGCGAGAGTGGATGAGTCCGTGAACCTCTTCTTTTTCTACGATAGTCGTTTTTTGAGCGTTGATGATAGCGCTTCTCTCGCCTTTTGTTATACGAGTCCAAGGCACGCCCCAAGCCGCTAGCTCGCGAATCGCCTTAGGCGCGGTTTGACAAAACATACGTGCTACTTGCTGATCGCAGCCCCAGTCGCTACCTTTTACCGTGTCAGCAAAGTGTACGTCCTCGTTGTCGCCTTCGCTCATTTTTGAATTTCCCAAAGAGGCTTGCATACCGCCTTGCGCAGCCGCAGAGTGCGAGCGCTTAACCGGGATTAGGCTTAAAACTACCGTACTTAGCCCTTTTTCTCCTGCGGCAACGGCAGCTCGAAGCCCAGCTAGACCGCCTCCGATAACTAATGCATCATAATATTTTACGTTCATTTTTTAAAGCTCCTTTTCCTAAAGACTGATCCACACGAAATCAGCGATCAGCGCGATGACCGCGAGCACTCCAAATACCGCAAATATCGCAGTTTTGGCTTTATTTCTTTTTGCGAACATCTCTTGTTTGTTTACTCCGTCGATGCTTATCCATTTTACGTATAGGCGGTACATTCCCACGCTAGCGTGAACGACCATAAATACAAGTAAAGCGAAGTAAAAAATTTCTAGTTGATGGAAATTTTTAGCTGAATTATCTGCAGTAATATGTCCGCCAAAGACTATATCCACTAGGTGCGCGCTGGCTGCGAAAAATAGAGCAAAACCGGTTAAAAACTGAAACCACCAAAGCGTAGTATCAAGGTGTTTCATGCGGTCCTTATGACCTTTAAACATAATGTATTGTCTATAGTTTGCAGGAAATTTCCTCATCGCTAAAAACGCGTGAGCGATAAAAACGGCGAATATTACCGCGGCTATAACGTTAGTGATCCACCACGTGGCCTCGCCGAATAAAAATTTAGCCTCCGCAAACCCTACGACAGCGTTAAATGCGTCTTTACCAAGTAGTATAGTAGAAGTAAAAACCATATGGCACAATATAAAACAGGCCAAAATAAATCCTGTAATACTTTGCCATCTATCCCAAGCGGCTGGAGTGCGACTTTTTTTGTCGTCCGACCGTTTTCCCAAAAAACCTTCTATAAGCCCGGTCATGAGCCCTCCTAAGAAATTTGAAATAAATTATCATTTCTTAATACTAATTTAAATATTAGTATTAATTGATAAAGCTAATGCTATCAGATTTTTACTTTAATATTTTTTAAACACTTATATTAGAGCTTTGAAAATTTTTTATAAAGCATAGCATAAACAAAAATTCCAAAACCACACATGATAAGTGATAAAATTTGACC
>NZ_CAUQHQ010000197.1:0-3232 GCF_963517995.1 uncultured Campylobacter sp.
TGCTCGGATTTAGCTCTTTTGGATTTAGCTCGCTACAGTCAAATGGGGTTTGGCTAGCTAGCGCTATGGTAAAGTCGCTCTTTTTAGGCTGAAATATCCTAATAGGAGTAGCGGTCTTAATAGGGCAAAGTATGAGTATATTTTCTTGTTTATATAGCTCTTCCTCTCTTTTTCTTAAGAGCTTGTTTATCCTTGAAGCGTTAGACCCGGCTGCTAGGGTTAGGTTTATGCAGTAGATGTTTTCTGGGCTAAAGGTTTTAGAGGTATGAGAGCTTAAGAGAGAATTTAGCTTGTCCGCAAACGGCTTAAACAGCGCTTCTTGCTTTGAAGCGGCGGATGAGTCGCCAAGTTCTGCGCCGGATTTGCTTAGGCCCGGATCTTGTTTTTCCGAATTTAAGTTTTTATTTAAGGAGCTATTATTTAAATTAGGCGCGATACTACCGGCCGTATTTGGCTTTATTTTATTTATCTCGTAGGTTTTTATAAACTCTAAGCAGGTGTTTTCTTGCGCGCTTTCTTCGTCTTTTTCGTCTTTTTCGTCTTTTTCGTAGTATTTTATCTTTGTTACGTTTAGATGGCTAAATACGTCTATACACTCTCTAAAGCCGATATGCTCCGTACCGACCGAGGTTAAATTTGAAGCGCTAAAGTCGGTTTGGTTGCCTAAAGAAGAATATAGGTTGTTTAAATTTTCATTATATGCGTCATGCTCGAAAAGACCGAATCCGGTTGAAATCCTCTCTCTTATTTTATCGAATTTATCATCCCTTTTTCCGTCAAAGCTTTCATAAGCTAGCCAGTACCAAGCTCTAAAACGGCTTTTAGTCTTGACGTAAGTTACCAAAGACGCATTTAGTTCTTTTTTATCGCTAAGATAAAGAAGCGCCAAAAGAGCTACGTGTTCTTTGCTAGGAGTTATTGATTGCCCGCTAGTTTGGTTAGAGGCGGCAAGCGCGACTTCTCCTAATTTTTTAAGAGGAGAGCCGCTTAGCTTTTTATCTATCTCCTGAACGAGGGGTTTTAACTTTTGTTCAAGAATAAAGCATTTTTGATCCTCGGAGGTAAATTTAAACTCAGGCAAAGAGTTTCTAGACGAAGATTTTGAAACCTTTTTTGAGTCCTCTGCGGCTTTATTTATATTTTCATAAAGCAAGGCGGCGTTTTCATCGCTAGATTTTGTTTCGTCCGGCTCAAAGTCTGCTATGGCTTTTTTTACCGCATCGACAAGCTCTTTGTTTTTCTCTTTCCCGTAAATTTGATCGCATATCGTATCGATATCGTCTTTTAGACTAAAGCCGTAGCCTATAAACGGTTTGTCCTTTAGAAAAAAGATATTATTCGTATCAACAGGGTCTTCGTATCGTAGTTTTATAAGCTCTATTAAATCTTCTTTGAAATTCGTATGGTTTCTAGGAGTTATAGGCACGAAGCATCCTTGATTGCTTTTTGGGGTATTTTATCGCAAACCGGAAAAATATTCAATAATGCGCCTCAAAAAACAGCATTTGTTAAGGCAAATAGATATGAAAAACAAACGATCTAACCTATTTTTAATTAACGATCTTGATTAAAAACGTATCCAAATATAAGCTAGATGACAAAAAGACTATACAAAAGCCTAAATATAATTTAAAAACTTTCAAATGAGTTTTTTCAAAGAGCGTGATTATCGGTAACGAAACAAAGCGCAAGATTGGTTGTTTTTGAAGAATTGTGTAGGCTCTCTTTAACTTAAGCTCACACAAGGGGGCAGTAAGTTAAAGAGAGCCTATTTTAATAGTACATTTCTATATTAAATTTAGGTATAACGATTTTGTTTTTTCCTATTTTAAAATTTTTCATCAGCGGAGGATTTGCGGGTTTTACATAAAAAGTGAAATTTTTAATATCTATGCACTCATCTTGATTCTCATCGTCTCCGATACAGTTCGCAGTATATATCGCCTTTCCTGTTGATAGATTATAGTCTAAAGTCTCGACTTTTTTACTCTTGTCAAGATAGGCTATCGTAGCACCTATCACCCTCCATGTCTTATCTTTTTTATCATATCTATATTTATGTAAATACTGCCAAGCAAAACGTCCTCCGCCTCCATCGTGACTTACAGATATTACCCTATTTGACACGGATAGCTCTGTAAATGGATCACCCATGGCGCCGCCATCATCGCTATTTATTACAATGCTATCAAAGCTGTGCCATAGCTTCCATTCGCTTGAATTATTTTGTTTAAAAATTTGCAGCATTCTTTGACCATCTTTATTTTCGCTCATAAGGACTTTTTCTTCTATATTATCGCCGTCCAGATCGCCAAAAACGGTAGTTAAGGACGATTTTTGAGGATCAGCGGATAATGATACCAATAATGTCACCACCAAATATACAAATTTCATATTATTTTTCTCCCTTAAACTGATTGTAGTATTTTTCAATATTGCTTGCGTATTTTGGATTTTGTTTTTTCCAGTTAGCCCCATTATATAATCTTGCTATACTCTCCCAATCCTTATTTTTTAGGGCTATTATCATTCCGTTTGTATTCTTTAAATATGACAAAAAGTATCTAAATTGTTGCAATTCACATTTATTCATAGCCTCTTCTAATTCACTTGGAGATGAATATAGATTTGAATAATAAAGCCCCATTACTTGAAATTTTCCCCAAGAACATGACTGTACAGCACAATCATAATCTATTTTTTTTTGCAATTCCAAGCTTGGTATAAGAAGAAACATTATATGAGCCGCCCTGTGTATTTACTATATCTGGATAGTCGTCTTGTAATTTATTTATCTGATCTATTGGATATTCCAGTCATGCCCTATCCTTTGCCCTTGCCTATAGCATCCATCTCTATCGTCTCTCCGCCTGCGCCTGATCTTGTCTATATTTTATTAAAGTATATTTGGTTTCGTAGTTTAGCGTATTTGGATTATGAAATCACTAAGTTACACAGTTGATACATTTTACTAATGATAAAAATTCGAAAGGATATTTTAGTATAATCAATAGTATTATATCATAGAATATAATATATAGATGTAAGAAACTTCTATTTATTATAAGATAATCTATTTAATAATATATAATTCTTTATTATTCTATTTTATCTATCTTTATTAACTAGTTTTTCGTTATTATCTTTTTGCTTTTTTAGCTAAAATTTGAAGGATATTTATTTTAGGCTCAATTAAACTTAAGCGGATTTTTAGCTGCGACTTCGTCTTGCT
>NZ_CAUQHQ010000198.1:0-3231 GCF_963517995.1 uncultured Campylobacter sp.
CCGTCTTGACCTCTATGCGCAATTATACATATTTTTAGCTAGCTTATCTCTTAACTCTATTTTAAAAACAAAGGAATAAGCATGCAAAAATGTCCACTAAAAGAAATTCAAGAAAGATCGGGGAAGCTGCTGGATAAATGGATACAAAAACAGTTAAATAATATAGAGGATAGGGCTACCGTACGACAAAAGACAAGTCACTAAAACTAAAAAACATCCTTAATTGGATTATGAACTTCCAATTTTATTAAAAATCTTAACTGAAAAATAAAATTTCTAATCAATAAATCTAAGGAAAAAGTAAAATTCAAAAGCTTAAAATTAAAAACTAGATCACGAGGAAAAAATTGAAGACTACAATTATCAAGTAACAACCTGACCCAAAAGCATTCTCTGCGAGTATTATACCGCAAAAACACAAACTAAAACAAAAAATCTACTAACACCATAAATAATAAGTAAAGCTAGTTAGCAGAATTTTGAACAATAAGGAAAAATGCGGATCTAATCACTATAAATAAGCAATGCGCCCAAAAAGATAAACAATATAAAAAATAAACTAATGAATAAAGCAAAGGTAGTTTATCGATCCTCCAAACTTCGGACTACTCCGTTATAACAAGCTTTTACAGACGAACGGTCTATCGCCAATTAGAACGCTACAATCTTTTACTATAAAAAAAACTAAAACTTTAAGATAAATATAATAAATCTAACATAGCAAACTACAATTTAAGATATAGATATAAAATCTTGACAACTACAAACTTTTAAACACAATGCTTTCTCTAAAATATTGTAATAATATGTTTATAGTATTGTTATCATATTATTTCAAAAAATATCCCAAAAAATAAATCAATTTATTTTATAAAAATAAAAATACTATCCAAATTTTGAAATAAAAATATTTTTTCCCAAAGAAAAAAACAAATCTTTCTTATATTATTGTAAAATATTCCCAAAAAAAGAAATTTTATCTATAGAATTTTAATTGATAACTATTCAAAACATCCAAAAAGATAATTACTTGGTTTACAGCCAAAAACTGCTAAAATAATAAATTTAAGTTAGAAAACTTAAATTTATGCAAAGAAGCAGTAATTTATGACAAGAACTATATTTTTAAAAATTATGAGAATACTGGTAAAAACTATACAGGAGAACTTATATCAAATAAATAGCCAGATAAAGTAACGACTAAAAGTAAAATTAAGTTTAATTGGATCTAAAAAATTTAAGATTCAAAATAAAAAACAAAACGCGAGCATTTTTATTTTTGGAGTTTAGTTTTTGTGCTATTTTTTTCGTAATGAAAAAAATATATGCACAATAGTAAAAGTTCAAAAGTTATTAACTTTTGATTTACCTATTTAAAGACAAATTGAAAAAAAGAATAGATAAAGAAGGAAAGCTCGTATAAAAAATAGCTTCCGGCCATTGCAAAATCGAGCCTAGACTTCATTTTTCGTTTTCCCACACGTGGGAAGATCAGTTTTCTCTCTGGGAAAAATTTGTCTTCGTCGGCAAAATTTTTCCCACAATTTTAATTTTCATCATAGCCTTTAATTGCTATGGCGATTTTAGGGAAGTTTTTATCGCTAGTATAGATTACTTCGCAGCCTTCCTTATCAGCACAAAAATATTGTAGTGCATCTTCAAGATCAGAGTTTGAGTTTTTAGAATACTTAATCGCTTTTTTTATACCTTCGATTCCAAACGCCGATACGCACCATTTTTTAGTAACGACTTCTAAGAAATCTAAAAGTATAAGTTGCTTTTGTCGAGAATGGCGCAAATTATAATAAAGCGTGCTAATACTATCTTCGCTAATGACGATAGTAGCTTGTTTTCGCATTAAATTTTGCATCAAAGCAACGGCCTTTTTGTTGTTTATCCTGTCTGTATCGATAATATCAATGATGATATTTAGGTCAAAAAATACTTTCACTGTTCTGCCTTTTGATTTAATTCATCCGCTTTTTCTGCTCTTAGTGATTTTGAATCACCTTTAAAATCGCCCTTAAAGGCTCCGACAAACTTCATAATATCGGCAATATCGCTCTCTATGCCGCTAGGAGTAGTATTTTCTTGCGTATTTTGTATTGGTTGTTGTGAACTTTCGCTTTGAGCAGCCACTTCAATAATCTCATCTTCTTCATGTTTTTTTGAAATCACAATCTCAGTTTCGCTTTTGTTGGCAGAATGCTGAATTTGTTTAACGCTATCTACCTGAAAGCTATCAGGCGCTGCTAAGACCTTGTCAAAGCCCTCATAAGCAGCATCGGTTAAAATTTCTTTTGTCATTTCTAGTGTTTCGAAGTTAAAGGTTTTGACAGTCGTTTGCCTTAGCTGCTTTAGATCTTTTATTGAGCCTTTACCGACGATTTGAGGATTTAGCATGAAAGAGTTTTTGCCAATGATATCAAATTTATCCTTGTCGTTTTCGCTGATTTTAAAAATAGCTTGTTTATCCTCAAGCTCTTTTAGGGCGCGATATACGCTTGATTTGGCTAAAATTTTACGCTCTTCGAAATATTTGACGAAGTCGCTATCGTATTTAAAAATATTTTTATAATTTACGTTTTTTATCATTACCAAAAATACGGTTCTAGCGTTGTTTGAAAGATTTTCAACCAAAAAATCCAAATTTTCTACAAAAACCTTTATAAATGCGTCTTTTGTTTGTTCTTTTTGCAAAAAGCTCGTAACTATTGTCTTCACTTCGCCGGTTTGGCTATCGACGATCTCTTGCGTCCTATTATAAAGCCTTGCGCTTGTGGAGCGAACTTTTTCTAGGTCAACGATTTCTTTTGCCATAATACCCCCTATGGTTTATTTTTTCAAAAATATACTTTTTTTCCCCTTATTTGCTACTGAATTTTCCCAAAAAATGAAACCATTTTTTATCACAAGTATAAATTTTTTCCCAAAAAATGAAAAAAATATTTTCAAAAAAACATTATTTTTCCCAAAAAATGAGATTTTCTCTTAGAAAAAATGAATTTTTTATAAAGCATGAAGTTAAACATTATTTATGTGCTGGGCGATTTACTAAGGAAACCAAAAGCATGATGGTAGCCAAAACCGCAGGCGGCTTGCAAAGATTGACTAAATTTAAATATATTAGCCCTTTATTTAAGCATTTGTACGAGTTTGTGTTTTTATGACTCAACCTGTCACTCTCTTATGTTAAATTTTCGTCATAATTTAAATCCGAAGGTATAAAAA
>NZ_CAUQHQ010000199.1:0-3218 GCF_963517995.1 uncultured Campylobacter sp.
GCTTTACTATGACATATTGTGACTATTCTATAAAAAGTATAGCTTCAAATTTATGCTATAACTCTTTAGGTGCATAATAGCGATAAAAAGGAATACATATGCCAAACGAGATATTAACTGCCAAAAATATTTTAGAAATACTAAAAAGATTAAATGACGGCCATACTTTAAGACTTAAGCTTTTATCTGAAGATATGGGAATGAGTACCAGAAATTTAGAGAGGTATTTTGCTACAATAAAGGCGGTATTTCCAGACGCATTTAATAAGGGTTCAGACGAAGGCGGATATTTTTATAGGCCAAATAAGCTAGATTTTAATCTAAATTCATCATTTTTGGTAATGTCTGCAATAGTATATAGCCTAATGCCAAAAGTAGAATTTAATAAATTTTTTAATTCTCTAGACAACGATAGCAAGAAAATTTTAAAAAAAGAGATGAAAAAAATAGATGCAACATACAAATTTATCACTAAGCCTTTTGAAGATATAAATTCTGAAATTTTAAAAAATATAGAACACTGTGTTAAATTTAGCCATCAGATATCACTAGAATACGACAACACTATAGATAAAAGAGTTTTAAACGTTAAGCCCTATAAGATAGTTTTTATAGATGAAAATTTCTATCTTGCCTGCCTTGATGGTGACAAATTTCTGATGCTAAGGATTAGCTTTATAAAAAATGTAAAAAAACTTAATAAATTTAACCATACCAACGAGTACGTAGACCGCTTTATAAACGAGGGATTACAAACATCGTTTAGTAATTTTGATCATTTTAAAAATGGAAATTTTATAGAAGTTAAACTAAAAATATCAAAAAATATTGCTAGGTATTTTTCGTCTAAAAAGAAATTTTTTAGCACACAAAGCATAAGAGAATTAGAGGGTGGCGAAAAGATAGTAACATACAGGGTAACACAACTTAAGGAGATCTTGCCTTTCATAAAAAAATGGCTGCCTGATGTCGAAGTAATAGAGCCTATCCAACTAAAGGATAAAATTTTAGAAGATATTTTAGAATATCAAAAAAGATGCACTAAAATGTAACATTACTAGCTATTTTTACGCTTAATGACTATTCTTTACGTGCTTGTAGGATATCAAACGTTATTTTAAAAAATTAATTATAACTCCCACTTGGTATCTTTTGATGTTTTTGTTTTTCTAGTGTAGATTTTTTTGGACTTCACGACTCTTGAATGCAAACTAATATTTCTTTTAATTGATGCCACTATAACTACATCCCTTGCCTTTATTTTCATTTTTGCATTTGACGACGCTAAAATCATATTTCCTCTCCATTGTTTTTATTTGTATGTTTTACTACTATCTCCAAAATCTCTATAACTATCTCAATAATTTATCTTGTGCTCATGTTTTCTCCTTGTGTTAATGTTTATTAAGTGAATTATACAACTTGCTATTGACTAAATATGCCTAAAATGATAATAAATTTTTGAACACATTGTTAGTATTGACTTACTTTCTTTATGGTATCCATCATAATACAGTTGTCAAAAGGCTATATTATTAACCTTACGACAATTAATAGGATGGATAATTATCGGCTTGAACGCTACGCCACTATCCCTTATTAGTTTTTTAAAAATTTGTCGAGATTTTTATGTTATACGATCTTGTGTCGTAAGTCATCAAAATTCTGTCATAAATCCCTCTGATCTTAAAACCCAAAACAAATCAAACGACAATGCCGAAGATAACGGCATTATAGCCGTGCCATATTTAGAAAAACCCGATAGCAAGGATCATAACGCTATTTTTGGATAACAAAAAATACGAGCCTATCGTAATCGACGGTTAGAATTTAGAAAATTGTAGTATCATAGGGCGCGTCGTAGCGCATATCAGAAAAGGCGTGATTTAAAGGGGTTTTGAAGTTTTGAAACAAATTGAAGTTTGGATTTCAAAATGCGAAAAAATGCCTAAATTTTGCAAATTGTGCATTTTAAGTTCCCATTTTTTACCTTACGTCCATATCTATACAAAAACATTCTTGGCGCTATTTGCTCCACATTTTTACCCATTCCTACTTTTTACCTTTTGCATAAGATTTATCAAAATGCATTGCAACGTCGACACTATAAACTAACAAAATCTAAGAATATTTTTATCTTACTTCGTATATACTTATAAAAATATATACTAGAGAGTACAGTTATGCAAACAAGATTAAAAGTATTCAAAAGCGGTAATTCTTTGGCACTAAGGCTTCCAAAAAGCCTAAATTTAGACAATGTCAAAGAGTTTATACTAAAGAGTTTTGATAATAACGAAGTGGTTTTAACCCCGGTTAAAGATGATGAATGGAGCGGACTGTTTAAGACTTTAAATGAGTTGAAAGATGCTGGAGTTAAATTTGAAAGAGCCGAGCAAAGCTTGCCGCAAGAGCGAAATTTCGGATTTAAATAATGTTTTTGCTTGATACCAATATTTGTAGCTACTTGATTTCTGGCACCGAGCCTTACAGTCAAAATATACTAAGCCATTTAACTAGATATGGCAAAAAGGATATTTTTATTTCCAGTATAACGGTAGCTGAAATGTTTTACGGTATAGAAAATTCCACTCAAAAAGAGTTAAATTTAAGACTCATGGGCGATTTTATCTCAAATTTCTGTGTTTTGGATTTTACGAGTAAATGTGCGGCAAGCTACGGCAAAATAAGGCTTGAGATGAAAAATAAAAACAGAAGGATAGGCGATATGGATATGCTGATTGCCGCCGTAGCGCTTAGTAATGATCTTGTTTTGGTTACGAATAACGAAAAAGATTTTAAAGATATAAGCGGGCTTAGGATGGAAAACTGGAGCGTTTGATATAATATACGGTAAATGCAAAGCCTTTTGTTGGTTATATCAGAGGTTAACTTGAAACCAGAATGTACAACCAAAATAAAGATGGCCGAACTTATGAAAACCAGTTGCGCCGCTCTTGATAGGCTACTAAACCCGGATAAAGATTCGCTAACGCTAAGCACGCTTGAAAGTGCGGCGGCGTCAGGCAAGAGACTAAGTATCTAGGTAACCTGACGGCTGCCGATCAATATAAATGAAATTTCGTCTAAAATTTTAGACAAAATTTTAGATAAAATATCGCAGAGAGAAAGGAATTAATGGTGCTGGACTTGTTACGTAGACTTGTTACATCTTTTTATCCAAAAAGAGTCAAAATTTATACTCTTAAAAATACCAT
>NZ_CAUQHQ010000200.1:0-3095 GCF_963517995.1 uncultured Campylobacter sp.
CTCTCGGGATCGATTAGGCCGCGGCTTGCTAACATCTGGTGGTAATGATCGGCGAGGGCTTTAAATTTACTCTGAAGCTCGGGCATGTAGCTAACTAGCCCGTTTATCGTTTTTATCACGGTGTTTGCGATAAATCCCAGCGACAAAAACACGACCGCCGTAACGAGCGCGAAGGCTAAAACGCGCGGAAATTTAAGCTTTTCGAGCGCATTTATCGCAGGCGTCGCCACGATAGCGATAAAAACCGCCATCAAAAACGGTAGCACGACGACGCTAGTGGCCTTTAGTCCCGCCGCGACTACGACGAAGCTAGCTAGATAGATTATAGCGTTTCCGGTTCTCAAATTTACGCCTTTTTGGTTTGATTTTTAATGTGCCTTACATAGGCGTTTACGTACTCAAAGCCCGAATACAGTGTCAGCGCGACGCTAAGCCAGAGCAAAAACTCGCCAAAAGGCCACTGCATGGTTAAAAAGCCGATCGCGACCATCTGGCAGACGGTTTTTACCTTGCCCGCCATCGATGCGGCGACCTCTACGCCTTCGCCCGCCATCACGACGCGAAATCCCGTGATAAAAAACTCGCGAACGAGGATGAGATACACGGCCCACGGGCTAGCGCGGTCTATCATCATGAGTCCTAAAAACGCGCCCAGAGTCAGCATTTTATCCGCAAGCGGGTCGATCACGGCTCCTAGCTTGGTCTTTTGGTTCCATGCGCGCGCGATAAATCCATCGAAAAAGTCCGTGACGCTAGCGATCACGAATACGAGCGCGGCAAAGTAGTTCATCCAGCTAACGTGCACGCCTGAAAAGGAATTTATGCTAAGTAGCAGCCAAAACATCAGAGGTGCGAGAAATACGCGCAGAAAGGCTAGGGCGTTTGGTAAATTTAGGCTCATTTATATGTTCTTTCTTTTTGATTTCGGAGTTTAAAATTTGACGGCTCGGAGCTAAAGTCGGCGTCAAATTTGCCGACTCGCATTTTGCTTGATTTTGTCGGTCGCGGATTTGCGCTTTGGTTAAATTTGCTCGGCGCTTCGTCAAATTTGAGCGATTTTGGATTTAAATTTAACGGCAAAAAGCTTTTTGGCTCTTTCAAATTTAGATCAAATTTAAAGAAATCGTCTGCGCCGTAAAATTTGCTTTTAAATTTTAAATTTTCATCAAATTTAGCCTGCAAGCGCATTAAATTTATACTGCCGAATTTGCCCGAAATGCGAGCAACCGACAAAGAAGCGCAGGCTAAATTTACTTTTTTCATTTAAACGTAGTACCGCCGTCGATGATGAAGGTGTGGCCCGTGACCCAGCTAGCTTTTGAGCTGCACAGAAACAAACATGCGCCGGCGATATCCGTGGGCTGCCCCATGCGATTTAGCGGGCTTAGCTCGGCTGTTTTGTCGCGAACTTCCTCGTAGTTCGTAAAAGCCCTAAGCGCGTCCGTCTCGATCGGGCCGCCGCTAACGACGTTTACGCGGATGTTTTTTTCGCCAAGCTCGGTGGCCGCATAGCGCGCCATGGCTTCTACCGCGGCTTTCGCGGTGCCGTGGCCTGCGTAGTTTTCGATATAGACGAGATTGCCCGTCGATGATAGCGAGATGATGCTGCCGCCGCCCGTTTTTTCCATGCGTTTTGCGGCTTCTTGCGCGCCTACAACGAATGCGTTTACGGTCGCGGTGAAAATGTTATTGATACCGCGAGGGCGAAGTTTCATAAATTTAGTATATCCGCCTGCTACCGGACGACCCGAGATGATGGCGTTTGAGACGAAAAAATCTATACGGTCAAAGTCGGCGTCGATCTCTAAAAATAGATCTTTGTAGGTCTCGGGCTCAAGTATATTTAGCGCGTAGGCTCTGGCTTTTATGCCGTATGTCGCCTCGAGCTCGGCGGCTTGGGTTTTGGCTAGCTCTTCGTTTGAGTTATAAGTAAAGGCGATATTTACGCCCTTTGCGGCGAATTCCTCCACGATGGCGCGTCCGATGCCGCGCGTTCCGCCGCTGATTACAAGAGTTTTGCCTTTAAATTCGTTTTCGCAATTCATTAAAATCCTTTTATATTATATTGTTTTATGGTTTGTTCGATTTTTTTGAGATTTTCAGCGCTCGGCTCGCAAAGCGGCAGGCGGTACTCGAGGCTTGATATGAGCCCGGCGATATACATCGCGGCTTTGACGGGGATCGGGTTGCTCTCGCAAAACATTATTTTATTTACCGCATAAAGATCGTCGTTTATGGCTTTTGCGCGCGCAAATTCGCCTTTTAACGCAAAGTGGGTTAAATTTGAGATTTCGTCCGGGAGTAAATTTGCCGTGACCGAGATCACGCCCTTGCCGCCGTTTGAGAGGATAGGGTAGTTTATCGCATCCTCGCCGCTGATGACGGATAGGTCTGGCTCGTGCGCGAGCAGATCGACGCAGCGCTCGATGCTGCCGGTAGCTTCTTTTACGCCGTAGACGTTCTCGCACTCTTTAAACAACCTAAAAACCGTGCACGGCTGGATATCTACGCCCACGCGGCCCGGGACGTTATAGAGTAGCACCGGGATTTCTACGCTTGAGGCGATTGCTTTGTAGTGGCGATATAGGCCTTCTTGAGTCGGTTTGTTGTAGTATGGGGCTACCGAGAGGATGCCGTCTGCGCCGTGATCTTGCGCGAATTTTGCAAGACCTACCGCCTCGTGAGTGGCGTTGCTGCCCGCGCCTGCGAGTACTTTTACACCGGTATTTTTGCAGGTATTTACGGCGATTTCTATGCAAATTCTATGCTCGTCGTGCGTTAGTGTCGCGCTCTCGCCAGTTGTGCCTACGGGTACGACCGCGTCGATGCCGTTTGCGATTTGTCTTTTGATTAACTTTTCATAACCGATTTCGTCTAGCTTGCCGTCTTTAAAAGGCGTAATCAGCGCCGTCATAGCGCCCGTTATTGCTTTTTTATTCACTTTTTTCCTTTCTTAGGATGATCGTCGTGGATTTTTCTTTTCTCGCGTATTTTTTGCAAATTTCGTTTAGATCGGCCGGTTTTAGCGCGGCTGTTTTTTCAGGCAGCTCAAAAAGAGGCTTTATATCGCCTCTAACGAGATATCCGCCGTATAA
>NZ_CAUQHQ010000201.1:0-3065 GCF_963517995.1 uncultured Campylobacter sp.
CAAGCTTGTCTACTATACGTTTTTGCTCTGGTAGTGGCGGGATGGGGAGGAGGATGTTGTTTAGGCTATCAGAATTTAATGTATTACCCTTAATAGCTTTTTTGGTTTTTCCTTGCTCTGACAACAATGGCAAAAATTTAAAAAGAAAATTTGTTGCTATCTTGTCATCATCTATAAACGGGTATATAGAAATAATAGCCTCATTATGTACTGCTTCAATTCCTAAAATAGAAACCTTTCCAACAGTTAATTTAAAGCTCATAATAAGAGTACCTATTGGCACCAATTCGCCTTTAAAATGAGTTCTTAATGCAAGGCTGTTAATTTCATCTTTTGTGGAATATATTTTTTTATCAGCGATCATATCAGCAATGGTAATCCAGGGATATTTTGCATCAACCCAAAATTCTTCTTGTTTGCGTGGCGGAGTTTTTCCGATGTCATATTTAATATAGTTTCCCAGCCTAACCCAGCTCCAACTTTGTGGTATCTCAAACGAAATTCCATCTTCGATGCAGCGAGTTTCTTTGCCTATCTTCTCATAATGTAAATTATCCTCGCCTTTAAAGATAACGCTGTCAAATTTTGACGGTTTGATCTTTTTATCTTTTATAAGCTTATCTTTTTCCTTGCGAATTTTCTCTACTAGCTTAGATGCCGGTTCGTCATGCGGATCTTGCGGTACTAATTTACCGCTGATTGCTAAATTTAAGATGGAGTTTTTTAGCTGTTGTGCCGTCATCTTACGCCTTTTGATTTAATATCTCTAAAATTTTAGAGATCGTATCATCGATGCTGGCATTTAGCTCCGCTCTATGTTTTTGATATTCGGCTATTAGCACAAACGGGTCTTTTACTTCTTCGCTCTCACTTGGAAAACCGCAAAGATCAAGATTGTAGCTTCGCTCTTTTATCTCGTTTATACTAAAGCATTTTGACTTATCAAAGCCATCAATGTTGATCTCTTCGCGATTGTCCCACCATGAAATAACGGGTGTAAAATGCTCCAACCTCATCGGCTTTGTCTTGCTAAAATTTTTCTGTCCTTCAGGCATATCTAGGCGGTAAATCCAAATTTTGCTTGTCGGCTCACTAGCATTAAAAAATAAAATATTTGTCGTAATTGACGTATATGGCGCAAAGACTGAATGCGGCAAACGTACGATAGTGTGTAGGTTAAATTCGTTTAAGAGTTTAGTTTTTATAGCCACCTTTGCATTGTCGGTACCAAATAAAAATCCATCTGGCAAGATAACAGCTGCACGACCCTTAAATTTTAGCCTAGCCATTATGACGTTCATAAACAAATCCGCAGTCTCTGAGCTTCTAAGCTCAATAGGAAAGTTACTTTTTATGTTATCTTTTTCGCTGCCGCCATATGGTGGATTCATCAAAATAACGTCGAATTTATCCTCTGGTGTGTAGTCTCTGATGTCCTTTTCTAATGCGTTATCGTGATAAATTTGCGGATTGTCTATGTCGTGCAATAATAAATTTGTCGCGCTTAGCAAAAACGGCAATGCCTTTTTCTCGATACCATAGACGCTATCTTTATAAATTTCTCTCTCATCTGCAGTTTGTATCTGCGAGTCTAGCTCTTTAAGAGCCGACGTTAAAAATCCACCGGTTCCGCAAGCAAAATCCGCAACTTTTTCTCCAATTTTAGGCCTAATCATCTTAGCCATAAAGTCGGTCACGGCGCGCGGCGTATAAAACTCTCCGGCGTTTCCAGCGCTTTGTAAGCTTTTTAATATCGTTTCATAAATTTCGCCAAATGCGTGTCTCTCTTTAAAATTTTCAAAATTTAACTCGTTTATCACGTTTATCACTTGACGAAGTAAAACTCCGTCTTTCATGTAGTTATTATTGTCCTCAAATGCCTTTTTTACGATGGCTTGGCGAGTAGTGGTTTGTGGGGTGATAGTTATATTTTTTAGAGTTACGAAAAGCTCGTTATTTACAAAATTTAAAAGTTCGTCACCAGTTAATGCCTTGCCGTCTTTGTTATCTATCGCCCAGTTAGAGTAGCGCAAATTTGTTGGCATAATAGAGCGATAGTTATCATCATCGATCTCCCATTCGCTCTCTTTTGCATCGTAAATTTTTAAAAACAATATCCACGTTATTTGTTCTATTCTTTGGGCATCTCCGTTGATGCCTGCATCATTTCTCATAATGTCTTGTAGTCTTTTTATAAAATTTCCTAAACTCATCTTCGTCCTTATGCTGCGTAAATTTCTTTTTCAAGTTCTTTCATGGCTTCAAAATACTTCTCTTTTCCACCAAAAAATTCATTTACTATTTCTAGCATTCCACCCATATCTCTAAACGGATCATTTTTTAGTACATTTATGTTTTCTAGGTCGCTTATGCCGTTATCTGCGTATTTATCAATAAGTTTTAACAAAACCTCTCTTGCTTTATCAGAATATTTGCTCAAAAAGTCTCGCTTTTTGACGCCGTCTGCACGCTCTTTTCTAGTGCGCGGTGGTTTGTTATAAGCTATATGACAGATCAGATCAAACTCATCTAAATTCGCAAACTCAGGGTTTATCTTTAGCTCATCTAATAATACGCCGTGATCTTTTAACTCATTGATAATAGCTTGTTTTTTGCTTTGTGCGTCCCAGCTTGTTATGAAATTTTCAAGGCTTTTAAACTTGGCTAAGATGTTTTGTCTTGAAAAGTCTTTAAAGTCACTGGCGATTAGGCTGCCGTTTTGATCGTAAATTTGCTCTAACTCGTCTAATATTTTGACTTCAGTGCCATTGATCACGATTTTTCTTTCACCGCTTTTTTCTTTATCTTCTTTTGGCTTTGGCGGTTTTTCTTCTGTAAAATTTTCTTTTGCTGGTAAATCGTCTTCTCTTATTGGCTCTCCATCAAACTTAGGGTCCGCAAAAAGACGGCTAACGCCCCTAAAATCCAAAATCGTAAAATGCGTCTTGCCAAAATCCTCCCTAAGCCTCGTGCCGCGGCCTATGATTTGCTTAAATTCGGTTATAGAGTTTATGCAACTATCTATCGCAATGACTTTGCATGTTTTACAATCAACTCCAGTTGTT
>NZ_CAUQHQ010000202.1:0-2865 GCF_963517995.1 uncultured Campylobacter sp.
GCTTTAAAAGAGAAAAGATAACCAAGGCGCTTAGCGAGTGCGACGCGCAAAATACGGGCGAACTCATCAAACAAGCCCTAAAAAAACTAGCATAAAAAAGGAAAAATATGAAATTTGCTGTGATATTCGGCGCAAAAAGCTACGAACACGAGATCAGTATCGTGAGCGCCATAGCCCTAAAAAAGGTGCTAAAAAACGAGCCTTTGTTTATATTTTGCGATAAATTTAGAGAATTTTACCTGATAAACGGCGCCGATATGAGGGCGAATTTCTTTAGCTCGGGCAAGTATAAAAACGCCAAAAAACTCACTCTTAAGCAGGGCGGATTTTTCGCGGGCGGGTTGCTCGGCAAGAAAAAGATTGAGGCGGACGCGTTTATAAATTTAGTCCACGGCATGGACGGCGAGGACGGTAAGATCGCGGCGCTGCTCGAGTTTTACGGCCTTAGCTATATCGGACCTCGCGTGGAGGCTAGCGCGCTAAGCTACAACAAGGAGCTAACCAAGCTACTAGCGCAAAAAGCGGGTGTAAATACCCTAAACTACGAGGTTGTAAGCAGAGGAAAGGCGCCTAGCCTGCCGCTACCCGTGATCCTAAAGCCGCTTCGCCTAGGAAGCTCGATAGGGGTTAGCGTGATAAAAAACGCTAGCGAGCTAGAATACGGCCTAGACGTGGCATACGAGTTTGACAAAGAGATCCTGGTTGAGCCATTTATAGAGGGCGTAAAGGAGTACAATCTAGCAGGCTGCAAGGCGGACGGCGAGATCAAATTTTCTATCATCGAAGAGCCAAAAAAGAAGGAATTTCTAGACTACGAGCAAAAATATATGAGCTTTTCAAACGAGAGTAGGGCGCGCGAGGCCGACATCGGCGCAGAGCTAGCCGCCAAGCTAAAGCAAAGCTTTGAGCGCATCTACAACTGCGGTTTTGACGGGGCGTTGATACGTTGCGACTTTTTCGAGATAAACGGCGAAGTATATCTAAATGAGATCAATCCAAATCCGGGCAGCTTGGCGAATTATCTATTTGAAGATTTTGAGGGGACTCTGGAGCAACTCGCCGCAAGCTTGCCCAAAGAACGCGAGATAAATATCGACTATAAATTTATCAACTCCATAACGTCGGCAAAGGGCAAGTTGTAGAAAATATCTAGTCGATCTAGTTGGGTATGCTTTGCAGTTTTTGTGGTTCAAAATGCTTATAAATTTAGATGATCGTAGGGCTTTACGGAATTAGGACGCTTTTTTATTTTTAGACTTAGCGTCCCTACCGCCGATTTATCAATGAGGATAGAGTATGGAGTCTTCTATCTGGTTTATGAATGGTATCTCATACATATCAAACCCTGCATCTTTTGATTTATACTTCTTTTCTATTAGCGTCCTTAACTTGTCGCATACCCTGCTATCTCCGGGCTGTAGCGCTCCTTGTTCGTTGTAGCGCCAGTTGTTGTTTATGATTACGCCGTATTTATTGGAATTAGACATGTAGCCCACATTTAGTGTCACGCAATATTTTACGAAGTCGCCGTACATAGTGTCAACCAATTTTGTCATAAATAGCCAAGGCTTGGATCTGCGTCCGCTGCTGGGTGCAGGATCAAGGCCGTTATCTACGCCGTACTCTACGATAAAATGCGGTCGAGATATATCGTAACTTCTATCTGGACTATCGGGGCCAGCTATATTTTTAAATGCAAAGTCGGTCTTGCCCGTAGACGCATAATAGTTTTGTACTTCGTCTATCACCTGATTTATGTTCGTAAACATCGTAACAGCCAAGGCATCATCTCTGCTAGCGTTTATCCTAGGTATAGCTATAGCAGCCAATACACCTAATATCACTATCACAAATATAAGCTCGATCATAGAAAATGCGCGCCTTGCTGTATTATTGTCTTTACATTTTTTTACTGTATAATATTTGTTCATTAGTCTCTCCTACTTAATTAAAAATCAACCAAATATAATACAATATGCTATTTTAATTTAAGTTTAAAGGATGATACGCTATATTTTACGTAAAATTTTACACAAAGAACATAAATGACTACTTTTAGCAAAGATGAAATTTACACGGCGACCGAAGTGGTGCGGAATTTTAGCGCCGTCTTAGGAAAAGTCGGCAAAGCACAGATGAAGCGCGCCGTTATCGTCAAAAATAATAAATTTGAAGCCGTACTACTAAATATGGGCGAGTACGAGCGCCTATGCGAGGCCGTGGAGGTACTGCAAAGCATATATGAGGCTAAAAAACGAGCCGGAAGCGGCGAATAATGGCGGTCAAAGAGATAAAATACGGCGGCAAAATTTACCGCATCAGCTACGAAACCGCAAATCCCGCAAACAAGGACGTCGCGCTATTTTTGCACGGCTGGGGCGCGAACAAGGAGATCATGAAAAAGGCTTTCGGCATGTATTTTAAGGACTTTCGGCACGTTTACGTCGATATGCCGGGCTTTGGCGCGAGTAGTATGCACGGCGCGCTAGCGACGAAAGACTACGCAAAAATCATAAAATCCTTTTTAGACGAGCTCGGCGCAAGCCCCAAAATCATCTTCGGACATAGCTTCGGCGGCAAGGTCGCAACCCTGCTAAATCCCGAATATCTCGCGCTTTTAAGCTCGGCCGGCATCGTAGCTAAAAAGCCGCTTTGGGTGCGTTTTAAGATCGCTTTGTTTAAGTTTTTAAAACTATTCGGCCTTGGATTTTTATACAAGTTTTTCGCCACGAAAGACGTAAAAGGCATGAGCAAAACGATGTACGAGACCCTAAAAAACGTCGTCGATGAGGACTTTAGCTCTAAATTTGCGGACTTTGGCGGCAAGGCGTTTATATTTTGGGGCGAGGAGGACAAGGCCACGCC
>NZ_CAUQHQ010000203.1:0-2812 GCF_963517995.1 uncultured Campylobacter sp.
GAGGATCCTAACCACAAAGAGTGCGGGCTGCATATAAAAGGGCAGGACTAAATCTTGTAGCCGTCGGCTCGTCTTGCGAGCGTCTTTAACGGTGCTAGTAAAAATTTAGCTTGATAGGCTACGTTGTCTTATCTTCGCTAAATTTTTACGTCGCGACAGCAAGAAGATGCGACCGCAAAGAAAGCAAAGCCCCATAAATCCGCCTCGCGATACTTCGCCTTAGCTCTTTGCGCTCGAATTTGAGGTCAAATTCGGCTAAATTTGCAAATTTAGCTTCAAATTTTACGCGCCTAGACCCGCATCTTGACGGCGCTAAATTTAGCTATGTAGCCGGTGCAAGCGCGAAAGCGGGAGTTAGCGCCCGCAAGCAAAGTTAGCGAGAAAACGAGCGGGCGGACGAATGAGCGAGCTAAAAAGCTCAAATTTAAACGGCGAATTTTAAGTCGCCGCTAAAAAGCAGTTAAATTTAGAAAAAGGAGAAATATGCAAAACTTAACCCATCTTCAAGCCCTAGAAGCGCAGTCGATACATATAATGCGCGAAGTGGTCGCGGAGTTTAAAAATCCGGCTATGCTTTATAGTATCGGCAAGGATAGCTCCGTGATGCTGCACTTGTTGCAAAAGGCGTTTTATCCCGCAGTGCCGCCCGTGCCGCTGGTGCACGTCGATACGCTGTGGAAATTTCGCGAGATGATAGAGTTTCGCGACCGCAGAGCCAAAGAAAGCGGTATGAAGCTAATCGTCTACGTAAATCCAAAAGGCGAGCAGATGGGCATTTCGCCTTTTATACACGGCAGCTCCATGCACACGGATATCATGAAAACGCAGGGACTAAAACAGATGCTAGATACGTATAAATTCGACGCCGTTTTCGGCGGAGCTAGGCGCGACGAGGAGAAGTCCCGCGCAAAAGAGCGTATTTACTCCTTTCGCGATAAATTTCACCGCTGGGACCCTAAAAATCAGCGCCCAGAGCTATGGAATATCTACAACGGCCGCATAAAGGAAAATGAAAGTATCCGCGTATTTCCGCTTAGCAACTGGACCGAGCTTGATATTTGGCAGTACATAATGCTTGAAAATATCCCGATTCCAAGCCTATATTTTGCCAAAGTCCGCCCCGTCGTAGAGTATAAGGGCGCTAAAATTTTAGTAGACGACGAGCGAATGCCCGCACAGCTTAGAGCCTCTGCCAAAGACGAGCTGGTGCGCTTTCGCACGCTAGGTTGCTATCCGCTAACGGGCGCTATTAGCTCAGCAGCCGATACGCTAGAAAAGATCGTAGCCGAGCTTTTGGTAGCAAACAGCGGCGAACGCCAAGGTAGGCTCATAGACTCAGACGAAGGCTCGTCGATGGAAGCAAAAAAACAAGAGGGGTATTTTTAATGGATTTGAGAGAATTTTTAAAACGAAACGAGAGCGTAGATATTTTGCGCTTTATCACGTGCGGTAGCGTAGACGACGGCAAATCTACGCTAATAGGCAGGTTGCTTTACGACGCCAAGGGCATCTTTGAAGACCAGCTAAACGGCGCTAGAAACGAACGCGGCGAGATAGATTTCGCAAATTTAGTAGACGGACTGGCCAGCGAGCGCGAACAAGGCATCACGATCGACGTGGCGTATAGATTTTTTAGCACCGATAAGAAAAAATACATCATCGCCGACACCCCCGGCCACGAGCAATACACCAGAAATATGGCGACTGCCGCGAGTACGGCGGACGTTGCAGTCATTTTAATCGACGCTAGAAAAGGCGTTTTAACGCAGAGCAAACGCCACTCGTTTATCGCTAGCTTGCTAGGTATTAGGCACATTATAGTAGCGATAAATAAAATGGATCTGATGGATTTTAGGCAGGACGTTTTTGAGGACATTAAGAGCGATTATCTAAAAATGAGCCGAAATTTACCTCATAGCGAGCGGATAAAATTCGACTTTATCCCAATTAGCGCGCTAAACGGCGATAATATCTTAAAAAATAGCGAAAATACGCCGTGGTATAAAGGGCTTGCGTTACTGCCGACGTTAGACGCGCTAGACATTAGTCCGGACCGCCCTAGCGAGTTTAGATTTGCCGTGCAGTACGTAAATCGCCCGCATCTAAATTTCCGCGGCTACTGCGGCACTATAACGGGCGGCGAAATACGCGAAAACGACGAAGTAGTCGTACTACCGTCAAATAAAAAAGCGCGCGTAAAATCCATAATAACGACCGATAACCTAGACCTTGGCGTCAAAGGCAAAGATGACGCGTTTAAAACCGCGCCCCAGGCCTTTGCGCCCCAAGCTATCACGCTTTGCCTCGACCGCGAGGTAGACGTTAGCCGCGGCGATATGATAGCAAAACCTGCAAATTTGCCGCGCGTAACGCGAAAATTTAACGCAAATATCGTCTGGATGAACGAAGCGCCGCTAACGCCCGGCGAGCAATATCTAATCAAAATCAACTCAAACTTGATAAACGCGAAATTTGACGAAATTTTATATAAACGCGACGTCAATAATTTTGAAAAGCTTAAAGCCCGGCGCTTAGAACTAAACGACATCGCAAAATGCGCCGTGAGCCTAGATAAGAGCGTATGCGCGGATTTATACGAGCAAAGCCGTCAAAGCGGCTCTTTTATCGTGATCGACCGCTATACCAACGCGACGCTGGGCGCGGGTATGATAACGGAGTTTTTAGGCGATGGGCATGACGGCGAATTTGACGCCAAAAACGCTTCAAACCGCGAGTATAGCGACGCCGAAAGGGAGCTAAACGCTTACGTTAGAAAATTTTATCCCGAGTGGGGATGCAAGCAAATTTAGCC
>NZ_CAUQHQ010000204.1:0-2796 GCF_963517995.1 uncultured Campylobacter sp.
ATCATAAAAGTCTTAGTTGATGTTTTCATTTTTTTACTCTTTTTAGCGGATGAAACGCCCAAACAGTCTTTAGTACTTTTTTGTCGCCGTCTTCGATAAATTCGTGCCAATTTTCGGGATTTGCGCCGGCTATATCCATGAGTTTCCATCCGACGTAAATGCGGCAATAAAAGCCGCTTAAAAATCCCGTGTATCTTATCTCGCGGTAGTAGCAAAACCGCTCGCGGCCGTCTTTAAGACGACACTCTACCTTGCAAAAGCCGCTCTTGCGTCCTTTGTTTTGCGTGATAAGCACGTCGCCTTGGGTAACGACGCTAGCAGGCTGCACATCTAAGACTTTGACGCCTAAATATTTGACGCTAAAATAGCCTATTCTATTACGCAGTAGCCAGCAAAGACGGGCAAAATAAGAGCGGTTTTTAGGCGGCGGGAAATGCTCCCGTCTCCATCCGCCGTCACCGTTGATCGCAGCACTTTGCCCGTCGTAGTAGTCGTCCGCATCCTCAAACCAGCGAAAACATCGCGGCAGATGGTCGTCGCTCTCTTTGGCGAAAAGAAGCGCGATCGGCACGACAAAAAAAGCGAGTATCTCAAGCGGAAGCTCTATTGCAAAGTTTCTAGCTACCGTTAGCCATTGTTTGGGTGTCGGTTTCATTGTAGCCCCTTTAGATCTTCGTAAGGGATGATTGTTTCGTAGAAACAATTACCAATAAAATCTCTAGGTTTTGCCAAAAATGCTATTTTTAGCCCCTTTTCGGTTTCTTCCCCGCTTAAAATTAGCACCGGCAATCTGATAGGTTTTTTACCGTCTACAATATCAAATAAGTCGGTGTAAATGCTGTCTTCACTCATGTTTTTAATAAGATCATCTAGGCTATACATGCCGGATCTTTGTTTTGAAAAATCAGTTAGTGGCTTATTGCGTCGCAAAATATATCTCGTTCCTCTTAGTAAACATATATCCTCTTGAATCGCCTCTACCGGCTGAATAGGAATATCTACTTGAGTCTTATTTTTAACTAGAACTCCAAAATTTCGCTCGCTAGTACCGTCGTCTTTATACCTAAAAGCGTAAATATCGCTACCGTTTTTATAATAGTTGCCTCTCATTGAAACAGTATTGGCAATATTAATTTTAATCGCTTTTATGTCGCCTTCTTTTAAAGGCAGATCATTTACAGATGCCTCGGTTATCGCAAATTCATCGCTAACCTTATAGACTTTTGATATGCTGCTGCCACTACCTTTAACGACTATAAAGTCCTCGATAAACAATAGATCATTGAAGTTGGCCTGCGTTTTGATAGTTTTGCTAATTCCGACTACCGCAATCGTATTGTTGCTACTGTCGGCTCGTATAAGCGGATATTTTGGGGATATGTATATATCGCTAGTTACTTGTATTTCATAATTCGATATATAAGTCCATTCATTTTTTGGGATATTGTATTTCCAGAGTTTTTGATTTGCAGATTGGCAAAAATAAACATCGTCTCCTATTGTAAAAAGTATCCTAAACGTTCCGCCGGTCTGATTTTCGTCAAGTTTACTAATTTGCTTATACGGTTTTGTATAGGCTGTAACGCCGGGCGACACCGGCTTATTGCTACTACCGCCCTCATTTACTACGAGATATTTGTCTTTTATGCTTACGAGCCCGCCTTTTGTAATGGGATATGTATAAGTATCTTCTAGGCAGAAAAATTTATATGAAATTTTATCGCTCGTCGGATCTTTGATAAATTTATTTAAAAATTCTCCCTCCTCGGCGCTTTTTTGATTTTTGTATTTTTCAAAATCCTCTATTTTTAGATAAACCTCATCGTGATTGTGCGTCTTTGGCGCATAAAGCTCGTTTGCCTTAGTCTCCACCAAAGCGGCGTCAAATTTAGTATCGACATATCGACGGGAAGCAAATTTAGAGCTCTCCTCGACGGTCAAATTTATAACGCCGGTATCGCTTAAGGCGATATAAAAGTTTATCGTTAGGTCTTTCGCCGCACCCTCGCTTAAACGCGGCTTGATCGTCTCAGGCACGTTTGCGACGGCAAAAAGCTTATCGTCCGCTCCGTAAATGCCTACCTGCCTGATAACAAATCCGCCCACGCTAGCCTCAAGTATGCCCTGAACTATGACTATATTTGTATCATCCTCTTTGACTCTAATATCGCTAATACTAAATTTTTGCGCCTCCTCGGGCAATGTCTGCCACTCGTCGCTTATGACGTCTTTGCTTTGACCTACGCCCATTTTCGTGAGGCTGATTTGCTCTCTATCGGCGATAGCCTTTGAGATCGCCGCTTTGCCTAGTTTCGTGATTATTGTTGCGTATGACACTTTTTCTCCTTTGTTTAAATTTTGATTGTCTCATCTATCGTTACCGCGCCGCCGCTAAATCTTGCGGCGGTTGATCGCGCGTTTAAGATCTCGCTTTGCATCGGCGGCAAATTTACGTCCTCGATAAATTCGCAAATTACAGCGCCGAAACGCTCTAAATTTAAGCTAATATCTCTAACTTTATATGGATAAATGTTAATTTGCTCGCTTTGAGCATAAGCCGCGCTCGTATTAACCGGCGCGCTTGACGCCATTCCCGGCGATTGGATCGGGAAAATCTCCATTTTTTCCGTATCTGCGGCATTTGCCCCAAGATAAACTTCGCTTCTTGCGTTCCTAATAAGGTTAAATCCTTTAAAAACGCTGCGGACGTTTTTATAGCGTTGCACGACGGTATCGAGCTTTTTGTATCTCGTCTCGTCCGTGCCGTCATCTTTGAGATCTATTTCGACCTTAAAA
>NZ_CAUQHQ010000205.1:0-2713 GCF_963517995.1 uncultured Campylobacter sp.
GATTTTCGCTATCTTTGCTAACTTCAAAGTTTATATCGGTATTTGCGTACTCGGGGTCGGTTTTTACGGCATTGCTTAGCTTGCCGTCCTCATAAGATAGAGTGAGTTTTTCGCCGCTGGATCTTTCTAATATTTTTTCCTCTAGCGCGCCTTTTTCGTCAAATTTATCTCTAACGATATCCCCTGATTTCGAGGTGCTTGGAGTGTATTCTTGCGTTACTTTGTAGCCGCCTTTTTCATAGATTTTATAGGCTTTGATTTTGTAGTCTTTGATCATATTTTCGCCGTTATAAAATTTACCGTCCGGCATATCGACTTTTATGTCCGAGTTCTCAGGCTGAGCGTCCCTTTTGCCAAATTGTATTTTATATGTTATTCCGGTGCTATCGTTTACGTATTCCCAAGCAAAAGCCTTACCGTCTTTTACGTCGGTAGGAGTCATAGCCGTTTTGCCCGTTTTTTCCTCGACTTTATAGACGTTGTTATCTTTATCGTCCTGCGATACCAGGTCTTTTATGACGTCATACTGGGCTTTTATTAGCTTTATCTCGCTGTTATCGGAGCTATCTATGGTTTTGACGCTATCTACGAGGGATTTTATTTGATCGAAGTTTTTAACAATATTTGCCGAAGTATCTTTTAGCGTAAATTTATCGCCTCTTGCGATTTTATGTTTTAAAGATACGAAAGTAGCGATATCTAGCGTAAAATCCTTGCTGTCGTCTATAAAAAATTTCTCTACGGACGTGCTTTTTATTAGATCTAAATGATCTTTGGTCGCGTTTTGCAGCCAAATTTTACCTTCAGAAATTTTATCTAGCAGTTTTACATAGGTTTTGTTCGCGTCTAAAGTGAAGCTTCCGCTAAATTTGATCGATACAACGTATTTTAAATTTGACGCGATTTTATCTATATTGCTTTGTATATTTCCGGCTTCATCCTCTATAGTAAACGAAGTATTTTCTTCCACGTGGCTTGCGGTTTTTTCAAAAATGTCTTAACGTCGACTTTTTCTATGGTCGGTTTTGGATCCGGATTTGGGAGCGGTTTTGGACTTGGGGTCACAGAGTAGTCTTTGTCGTAGTTTGGAAATTCTTTTTTTATCTCGCTTTGGCTCTTGCCCGTTACCTGCGATATTACCGATATTTTGTCGTTTTTGCTTAGCGACTCGTCTAGTTTTGCTCCGTTTAGGGTCAAATTTGATTTATTGCTTAGGATAGCGTTTTTTATATCTTCGGCAGAGGACGTTGCCGTTACCGCATCGTTTATTTTTAAAAATGAATTTAGGGTTATTTTTACGTCGCCCTCAGGCACGTCTTTTATACTATCGGCTACGACATTTGATGCGATTATTTTGTTTATCAGCATTTTATGGGCGTTTCTCGTAGCGGCATCCGCGCTTTGCGCATGGATTGGATTTAGCGCCGCCTTTAAAATCTCGCTTACGACGTGGCCTCTATCGTTTGTGTCGTTGAGCATTTTTACCCAGCCGGCTTTACCGCCCAGATCGGTATTTTCATCCTTGTTTAGCAAAGTAGCGTAAATATGTTTGATGAAATTTTCATTGCTCTCTAGGCTTTTACCGAAAAATTCCTTCGATGCCGTCGTGTCTAACATCAAATTTGCAACGCTGGATAATTTTAAATTATTCGCGTTTGCCGATTTTAGCCAGGCCTCGTTGCCTGCGCCTTCGCTAGCTCTACCGAATAAAGCGACGTAAAGTCCTGAAATTTGAGACTGAGTTAAAGACATTTTATACCTTTGGGTTAAATTTTTTAAATATTTGTGCTTAATATTTAAAATTTTATTATTATATAGTATAAGTATAAAAATAAAACTTAAGCTTAAAATAAAATATCAAATACGCGGTACAGGGAAATTTATCGTAAATTTCCCGAATTTTGTGCGATAGAATCGACGCTAGAAGAGATTTTTGCAGAAAAAGACGTTTTTAAATTTAACGGAGGCAAGTTATGATTTAATTTTCCAAAATGGTTTTAACATCCCGAGTATTTTTATGAAACCCAATTCTTGGCCCATAATTTACTTTCCAAAAAGCCTCTTTATTGCGCCCAAAAAGCCGCCCGAGCCTTCGTTTTTATCGCTTTCGTTTTTCTTTTTATCCAGCTTCATCGCTTCGCTTAGTTGTTGAGCCGCCGTATCGGCGTAGATAAACGCGCCTTCGGGGTCGCAATTAAAAAGATTTGAGTAGCATTCGGAGCTGTTTAGATCAAGCGGGTTTGGCATAATGACGTCGGTTGCCTCAAGCAGTCCGTAGCCGCCCTCTACGCTAAATTTAACCGCACTCAAAAATGCGGGCAAATTTTGGGCGTAAAAATTATCCGTTTTTTGCTTGATATCGCCGCCTGCGTTGTAGTCCTGCCAAAATTTAGCCAAATTTGCCGCGCTTACAAACGCGCCCGATGAGTAGTTTCCGTCAAATTCGCCGGTAAATTTAGCTTTTATTTCAGGCGGTATAACGCCGATTATGTCGCTTAGATACCGCTTAAATTCGCCATATTCCTGCGCCAAAAAGCCAAACGCTGTGCCGCGCGTGTAGAAGTATTTTCTAAAAAATCCCTGCACGGCGGCGAGTATGTAGCCGTGTCCCGTCGAAAAGCTCTCGCCATCTTTGGTTTCAAGCGCGATTTTAAGAGTATCGATGTACTTTTGCGCGTAAAAATCCTCCATGCCGTACTCTTTTGCGAGCCTT
>NZ_CAUQHQ010000206.1:0-2702 GCF_963517995.1 uncultured Campylobacter sp.
ATATAAATTTAAACCACGTTTTGATAAATAATTTCATCTACGGGCTAACAAACTCCCAAACAAGCCCGACTACGCCGATAGGATTTTGGACGGTGACAGCTCAGCAGGGCAACATCGATCCGAATTTTGACGCGTGCAAGCTCGCAACCGCCGCAGGAGCGACCTTTGTAGCGCGCAGCAGCGTGATAGAGCCTGCAAAGCTGGAAAAGATATTTGCCGAGGGCTTTGAGCACGACGGATACAGCTTTTTTGACGTATTTTCAAACTGCCACATAAACCTGGGCCGCAAAAACAAGATGGGGCAGGCTACGCAGATGCTGGAGTGGATAGACGGTCGCACGGTGAGCAAGGCTAAATTTGACTCGATGAGCGAGGATGAGCGGGAGGGTAAATTTCCGCTCGGAGTGCTACATAAAGACGAGTCGCGCATGGAGTACACCAAGGCCTACGACATGGTGATAAAAGCCGCTAGAGACGGCGAAAAAATCGACTTTGGAGCGCTAAAATGAAAAGGCAGTTAAGATTCGTCGGAGTGGGCGGTCAGGGCGTGATACTGGCCGGCGAGATTTTAGCCGCAGCCAAGATCGAGGAGGGCGGATACGGCGTCAAGGCCTCGACCTACACCTCGCAGGTGCGCGGAGGGCCGACGAAGGTCGATATCATTTTGAGCGAGCGCGAGATATTTTACCCGTACGCAAACGAGGGCGAGATCGAGTTTATGCTCGCTACCGCGCAGATTAGCTTCGAGCAGTTTAAAGACGGCGTAAAAGAGGGCGGCATCATCGTCGTGGAGCCAAATTTAGTACGCGCTAGCGACGAGGATAAAAAACGGTGGAAAATCTATGAAATTCCCATCATCTCCATCGCTAAAGACGAAGTAGGCAACGTCATAACCCAAAGCGTCGTCGCGCTAGCAGTCGCCGTGCAGATGAGCGGGTGCCTGGATGCCCAGCTGGTTAAACGCGTAATGCTCTCAAAAGTGCCTAAAAAAGTCTACGCCGAGAACGAAAAAGCCTACGAGCTGGGATTAAAATACGCGCAAATTTGCCTAGAAAACGACAAATAAAAGCGTGATTTGAAATAAGATAAATTAAGTATCATTTCGTTATACTTCGGGTATTGATTTATTTAAATTTAAGGAGAGTAAAATGAGTATCGGCATATTTTACGCAAGCGCAAAAGGCCATACAAAGACTGCTTGCGAGTATCTCGCAGGCAAGCTCGGCGCGCAGCTAGTCGAAGTAAAGGACGCTACGGCGCAGGATTTTGCTAAATTTGACGTCATCATCGTAGCGGCGCCTAGCTACGGCGACGGCGAGCTTTCGGCTGACTGGACGGAGAAACTGCCGCTTTTAAAGGCAGGCAGTAAAGGCAAAAAAGCCGCCATCGTAGCCGTGGGCAATCAAGCCAATCACCCGCAAACGCTTTTTAGCGGCGCGGTGGACTTTTTGCCGTATCTAAAGGACGCGCAAATTTTCGGCGCCAGCGACGCGGACGGATATAAATTTAACCACTCCGCGTTTTTTATTAACGGCAAATTCGCAGGCCTAGCCCTAGACGTCAAGGGCGATGAAAACTACGCAAAACGCATCGACAAATGGGTCGAGGAAAATAAGCCTATTATCTTAAATTTATTCTGATTTTCTTGCCGCCTTGTCTAAAACGGACAGGGCGGATCTTTCTATACTTAATATAGCAACTGCGATATCGTTTACATCCCTTTTTTAGGTCCGATTTTAATTTGCGTATAAATTTAACCGGTAGTAGCGGCAAAATCCCAAATAAGCCCAAACGGCGAAAACTGGCTATTTTGCAAGAAAACAAAAAACTAAATTTGCTTGATATTTTTAAATTTAGATTTTATGGAAACGAGTAAATTTAGCCTTTAACCTTGTTGCCGTATCTTAAAATCCAGCCAAATTTAGGCGATAAAAGCTCGGTATAGTTTTCGTATTTATAAAAGACCTATAAATTTAAAGAGTAATAAAAACGGGGCCAAAACCTAGCCCCGTTATATGAATTTAGCTTAGCGTCGTATATCCGCCGTTTACGTCGCTGAAGCTAGCCCCGTAAGCCACGCCCGCGATTTTTACGAGAGTATCGCTGTCCTCTTGGTAGCCTTCTACGCCGTCCGTATTTAGCGCTAGGTATGCATCAAATTTATTTCCGCCCACGTTTTGTAAGAAATAAGCGCCTTCGCCCGCTTTCAAATTTGCAAGATCGGTTTGCAAATTTGACGAGTCGGTTCCATCTGCTGCTTTTGAGATTTTAGCGATATTATCAGGTAGTTTTATCTTCTCGCCTTTTGATATCTGCATCATTTTGCCGCCCGCATCTATCGTTATCTTTTTAGCGTCCGGATTTTGAGCGAGCGTTTCTTTGATATCAAATTCCTCTTTGTTTAAAAACGATCCGTTGTTGCCTTTAGCCTTTGAAATGAGGGAAATTTTATCCGAGTTTATATTTTCGTAAATTTTAAACGTCGTTTGCGTATCGCCGACATTAGCTACGGCTTTTTTATCTAGCGCCTTATCGGTTATGGTCGCGGTACCTTTAAAGCCTTTGGTTACGTCGTTTAGCGGGCTTAGATCCCAAGGCGTAGATAAATCCGTAGTAAGCGCGGATTTTGTTGCTAGCAAGGAAGCTTCATTATCGGAGCCGACGTCAAATTTAACCGTTTTATTGGCATACTGGGCGCTTGT
>NZ_CAUQHQ010000207.1:0-2670 GCF_963517995.1 uncultured Campylobacter sp.
ACGCTCGGGTTATATTCGCTTTTTTCTCGGCTTACGCGCTTGATCTCGCTTAGCACTAGCTCGCGCGTTTGCTCCAAACAGCCCTCGATCATTTTGTAAAATTCAGCCTCTTTGCGGCGGATATTTGCTAGCACGTTTGCCTCGGCTTCGCTCGTGATGATATAGCAGGTCACTTCTCGCGTTTGGCCGTAGCGATAAACGCGGCGCAAGCTTTGGAAAAATCCCTCAAAGCTATCCGATAGCGAGGCGTAGATCACGTTTGCGCAGTATTTTTGCCAGTTCATGCCAAAGCCTGCGATCTTGGGTTTTGTGATGAGGCATTTTATTTTGCCGTTTGCAAAATCGCTCATCGCGCGCGCCTTAAACTCGTCGCTATCGCTTCCCTTGATCTCCACGCTATCGGCCACTAGCTTTTTGAGCATCGCGCCCTCGTCGTTTAGCTCGCACCAAATCAAAAAATTATCGTTTGACGCATTACAGATCTCGGCCACTTTTTCGCATCTTTGCTCTAAGCTATCTTTTTTGGCTTGCCTGCGCTCTTGCAAGGTTTGCGCAGCGATCGCAAAAAGCGAGTCCTTGCTTTGGCTTTCAACTTCGACGTGTTGCATTTTTAGCGGCGGTAGCTTAAATTTAGCGTCCTCTTCGGCGCTATACCCCAGATCGGATGGTTTTGTAAAAAATACCGCCCACGAGCTGATAAATTTCCAAAACGGCTTAACTGCGTGGCCTTTTAGTATCCATTCGGACGTATCGCCGCCGTCGTGCACGAAATACATCGAGAGCATTTCGGACAAGCTCATCACGTTTAAAAACTCCGTATGATTGCCTAGCTCCGTGTAGTCGTTAGGGCTTGGAGTGGCCGAGCATGCGAGCTTATAAGGCGTGTGTTTGTAGTTTTCGATGATTAAATTTCGCGTGGCCGAGGTATAGCTTTTTAGCCTTGAGCTCTCGTCCAGGACTAGCGCGACAAACGCATCCGGGTCAAATTTATCCAACTTTTCATAGTTGGTAATGTTTAACCCGTTTATCACGTCGTCCGCGCTTTCGCAAAATTTAACGTCGTAGCCTAGGATATGTTTTATCTCCTCGATACTTTGAAATGCAACGGCAAGAGGCGTCACGATCATCACGGGCGCACGCTCTTTTTGCCAAATTTGATAAGCCCACTCGCCTTGCATCGCGGTTTTGCCGCTGCCCGTCATCGCAAATATCGCAAAATGCCCTTTTTTAAGCGCGAGATAGACGAGATCCTTTTGATAATCAAACAGCGCGCCGTTTAGCTCGTCTCGCGATACTTCGATGCTTTTAAAGCTCGCGAGTTTTTGTTTCGTCTTTAAAAAGTCCTCATATTGCATAAATTTTCCTTATCTCTAGGTTGCGAGTAGCAACCTTAGTCTTTAGCATTTGGTTCTTTAGCGGCGATTTATTCGTCGCACTAAAAGAACGTTAAATAATACAATTCTTGAAAAAGTCGGGCATTGAGCGGATTTTGCCGTTTTCGTTTAATGTGGCGATAATCTCAAAATGCTCATGCTCGTCCAAACATCCGATCGCTTTTCTCATCGCTTCGCGCCTTGCGTTTTCTAGCTCTTGTTTTAGGACGCTTATGTCTTCGCCCGATCTCTTTGCTTTGAAAAATGCCATTTGAAGCGCGCTATATCGCCTAATCTCGGGCTTGCACGCGTTTTTAACTTTGCTTGCGTAGAAGTCTTGAATTTCTTTTGCCCTATCCACTGCCGGCCTTTAAAAAAGCGATCCTTGGGCGCGTTCTCGCAAGGCTAGCTCACAGTTTTTCGCCGCGACGTTAAAATAAGAGCTCTTTAGCTCAATGCCTATTCCCTTGCGGTTCATTTTTAGAGATTGATAAACCTCGCTACCGATACCCAGAAACGGAGTAAATACGACGTCGCCCTCGTTCGTCCATAGCTGAAGCGCGCGCTCTATAACGTCAAGCTGGAGCGGGCAAATATGTTTCTCGTCCTCGTCGTCGCGGCTGCCTTTTAGGCTTAGCGTGTT
Source organism: uncultured Campylobacter sp. (assembly GCF_963517995.1). Taxonomy (GTDB): domain Bacteria; phylum Campylobacterota; class Campylobacteria; order Campylobacterales; family Campylobacteraceae; genus Campylobacter_A. The sequence continues at coordinate 2,017 of NZ_CAUQHQ010000207.1, forward strand.
GCTTGGGTTGATGTCCATCCAAACCGGGCTCGCGTATCTTTGCCATACTTCGATACTCCCGCGGTTTAGGTTGCCTTTTTCTTCGTCAAATTTAGACGCGATCGGCGCACCGTCGCCACAGTAGTATTTTAGCCCGCCCTCGATCGGCTCGGCGTTTATGCCCGGCTTTCTCATCGTGACGAGGTAGTCGGGTATCCCTTGGCGGCTCATCGCGCTATCTTTTACGAGCTGCTTATGAAGCAGGCCGAGCGCCTTGGTGCGTTGCTGAGCGATTACGGGATCTTTCCAAATACAAACTTCAGAGTGAAAAATAAAGCCCACGCTCTCAAAAAGTCGTATCAGCTCGCCCCTAAAATCGCGAATTCCGATAAAACCGTCTCTAACCTTTGAAGTCGGCAAATTCATGCAATGAAAACTCATAAGCCGCCCGCTTTTTAGGATGCGAAATAGCTCTTTTGCTAAAAACGCAAAATGCTCCATAAATTCGCCCTTTTCTGAGTTGCCCATATCTCGATCGGAATTTGAATAAGTGTAAAGGCTATCAAACGGCGGCGAGTAAATGATATACCCTACGCTCTCATCGTTTAGAGCCTTAACGACCTCGCAGCTGTCGCCGTTATAAATGGCGTAATCATTCGCTACGACTTGATTTAT
>NZ_CAUQHQ010000208.1:0-2641 GCF_963517995.1 uncultured Campylobacter sp.
GGCTTATACTGAACCAAATTGAAAAATATTATAGGAGTTAATTGATGCCTTCATAGAATATATTGGTTGTTTGAGCTTAATGGAGGTTGCTTTCAAATTTTATATAAACTAGTTTTCCTAAATTTTAAGGTTGAAAATTAACTATTGCTCCAAATTTAGAGATAGTAACCTATATAGCTATTTCTATATTTTTGTTTTCTAGTGTAGTTTTTTAGATTTTACAACCCTTGCTTGTAAATTAATATTTCTTTTAATCGATGCTAATATGATCATATCTCTTGGTTTTATCTTCATTTTTATCATTTTAACAAATATCTAAAAATTATATGCAATAAAATGGACATTATTTGTCATAAAAAATATCAATTACATGTTTTTTAAGCAAATGCTCTGGTTTTTTTTGGAAGTTTAAAAATTGAGAGAAGTTTGAATACGACACAATATACATAAAAAAGTTTTTTGTATTAAAAATATATTTGATTCATAGCCTACAAACACTAAAGCTACTTTGCTTTTATTTTTGTCATATTGTGTCTAAAAGATTAGATAGTATCTTGCATTGATTTTATAAAAATAGAATTTTAATGAGAGGAATAAAAATGAAAAAAATGTTTGTACTCATAAATCATAATTTAACAGAAGAGCAGAAAGATCAGGCATTAAGAGTATTTGGTATCGGAAATATAGTAAATATCGCAGATGATGCGTGGTCTAGCATCGATCCATCGGACGAAAATATAGTAGACGCCTTAAACGCATATAAAAAGGAGTTAATGCGGGAGGCTAAGGCTGGCGATGTTTTCTTGGTGCAGGGGGATTTTGGCGCTACTTATAATATGATAAATTTTGCCAAAAATATCGGGCTAAAGACTGTATATGCGACTACCAAGCGCGTGGTTCAAGAACTTATGGTAGATGGAAAGTTGGTCACAAGACGCGAATTTAAGCATGAAAAATTTAGGGAATATTTATAAAGATAGGTCCATTGTTAATTTATTAAGCAAAACACAAGTTATAAAACGAGATAATTTCTATCACTTCAAAATACCGTAAAGTTGGTAAATTTAAAGGAATCCAATGCCGCCTAATATAGTAAAGAAAGCAAATCCGTCCCAAGTCAAAGAAAATAACGACAAAACTGCCGTCATCACAATCCTTGGCATACAAGGCCAAAAAGATAACATTAAAACTGAAGGTTGCGCTAGGTATTATTTCGCTAGTGAGGGCCCTGATAAATCGAAAGAGTTTTTTAATACCCTGCCTTTGCTTGCAAATAAATTTGGTGCAAAAAATATAGTGCCTATATATACAACAGAAGCTAGAGAATTTAACGAGGCTGTAATGGCGCACTATGCAAATTTTCAGATAAATTTTAACGATAGTTATAAGATAGTGGACGAGAAAAATTTCGAAGCTATATTTGAGATATTTGAAAGAGCGATAGATGATCTGGTAAAAAGTGGTGTTGGCAAGATCGTCTTTGATGTGACGCATGGATTCCGTCATCTGCCCTTGCTAGCACTAGTTGACCTACTCATACAAAATTTCTCAAACGTCTCTCAGATAGATCAAATTTTATTTGCTAAAGAGATAGAAAAATTTAATCTATATGAGATAATAGATCTAAGGCAGTATCTAGATATCGCTAATATCGCTTTTGTGATCGCGGCTTTTTCACAAAACTATACTTTGGCACAGCATATAAATACAAAGAGATTTGAATCGCTAGTAAATGCTTTAAATGATTTTTCAAATAATATACTAAGCTTAAATATAGCAAAGTTGAAAAGCTCGCATAGTGAGTTGATCAAAGAACTTGACAAAATAGATGATATAGCACTAAAACCAAGAGCTAGCTATTTAAAAGACAAGCTAAATCAAATATGCTACTGGAGCGATAGCGCATATATTTTTAGATATAAATTGGCTAAAGATATGTTTGAAAAGGGCTATTTGTTACAATCGTTGGTGCTCTTGTTTGAGAGCGTAAACAGTTATGTAGTTAGTGTATTTGAAAAAAATATCCCTTTAATATTTAATAAAATTTTAGACGAATGCTCTAAAATGGGTGTGCGCAAAAATTATCTTATAAGCAATTTTTTTATTCAGTCGCTAAAAACTAGAGCCCATGAGACCGATAATGACTTTGTCGGCAGAACTATGAAAAATTTGAAGTATCTCGAGCTTTCAAAATCGGATATAAAAGATATTAGACTGGTTATAAATACGAAATTTGGCTCGAGTAACGAACTGGCTAAATATCATAAGCAGTTAGATGATTTGCGTAACGACTTCGCACACGGAAATATCAGCGAAGAAGAATTTAGTCATATTAAACAAGAGATAAAAAAGCTGTTTGACAAATATCATAATTTTATAAATATACAAGAAAGCCTATAATTCAATATTTTAGACACTATGTATCTATTTTGGTCATTATAATTCCCATAAAAATAATGGGAGCTATAATGACAAACCAATTCTTTTTAGATAAAATGAGCGAAATTTTCCATATGACACATTCTAGCAACTTAAAAAATATTTTAGTATACGGTTTGCAAAATCATTATAATGCTCACAAAAAGGTAGATATTAGCAACCGAGAAGTAAACGATAGGCGCGAAAAAGTTGAGCACATATA
>NZ_CAUQHQ010000209.1:0-2605 GCF_963517995.1 uncultured Campylobacter sp.
CGCCTTCGTCGATCAAAGCTTCGCGGACTTCGTCTTGGTTTACGAGGTTACCGTTGTGCACGATAGAGACTTGGCCTAGCGAGTAGTTTGCGGCGATGGGCTGGGCATCGGCGGCGGAGTTTTTGCCTGCGGTGGCGTAGCGGTTGTGGCCGATCGCCATATCGCCTTTTAGGGTCTCGAGGTTCGTCTTGTCAAAGACTTCGGTAACTAGCCCGCGACCTTTGACGGTTTCTATACGGCCGTTTTCGCATGCGCTGATACCGCTTGCTTCCTGGCCTCGGTGTTGCATGGCAAATAGCGCATAATATGCCGTTTTTGCCGCATCTTTAGAATTTATTACTCCAACTATCGCACACATTTTTTTCCTTTTTTAGGGGCGTTATCTTTTTGCCTTATGCTTCGTTAAAATTTAAATTTCAAGCTCGGCAACCCACGCGGTTAGCCTATGCTTAAAATTTAAATTTCGCCTCGCCTAAGTCAAAAATATCGCCGCCTATTTTCTGTAATTTTCAAGAAAGTATTAAAATTTAACATAACAAAATAAGGCGAAATATCGCGAGATGAATTTGAAAGTTGCGCAGAAAATTTGGGCGAGGCTAGACGTGCGGTCTGCCGCAAGCCCAAATTTTCAAGCTCTTTCAAAGGCGCTCGCGAGATAAGCCGTTATTGTCACAGCCCAAGGCAATCATCTATCCCGTACAGCCCGCTTTGCTGTCCAGCAACCCAGATAGCCGCCTTTATCGCGCCTTTAGCAAAGGTCGCGCGGCTAGTTGCGGTGTGATTTAGCTCGATAAACTCGCCCTCGTTGTAAAATCCGACCGTATGCCTGCCCACGACGTCGCCGCCTCGCACCGCTAGGATCGCGATCTCGTCCTTGCTGCGAGCTCCGACTAGCCCGTCTCTACCAGTCACCAAAACGTCTTTTAGATTTAGCCCTCTAGCCTCCGCTACGCGCTCGCCTAAAGTTAGCGCAGTGCCGCTTGGAGCGTCTTTTTTGTGCCTGTGGTGCTGCTCGACGATCTCGGCGTCAAATTCGCGCAAAGCCTTTGAGGCAAGCGCTGCCAAGCGGTTTAAAACCGCGACTCCAAGGCTCATGTTGGTGGCGTAAAGTATCGGCATCGCCGCGCTTGCGAGCTTTAGCAGGTTCGCGCCGTCCTCGCCAAGACCCGTCGTGCCGATAACTAGCGGTTTTGGGTCGGTGCGGGCGTAGTTTAGCAGATTTATCGCGCCCTCTTTGATCGTAAAATCGATAACGACGTCACAGTTTGCGAAAAGCTCGTCAAATTTGTCCGTGAGGATGACGCCCTGGGGCAACGCAAAGTCAAGCGGCTCTATCGTATAAGCTGCGCTAAGTTTCGCGTTTGGCTCGTTTTTTAGGCACTCGATTATCATGCGTCCCATTTTGCCGCTTGCGCCGTGGATTCCTATTTTTACCAAAATTTATCCTTTAAAATTTGGGCTAAATTTAGCATAAATTTTATAAAAAATAAATTTAGCTCGGCCGCCGTCTTGGCCGCGCGCGGGCAAAAATATTAAAAATCGCGCTATATAATCGGCTTTTTAAATTTAAAGGACGAAGATGAGAAAAATTTTATTTTTATTTCTAGCCGTTTTTGCGGCAAGCGTTTTTGCTAAACAAGCACCGATGTTAGAGGCTGCTAAAACGCGGCAGGCGGACGCGAATTTGAGCGCGTTAAATTTGGCGGCGAACGATAAAAACTCGCAAAAGCTAAATTTGACCCAGGATCCAGCTATAGCGAGCGGCGAGCTAGCAAACGGGCTAAAATACTACGTCAAGGAAAATAAGCAGCCCGCAAATTCGGCCTATTTTTATCTAGTCGTAAACATCGGTTCGACCGACGAGCGCGAAAACGAGCTGGGGCTGGCGCATTTTACCGAGCACATGGCTTTTAACGGTAGCCGCGAGTTTAGCAAAAACGAGCTGGTGAAAAAACTAGAGAGTCTCGGAGTGGCCTTTGGCGCGGATCTAAACGCGCAGACTAGCTACGATCAGACGGCCTATCTGCTAGAAATCCACGTAAACGAGCAAAATTTAAAGGACGTTTTCCGTGTTTTTCGCGACTGGATCGACGGCGTGAGCTTTGACGCGGCCGAGCTGGATAAAGAGCGGGGCATCATCGTCGAAGAGGAGCGCGCTAGAAACACGCCCGCGTATAGATTTTACATCAAAAACCGCGTGCCAGAGCTCTACGGCGATAGCATCTACGCCAAAAGGTCGCCCATCGGCGATATGAATATCGTAAAAAACGTCGACGTAGCGACTATAAAGGGCTTTTACGGCAGGACGTACCAGCCTAGATTTATGAAATTTATCGCAGTCGGCGACTTTGATAAAAAGCGCATCGAGGAGATGATAGAGCAAAGCTTTAGCTCCGCTAAAAACACGAACGACTACGTGAGCCCCGATAAAACTATCCCTATAAAAAGCGGCTTTAGCGTAAACAACTACGACTCGGCAGAGATCGGACTAAACTCTATAAATTTGATCTTCGCGCAAAAGTATAAATTTGACGGCGAGATCCAAAGGCTCAGGCAAAATTTGCTTGCAAACTACATTTCAGACCTCGTCGCGATGATATACGAG
>NZ_CAUQHQ010000210.1:0-2597 GCF_963517995.1 uncultured Campylobacter sp.
CGTAGGTATCATACCCGCCCGCATAAACTCAAGCCCCGTGTTTGAAATAGCTTGCACTATCAAAACTGCAAGAAAAAGAAGCGAAAACGCCCATAAGACATGCTTGCACAGGCACTCTTTTAAATTTGAAACGACGAAAAATAAAATCAGTAAAAGCAAAAATGCAAATATCATCAAAAATAAGCTGATGATGGACTGCGTATCGAGTAGCTCGCCTGCAAATACCGGAAAATTCGCGCTAGCGTGAGCATAGGTTAAGCCGTAGCCCGCACCCAAGGCGAAAAACGTTATCATCTTTGCAGGGTTAAATTTGATAAAAATCCAAAGCGCGCTAACTAGTAAAAATACCAAAGTAGCCGCGTCAAATACCATTTTAACGCCCGCGTCGTGAAGCGTGAGTCTAGCGATCTTAAAAACGACTATGCCTGCTGCGATACCCAAAACCGAGGGTAGAAACAGCGCTTTTAGGCTCTTTTTGTCGTTGTTTAACGCTGCAAAAAGGACAAATCCCAGTAACGATGAGATAACTTGGACGAAATATATAGACATGATCAGCCCTGTAATTTGAGAATTTGAATAAAATTTAGAGCGGACTTAGCCGCTCTAAGCCCGAATTATTTAGCAGGCGCTCCGGTATATTGGAATTTATAGGTCGTGGTAAACGGCTCGAACCATTTACCTACGCCCGTTTCTTTGTCTGCGTGACGACCGAAGCCTTGTTTTTCAGGATTTTCTATATGAAATTTTAGCTCGTAGTTGCCAACGCCCGTATCCATTTTTAGGTTAGCGCCGTAGTGAGGGCCGTCTTGAGCAACCATAGGCATAAATGTGCCTTTTTTAACTTTGCCGTTATCTAGGTTTTTTAGCTCGTAATTAACTTTTAGATAAGGGATCCACTCGCCGGCTGCAAAGCCGTTTTTATTTCCCTCGATAGCGTGGATGTCGGCCTCTAGGTGGATGTCGGCTTTACTAGGAGCTAGGTCGATGCCTTTTGGCTCCATGTCGATCGGCTCTAGATAAACGGCAGCTATCTCCATACCGTTGATTTCTACCGGATCGCCGATAGGAAACTCGCCTGCTAAGGCTACTGAAGCAGCAAGGCTGAATGCCAAAGCTGTTTTAACAAATTTGTTCATGTTCTCTCCTTTAAATTGATTTGTAAATTTATTTTAAGCTTCGCGGCAACCCGCGAAAGCTAGAAACGTCAAATTTAAGCCTCTTTGGCTTGCTTTTTTTTCATTATGATCACGCCGATGATTAGCGCCGCTACCATGATAGTCTGCGGTACTAAGCTCTCGTAATACGGATAAATGCCCAGCCACTCGATAGTTGGGAAGCCTTCGATCTTAGTTGGAACGAAAATTTTACCCTCAACGAACTCCATAAGCCCTTTCCCCACAAACACGATCGACATATAAAAAATGATCGCCGAAGTGAACAAGAAAAACGGCTTGATTGGGATTTTTATAGCAAAAATTTTAAACACGTAGTAAGTAACAAGCAAGACAACTAGCCCCACTACAAATCCCAGCGCGATCATCGAGTAGCCCGCGCTATCTTTAGCGTCAAAAATCAGCGCCTGATAGAAAAGCACGGTCTCCGCGCCTTCTCTAAATACCGCTAAAAATACCGTCCACCAAAGCGCCTTAGCAGAGCCTGCTGATATCGACTCGCTGACGTGGCTTTGGATATATTTGCTCCATTTTTTCGCACCCGCGTTTGAAAGTAGCCAAAAACCGACGTAAAAGAGTAGTCCCACGGCGATAAGCATCACCGCGCCCTCCATTACCTCTCTTTTTTGACCCGCAGCGCCTGCAAATATCAAATTCATAATCCACGCCATAACAAAGCTTAACACGACCGCTACGCCAAGCGAGCTGTAAACGATACTCATGCGCTTTTCGTTGCCCGTTTTTAGTAGATACGCCACGACTGCCGCTACAATGATGAGCGCCTCAAATCCCTCGCGAAGTATGACCGTAAGCGCATAAACAAATAGCGCCCAAGGCGAGCTGCTGCCGCTTGTTTTTTCTAGCGCGGCGTCTAAATTTGCACCTAGATTATCGGCTGCTTGCTGGAGTCTCTCGACGCTCACGCCCGCTTTCATCAACGCGACTACTTCGCCGAAATTTCCTTCTATCTTAGTTTTTAGACCGACGTCTATCGCGCCTACTTTATTTTCCATGCCGCTGCCTTCGAACTCGTCGAAGTAAATATCCTGCGCATCGCTCATAGCTTTATCTACGTCTTTTGCGGCGTAAAGTTTGATCGCGTCTGCGATTTTTGCCTTTATGTTTGCAACCACCGGCGCAAAATCAGTAGCCGCGTCATCCTCGGCGCTGTCAGGCAAAACTACGTTGGTAGCTAGCGAACCCGAGTCCATAGGTAGCTTGGCGACGTTTTCGTATATCAGCGCATCAAGCTCGTCCAAATTTGACTTTAGTACGTCGGCGGCTACATCGTTGTTTATAGCGATTATCGCCGAGCCCATTCGCTTTTGGATATCGCCGTCGATGCCCTGACCGCCGTCTATAAATCTACGAATGGCCTCTTCCAGCTTCGTGTTGCGGTAAAGCTCAAATTTGGCTTTATTGTTT
>NZ_CAUQHQ010000211.1:0-2579 GCF_963517995.1 uncultured Campylobacter sp.
GGTAAGATAATCACTACTAGAAACGTGAGCCTAACCTCTACTACGGATAAAGAGGATGCTAGTGTTTCTTACGGTTTTATAGGTTATCACGATACCGTTCCCGCAAATGTATATAAAGTAAATAATGCAACTATAAACGCTACCGGACAAAAGACGTTAGACGTTGCTTCAATTAATGCCGTGGGGGACGTAAATTTAACTACGCACTTTACGCAGCAAGGTTCAAGAGCTAACTATGGAGCCAATATTAACGCCTATACTATAGGTAGAAACGTCACTATAAAACATACCTCCGAGACAAACGTAACTGACGGCGAGCTGTATGTGAGAAATCTTTTAAAAGCTAGCGGCGACCTAAACGTAACCGCTAGCGGATATAAAACGTTAAAGATAGGCGACACGACAAACGCTACTCAAGTAGGAGGTGCCGCAAATATCAATACCACGGCTACCGTAGCCGGCAGTACGATTACTTTCGTAATGGGTATAACAGGAGCTACTAACGGCATAAACATAAATGCAAGCGCGGCTAACGGGGTGAGGGATGCCGTACTATCATATGGATCTTTGATAGCTAATGCAAAAGATATCAACATAACTACGACGAATCAAAAGACTGTTACGATCGGGGCTATAAATGCCGGCGGAAATACTGCCGCTACCAGAGGAGACGTAAATATCTCCATGACTACGGATATAGACGGTAGCGCCGTAACTACGGGCCGCATTTCATCTAATATGAAAAATGCTACCTTGAAATTTGAAGGACAAAAAACCTTGACCGTCGGTGACGTAGTGGCAGAGGAGTATTTAACCTCGGGAGTTAAAAATTTCGGTAAAATAAATATCGACGTCAAGGGCAACGGAAGCGAAGCAGCGGCTACTTTCGGTAACATATCCGGCGTAAATGTGGCTTTTAATGCAAATAACCTAAAAAATCTCACCTTGGGCGCGGTAACTGCTGAAAAAGACTTAACTATAAAAACAGGAACAAATAATAACCTAGATAAGGTAGTATTCTTGGGTAATATAACCGGCAAAACTGTGAACATAGACGCGTCGAATGCGACCGCTCCTCTTACGGATACGGATACTTCAACACCTACGCCGCCTGTAGTAAACGTATTTGTAAAGAGTGAAGCGAATATAAAAACTTACGGAGCTGATTCTCTAAATACTTTTCTTATTAAGCTTAATCCTACGTTAGCATCGGAGAAGGACTTTACGGCAAATTTAACGAACGTGAGGGGTATCATAAACTCTAACACGGGCGCTAATAGTATAACGGAAACATTGACCGTAAAAGGCGGCGTAACAAATCCGGATAGCGTAGCAGTCGCATATAATCCCGTACATTACGGAGGAATCTCTCTGGCTAATTATGCAACGCTAACTATAGAGACCGGCAATATGACGGCTCTAAAAAGTATAGATTATAGCGCCTACCATAATACTATAGGTCAAGCTCACGTCCAAGCGGCAAATGAGGCGCTGGAGTCTATCATAGGCTCTAATACCACTAGAACCTATATAGACGTGGTTTCTACGGGTTCGTCTACTAAAATAAAGAACATAAAGACCGGTGCAGGAAACGATCTCGTGGATTTTCAAAAAACCCAAGAAAACAACGTGAGGGTAGAGCTAGGCGCAGGCAACGACGAGATACGCCTACAAAGCGCTCTAAGAGAGAATAAGAAATTCGAAATCAGCGGCGGAGCCGGTAACGATAAATTTATCTTGGGAGCTGCCAAAACAGACGCTAGCGCTAGTAAATACGTAACCATCACGGATATAGCTAGGGGTGATAAGATAAATTTAGGAACGGCTACGGCTTTTGAAAAATATACCGCCACTAACCTAGATAGCGAAGCCACCCTAAAAGATGCGATAAATAAGGTTTTAACAAGTAGCGGCGCTAACGTGGCTAATAAAATCTGGGCGTTTTCTTACGGTAACGAGACGTATCTAGTAAGGGATGACGACGGCAACAATACGGCTCTAAGCGGAGCCGATAACCTAGTCAAGCTTGCGGGTCTAGCGCACTTTGACTACTTTAGCGCAAATCTAAACTCAAATCTCCTAGAGATAACCAACGCGTAATCTAAATTTAAAGGAGCAAAATCGCTCCTTTACTAACCTGCGGGACTAAATTTAACGTCCCGCAAGCTTCTTTAAATCCGCCCGTAAAATCAAAAGCAATCCATAATCCGTCTAAATTCGTTTATCTTTAAACCGCGTATGGTTTTGCTGCAAATCGCTACTAGACTAAAGGCTTAAAGTTTTGGCGTTAGTAAAAGTCCTGCCGTATCCTTTAGGCGGCTACCAATATACCGTAACAGTTTAAGAACTTTGTTAAATTTGATCCATTTCTTACAATTTTTGAATTTATGATTGTTTTGATATTAAATTCTAGAAAACGAATTTTAACATTAACTTTAAATATCTCTAAATTTAACCTCTATTTTTACATTTGCTAGAATTTTTAAAAACATTTTTTGTATTTTTATGGTAAAATCGCGTATTTTAAAGATACCCAAACCTCAAGAAACACATTAAAAAGGAGTCCTTAATGGCAGTAA
>NZ_CAUQHQ010000212.1:0-2539 GCF_963517995.1 uncultured Campylobacter sp.
TTAGGAAAACGGACGGGCAGATAGTGCATGCAACCATCAATAACGAAAAAAGGTTGGATAGACTTCAAAAAAGAAATAAAGAAAATTTAGGAAACGGCGAATTGCCAAAAGTAGAATATAGCGACGGGGCGAGACGGCTCCCTCGCCACTCCGATCAAAGCCGGACGATGCCTACCGCAAAAGCGGAGTCCGCCGCAGATGATGCCGGTGTTATCCAAACTTTCACCCGGCTAGGTAGCAAACTTGAAAATCAAGGCTTGGGCTACCAAGATGAAACCATTATACCACAAAATTCGGCTAAAGACGAAGAAGCTATAAAAACATACGTAAACCCTCACGTAGGAGCAGGCCTAGCGGGCGGAACTCTAAACGCTAAAGACGAGAACGGAAACTTCGACGCGGAGAAATTTGCTAAAGGTTTTATATACAGGCTTTTTGGCTCAAAGGTAACGGCGGCTACTCTAAAAAAGACTAATCCTAAACTATACGATCAGATAGTAAAAATAGCAGAAGGGAACGCGGGTAAAGAAAAAATATCAAGTTTCGTAAATAAACTAAAGCAAGACGAGCTAGGCAAACTACTACAAAAGACTATAACGAATAAAGACCTAAGCACAAAAACAAAAATAGAGATAATAGAGGCGGCAAAAGGTAGATACGCTCAGGCAGTAAAAAACGAACAAACCAAAAAGGCGATAGAAGCTAGCGCGCAAAAGGGGCGAGATATGACGCCTATCGGTAGAGAGAATTTAAATGCGGAGATAGTAGAGTACGTGTGGAACTCAAAGAAGACTATCGCCGTAGATAAGCTAGACGTAAAAAGAGCCAAAGAGCTGAATTTTAAACATCCGCAAGACGTAAGGCGCACTATCGGAGCCGATGCCGTAACTCACGTCATCAATAGACACGGTAAAGATAGCGATCTGGTAAAAAAGAGCGGACAAAAGCCCGTAACCCTTGAAGATATTGCAAAATGGGAGGAGTATGCCGATAATGCGTCGATAAGCGCGGTTTCAAAGGATAAATCCGGGCAAGAAGTAGTAGTTAGCGGTAGGCAAATAAACGGCTACTACGTAATAGTCGAGGAAATTAAGAAAAAAAGAAATGAGCTTGCGTTTAAGTCAATGTATTTTGAAAATGGGAGACTGGAGAATAATGAATTCTTTAGGAATCTTGCGCTAGGGACGGACTAAGTCCGCTCTTACTCGCTCGGGTTACGAGCCCAAGATAAAATTAGACCCTATTAACGCAAGATTTAGACTATTATACCATAAATTTAAAGGTTTAGAATAGCGAGATGCGGGCAAGTAAGGTAAAAAAAGATAAAATAAAAAATCAAAAAGGAGAACAACGCAATGAAACAAAACGTAAAAAATATAAAAGGCATAGAATTTGTTTGTATGCATTGTCAGACGTCCATATCGTTTGTGTTTGAAACGCACAAGGTTTTTCTCAACGAGTGCCCTAACTGCGGCGCGGAGTGGTTGCCTCAAACGCTAAACATAGAGGCTATGAGAAGCATTAAACATACTCTAAAAACGTTAAGAGAAGCAAACGGAGCCGATATTAGCTTGATATGCGACGATGTCGAGATAAAATAGCGCAAGGCAACTAATCTAACAATCAAATCCCCTGCTTTAAGGGGTACCCCATATTTCCCAAAAAATGCGGTAATTTTTGGGTAATTTTTCCTATTTTTCCCAAATTATGCAAATTTTGACACTATTTTTCTCTATTTTTTCCCAAAACTAGGTAGATTTGACACTGCCACCTACGCGATAATCGCTCTAAACCATACGAAAAGGAGCAATTATGGCAATCACTACTACGGGTTATCAAACCCCTGCAACCTCAAGAGAAGGGCTAAAGCCTTCGGTCTATGACAAAATCATTTTAATAGGACCGGACGTGGATCCAAGGCTTGCGGGACAAGGTATATTTTACGCGCTTGAAAAAGATATCGCGGCTCAGGCCTACGCTCCCGAAATTTACGCCGCAAGGCTAAAACAAAGAGGCTTTTCGGACGAGAGCGCGCAAGCTTTTACGCAAGCCTACGCAAAAAAAGATATAAACATCGCCAAAGACTACGCAAACGGCAAAGCGGCCGAAGTATACGAAAATAACGTCCGCGCGCAAGTCGCCGCCGAAATCAAGGCTAAAAACGAGGTAGAGGGTGAGCGAGCGCCGATAGAGGACGCAAATAGTTTTGCGTCCGAGCGGGAGCGAATGAGCGGAGCATATCGCGCAAGCGATGCGAGCGATGGGTATATAATGAAGGACGGCGGGGCGGCAAAGCAATACGCCGAACATAAATTTGAGCCTGAAAAATGGATAAACGATTTAAGCGGCGTACTTAGCGACGAATGGACAGCAAATTTAAAGAGCCTAGCGTTAAAGCATCCAGAAATGTTTAAAAGCGAAGCGGACGTATTTCGCGTAATCAAAGAGATAAAAGACAATCCGACGCATTTTTTTAAGAATAACAACGATAGGAATGCGTTGTTGGTAAAAAACTTAAAAGAGGGTAAAAGCGGAGAAA